>NZ_JBIAVO010000042.1:0-67688 GCF_042894345.1 Kitasatospora sp. NPDC001540
CCCGGCTGCGCCGGGTAACCACGGGCCTTCGGCCCGGGTTGCTTGCGCCTTCGGCGCTGCGCGCCGCCTCGGCGGCGGGACTGTCGGCCTTCGGCCGGGCCCCGTGCTTCGCACGGGGTGGCTCGTCGGCTTCGCCGCCGACTGCCCGGCTTCGCCGGGCTGTTCGGGCTTCGCCCGTTCGCGGGTGCCGGGTTCGGGTGGATGGTGGTGGGTCATCTCCGCTGCTTCGCGCGGAGTTTGATGGCGAATGGGGTGGGGGCCTTCGGCCCGTGCTGGGGTGGGTGGGCTGGGGGGGTTGGTGGGTGCTTCGCACCGTGGGTCCGGCGGTGTTCATGGGGTGGGGGTCGTTGCGGGGCGTGTCGGATGACGGGGTCACTCGTTGGGGTGGCGAGGGGGCGGGCTTCGCCCGTTCGCCTGCATCAAAGATGATGTGCCGCTAGACTTTGGTAATCGAGCATGGTTCTGTTGGTACGTTCCTTGAGTGCTTGGGTAGGGCTAGGGCTCCTTCGGATAGCCGGTATCGGATTCTGGTGCGGGCGGGACATTATAGGCGGTGGGAATTGGTTTCCGATTTTGGCGGGGCTGATGAGCGAGAGTCCTGGGAGTTGGTGGCGGCTGCCGGGGTGGGGCCGCTGCGCTTCGAGATGTCTCCGGCCGAGGTGGCGCAGGCGCTGGGCGTCGAGGAGCCCTTGGCGCGCGTGGGCGGCCCGTACGGGCAGGAGGACTTCGCTGACGGGGTGAAGGCGTTCTACGACCCCGAGACGGGCGGCCTTGCCTGCGTGGCGCTGGATGCGGTGTCAGGGCCTCAGGTGTTCCTTGCCGGTGTGCCGCTGGGCGGGGGTGATCCGGGGCGGGGGCAGGAGTTCTTGCTGGAGTACGCCTCGGAGAACGAGCACTGGATCCTGTTCACCCCTGACGGGTCGCTCGCCCTGACCGACCTGGGGGTGCTGCTGCGGGACCAGAAGGTGGGAGGAGTCCGGCTGACGCGTCCCGTCTTCGTCAAGGAGGAGTGGTTCGAGTCGCAGCACTACCGGGATCACCTTCCGCTGGAGCACGTCGTCGACTGAGCCGCCGCAGCGGCCGAATGCCCTCTCTCCTGGCCCCTCCAATTCCGGGAAAGGAAATTGGAATCATGATGAAAAATCTCCGTCGCCATCAGGTGGAGGCCGCTGACGCCTGTGTACGACTTCTGACGCTCCCGGCGTCGGGGGTGGTGCCGCCACAGGGGCTGCGGTGCCAGCTCCGGGCAGCGACGGGCTCGGGGAAGTCGCTGACGGCCGTTCACATCACCGAGCGGCTGCGCTCGCAGCGGACGCTGGTGCTGGTGCCCTCGCTGCCGCTGCTGGAGCAGACGGTGGCGGTGTGGCGGCGCGAGGGCCACGGCGGGCGAATGGTCGGGCTGTGCTCGCTCACCGGGTACGAGCAGCCGGTGGGGGTGCGGTGCACCACCGATCCGGCCGAGCTGGTGAAGCTGACCGCCGGGCCGGGGCGGGTCACCGTGTTCGCCACCTACGCCAGTGTGGGCCTGGGGCACCTGGAGAAGGCGCACCAGCTCGGCCTGCCGGCCTTCTCCCTCGCCGTGGTGGACGAGGCACACCGGGTGTCCGGTGAGGCCGGGCGGCCGTGGGCGGCGGTGCTGGACAATACCCGGATCGTGGCCGACCGGCGCTTGTTCATGACCGCCACCGCGCGCGTGTGGGCGCTCAAGGACGGCGACCGCGAGCGGGCCGCCGAGGCGGGGGTGGAGGCGGCCGAGCTGATCGCGAGCATGGACGACGAGGAGCTGTTCGGCCCCGTCGCGCACGACTACCCGCTCGGAAAAGGTATTTCCGACGGCGTGGTTGCCCCATACCGGATCGTGTGCGTCGACGTCGCCGACCCCGTGCTGCAGGGCATGGAGCAGCGCGGCGCGGACATCCGCTCCGTCGAGTACCGCGGGGCCCGGCTCGCGGCGCTGCAGACGGCGCTGCTGTCCGCGTGCGCGGAGTGGGACCTGAGCCGGACCCTGTCGTTCCACCACCTGGTGGCGGAGGCGCGGGCGATGAGCACCGGCCTGCCGGGCGTGGCCCGGACGCTGTGGGAGCAGGACCCGGCGCTGCACCCCAACCCCGAGCTGGTCGGCACCAGCTGGCTGGAGGCCGACCACACCCCGGCCCAGCGCCGGGCGGCGCTGGAGGAGTTCGCGGAGCTGGTGCGGCCCACGGATGGGCTGCGGCTGCTGCGGCACGTCCTGGCGTCGGTGAAGACGCTGTCGGAGGGGGTGGACACGTTCGCGTGCGACAGCGTGTTCTTCGCGGACGTGCGCGGCTCGATGGTCGACCTGGTCCAGGCCGTCGGGCGGGCGCTGCGCACCACCCCCGACTCGGGGAAGGTCGCCACCATCGTGGTGCCGGTGCTGCTGGCGGCCGGGGAGAGCGGGGAGGACCTGCTGACCTCGAAGGCGTACGACGGGCTGGCGAAGGTGCTGCTGGCCCTGCGGGCCCACGACGAGGCCGCCGTCGAACGCCTCGCCCTGCCGCAGTCCGAGACCCGTCCGGAGCGGGAGCCGCGGCACTCCGGGGAGATGGACGAGGTCCGCTCCGCCAGCGGTGAGGAGCGGCTGCTCAGCTTCTCCACCGAGCGGGACCCGGCGGTGATCGCCGCGTTCGTCCGCACCCGGGTCCTGGAGCCCGAGCGCGAGGAGTTCCGGCGCGGCCTGGAGGAGCTGGCCACATACCGCAAGGCGTTCGGCGACGCGAAGGTCCCCTACGCCTACCGGGCACCCTCCGGGCACCGCCTGGGCACGTGGGTGGCCGACCAGCGCCGCTACAAGGCCGCCGGGATCCTGGACGACAAGCGCATCGCCGAGCTCGACGCCCTCGGCATGGTGTGGTCCGCGTTCGACACCGCCTTCACCGACAACCTCACCGCGGTGGCCGGGTACGCGGCCGAGCACGGCCACGCCTGCCCGCCCAACGACGCGGTGTGGGACGGGCGGCCGGTCGGGACGATCCTGAAGAACTGGCGCACCGCCCAGCGCCGCACCGAGACCCTCCAGCGGCGCGCCGAGGCGGGCGAGAGCGGCTTGGACTGGACGGGGGCGTTCCCGGCCGACCGGAAAGCGGCGGTCGACGCGATCGACCCGGGTTGGTGCCCGGCCTGGGCGGTGGAGTGGCAGCGCTGCTTCACCCTCGCCTGGCGTTACGTCACCGACGGTGGCGAGCTGGCTGGCACGAAGCCGGGAACCGTGGTCGTCCAGGGCGAGGACCTGTCCGGGTGGGCGCGGGCGCAGCAGACTAGCTGGGGCAAGCTCGGCCCCGCCCAGCAGTGGATGTGCGAGCACGTCCTGGGCCTGGCCCCGCTGGAGCCGGAGGAACTGCCGGCGCCGAAGGTCCCGCGTGCCGCCACGGAGGAGCGCAACCTCGCCGCCGCCGCGCAGTACCGCGAGCGTGAAGGCCACCTGAACGTCCCCCGCAAGCACAAGGAAGCCCTGCAGTTGGCCGACGGCACCACCCTGGAGATCAGCCTCGGCCTGTTCATCGCCAACAGCCGCAGCCGCCGTACCAGCATCCCCCACGCCCGCGCCGAACGCCTGACCGAGCTCGGGATGCGCTGGGAGTGACCGGGCGTCGGGGCTCGGGCCGGGAGAACAGCCAGTGCCCAGGGCGCGACCGTATGCGGGATACACCCCGAAGCAGGAAACTCGATGCATGGCTACCCGAACACACGTGACGATTCATGCGGTGAGTGGTGTCTCGGAAGACACGGCCCGAGAGGCGGCCGAAGGCCTAGTCCGAGGACGGCCCGTCGGGCCTATCGAAGTATGGCGCTCGTCTGGAAAGGATGATCCAAAACCCGGCGATCCGAAGATCTTCTTCGTCTCCCTCGAAGGAAACGTCGAGAACGAGGTTCGCGCGCAACTGAGCAGCAGCATCGATCTCCCCTTCACCATCGAGGTCATGAAGAACATGTAGGAATCCGGCTCCGCACTGCGTCCTCATGTTGACGGCCAAGGCGCCCGTCACGGTACTCAACACGTCCAGCGCGGGCGCAGCAGAGCGTAGACGGCGGGCCCTGATGGGAGAGATCGCTGACGAGGAGGGCGAGCGGCAGGACGTAATGTACGTCGGCCTCTACTGGGACGAGCTCTCCGGGACCTACGAGCAGCTGCCTGCCCTGTCCGAGGACGACTACTGACCTCCCCGGCGGCCCCGCTGCCCCAGCCGTCCCCTTCCCCTCCCGGGCCGGTGGCGCCGCGCAGCGGTGCCGCCGGGCCACCGCGCAGCGGATCAACCATCACGCCGTCGGCGCGCAGCATCAGGTTGCCGGGATCTTGTCTCCGCCCCTGTTCTGCGCGCCGACTCTTCTGTTCCTCAGCTCTTGCTTGACGCCCTGGTGCCCTATGCCCGAACTTCGCCCGTCATCCAGGCCGGAGAGAAGTTGTCGGCGCCTCAGTCCCTATGGACAAATGGCCGTTGAGCTGCGGGAATGACCCTTCGGGCGAGGGTTTCTAAAGCAACCTCAGAAGCAACCTCAGAAGCAACCTCAGAGGCAACCTCAGAGGCAACCTCAGAAGCAACCTCAGAAGCAACCTCAGAAGCAACCTCTGCCAACGACCATCTTCTCATCCCGAGAGCGACGTCAGACCACGCTGTTGATGGGGGTAATCTCGCCCCCCATCAACAGGTCGACGTATCTTCGAGAGTCCTTCTTCGTGGGGGCGAGATCACCCCCCTTGGGTGCGTCGGCCCCGATGGTGGGAGCCCTTCTTCGTGGGGGCGAGATCACCCCCCCCTTCCATGCCACTGGCTAGTGACCTGTGGAAAACTTTCGGCCCTGCGGTCACACCGGCCTTCGTCTGACCATCTATGGCTGTACGTGATCGACGCCGCACGTACATCCACCCGATTCGTCCCGGCTCGTCGGGGGTCAGAGCGGGGCGCGGGCATGAACGTGCCCGCATCCCGCTCCGCGCCTTCGCGCGCCCTGGGGCGGACCGGACTCGTTGTTCTTCCTGGTGGTCTCCCTCAGGGACACGTCTCGGCCGACCCCCTGCAGCTGGGCCGCACGATGCGCCGTCGGCTGTCGGCAGCCGTGCGCGCCCTGGTCGAAGTGGGCGCCGGGCTCTCGGATGCGGCGCAGTTGCTGCGGGTCGTCGTGGCGGCCAAGGCCCGCCACGACGCTGGCTGCGTCGCGCGCCTTCGCGTGCCCGAGTTGGCGCGGTGGATGGGGGTGGGCAACTCCACCGTGGACAAGGCGCTGGCCGAGCTGCGTCGCGCGGGTGCGCTGTACACCGTGGAGCGGCGGGCGGCCTCCGGCGCGGTGACCGGGCTGGACTGCAGGGTGCCGGGGCTGCGCGCGGCCGCCGCCGCAGGGACGGATCCCCTGGCCCTGACCCGGGCAGAGCTGGCCACGCTGCTGCGCCTGGTGGAGAGGCTGTTCGGCCCGGGCTGGGAGCACCAGGACGGTACGCGGACCCTGCCGGGGCTGCTCGCCTCGCGGGTGGGCCGCGGCGCGGCGACCGACCGGCTGGCGCTGGTGCTGCTGGTGCTGGAGGCGCGCGCCGATGGTCGGGTCCGGCTGTGCGGCGGGGCGGTGAACACGCGGGTGGGCCGTCCCGCAGTGACGGTCGCGCGCTTGGTCGGCAGCGGCATCCATGCGGGCGCGCGGGTCCTAGCGCGCCTTCAGCGCGCGGGTGTGCTGGAGCTGGTCCGCAAGGCCACCGCGTCCGGGCTGGCCGCGCGCGGGGAGATCCGGATCCCGGCGGTGGCTTCGGCGCACCGCGCGGTAAGCGGCACGGGAGCGTGCCGTCGCGCGATTTCAGACCCTGCGCTTGCGGCAGTCAGGGGCCAGTGCCCCGCCGCTGCGGACAAGTCCCAGGTGGCGGCGGGCCCCGAGGCGCACGCCCTGGAAGCAGCAGAGCCGGACGGTACGGCAGACCTGCACACCACTCACACCCCGGTGGTTGCTGCAGGAGTAGAGGGTGGGGGTACAGGGGTGGTCTCCGGCGAAGCCGCGTTGGGGTCGGCCGCCGTTGCCGGTGGTGCGCGCGGGCGCGCGAGGACCGGGGCCGGGCCCGTGCGGCTGGCCTCTGGGAACCCGGCTGGGGCGGGCGCGCTGCGCGCGGAGGGACAAACCCCTACCAGCTCACCCGATGCCGGGCAGGAGCAGCGGGCGGGTGGCGCGCGGCCGGGTGGCTGGCGGCAGGAGTCCGCGCGTAGCCGGGTGCGGACGGCGCTGGCGCCGGTGGCGTTCGTCCTGGACGCGATGACGCCGGGCCAGCGCGCGGTCGCGGTGCGGGCCGCCGAGGTCGTGCTGTGCACCGTGGCGCCGGAGTCCTTGGCGGCGCAGCTCGCTGCGCGGGTTGGCCCGATGAGCATGAGCGGGCCGTTGGAGGACCGCGGTGTGATCCGCAGCCCTCTGGCATGGCTGTTGTCGCAGCTTCCGTCGGTGACGCTGTGTGGTCGCTGCGGGATCCGCGGAACCGCGGGGGCGCCGTCGGCACGCAGCGCGGTGTGCGACCAGTGCGTGGCGCACGTGGCGTCCGTCCGGGAGGACGGGGCGCGGATCTGCCCGGTCTGCGGGCACCTGGGGGAGCGGCTCGGTGAAGGCGGGCAGTGCGGCCGGTGCGAGCACCGGCAGGTGCTGGAGCGGGCGGGTGACTGGGCGGCCGAGGCTGCGGAGGCCGCCCAGGTGCACCGGCCGGGCGCTCGCGCTGATGCTGGCGCGGTGGCCCGCCGAGCCGTCCTGGATGCTGCCCGGGAGGCGGCTGCCGAGGCTGAGCGGCAGGGGGCCGATCAGTTGCTGCAGGAGTTCGCTGCGCGTCTGGCCGCGCAGAACACTGCCGCGGAGTGGGCCTCCGGCTGCGGGAGTGGGGGCCGCGCGGGCCGGGCCGCGCCGCGCGCGGAGGAGCCGGAGGGCTGGCGGTGTGCCGACGCGCGGTGCGCGCGCCGCAGTACCGCGCGCCGTCCGGACTCGGGGCTGTGTTCTTCCTGCGACCGCGCGCGCGAGCACCGTGAGGCCCGCGCCGCGCGCGTCGCCCGCATGGCCGCAGCCGTCGCCAGCGCGCCGTCGGGCTGGGAGGACCGCGCCGCGCGGGAGGGGCTGGTGGGCCCCGCGGCCGCGTGCAGCGACCGGTAAGGGCGGCGCGCCGGACCGGGCGCGAGGTCTTCGCTCTGGGTCCGGCCGCAGGGCGGGCGTGGGCCGAGCGGGTTGGCCGCTGCCGGGTATGGACATGCCCGGCGGCCGGTGCCGGGCCTATGGACAACCCCTGCTGACGGCCGTGTTTCCCCTGGACAAACGCGATTGTCCAGGGGAAATACCGGTGGACATGCCGAGCGGCGGGCCCGCCCGAGGGCGGGATGGCCGCCGCGTTGCCTCGTCTGCGGCGGCCACCTGGTGGCCGGTTGGGCCCCAGGGTCCGCCGCCCTGCTTCTGTGGTCCGCCTCCGTCCCCGGGACCGGCATCGGAAGCTCCTGCTGGGCTCCGGGAGCTGTTCGGCCGGTGCCCGCGCTCTGCTCGGCGCGGTTCCGCAGAGGGGTTCGCGCGCGGCGCCCGCGCGAGCGCAGCGTCCCTTTTCGAGCCGGGCGGGGCGCGCGCTGCTGCGGGTGTCCATCGCCGCGCGGCGCGCGCTGTCGGCACCCAGGCGCGGCGCGCGGCGATGGACAAGAGCGTGAGCGCGCGGCGCGCGGGTGCGGCCGCGCGGGTGGATCGCGCGCGCGAATCCCCTGGACGAGGTCCCGGCGGCGCGGCTGTCTAGACGGCTGGCAAGGGGGGCCTCGGCACCTTGGCGTCATCACCCCGATCGACGCGAAGGGACGGACCCGGACATGGCACACCGCCCGACCTCCGCCGGCACTGAGTCCGGCCCCCACGACTCCACCGACATGCGGATGCACCGCGCCTGGCTGCAGATGTGCCAGGACCCCCGGGCCGAGGCGGTCGTCGGCGGCTGGGCGGCCGAGAGCGAGTTCTTCACCGACTGCACCGGCACCGGCGAGGTACTGACACTGCTGAACGAGCTCTACCGGGCGGGCGACTGGCCGGGCCACGACGCACTTCTCAGCGCGCTCCTCGACCGCGTGCCGCGTGGCGGCTACGAGGGCGAGGTCGCCTGGCTCGTCACTGTCCGTGCTCTGCTGCCGAAGGCGGCCCGGATGGCCCGCAGCCAGCTGCGTCCGGGCATCGACTTCGAAGAGGCGTTCTCCGTCGTCGTCGGCGCCCTGTTCGAGGTCGTGCGGACCTACCCGCTGGGGCGGTGCCCGCGCAACATCTACACCGGCCTCGCCCTGCGCACCCTCACCCTGGCCCGCCAGACCCTCGGTCGCCTCCTCGACGATGCTCCCCTGCCCCCTGACGAGGTCGCCGAGATCGCCGACCGGCGACCGGGCGACCAGGGGCTGGAGCCCGAGGAGCGCTTCGAGCGCCTGAGCCTGCTCATGGACGCCACCGAGCTGCAGCTGCTCGGCAAGGACGACTACGAGCACGTCCACAGCGGCACCGCGCGGGCCGAGTTGCTGCGCCTGATCGTCTGGGCTGTGCGCACCGGCGTCCTGCGGTCCGAGGAGGCGCAGCTGCTCGCCGACTACTACGTCGACGCCGACAGCCGCGACGGCCGGACCCCGCGCTCCATGGGCTCCGACGGCGATCGCGTCCGTAAGGCCCGCTCGCGCGCCGTCAGCCGGCTGCGCGCCGCGGACCACAACGCCTACTGGCTGGCCGCATGACGCCCCGCCAGTCCCGTTGCCTTTCCTCTGCCCTGTACCGCTCCGCGACCCCGTCCACCGAGAGGCAGCACGTGATCCCTCACCAGATCGAGCAGACACCGTCCACGGCCGTCGATGCCGATGCCCGTACCGTCGTCGAGGCCAAGCGCCTGCTTCGCCGACTCGCCACCGTGCTGGTCACCAGTCCCTTCGACGAGCACGCGCACGCCGAGCTCCTGGCCTTCCTGACCACCGGGGCCGCCGAGGCCCGTGCCGCGTGGGGGCGCCTGAACGCGCTGTCCGACCAGGAGCTCACCGCCAAGGCCCGCGGCGCGGTCCTCGGCGCGGCCGCCCGGGGCCGGAAGTGAAGCGCAGCTGCGGCCGCGCGCGCCGCAAGGACAGCAAGCGCGCCGCCGCCGTGCAGGACCTCGCCCTCCTCGACCAGGTCGACGAGGGCGGAGAGGCGGAGCTGCAGGACGAGCCGAGCGGGTGGCAGATCAGCACGGCGACGATGGCCGGTGCGGCCCGCCTGGCCCGGATCGGCGTGTGGGCGGCGCTGCTCGCCGGGCCGGTGCTCGGCGCGGCCGCGCTGCTCGGCGGGCCGAGCAGCGCCAGCACTGCACGGCCCAGTCCCAGCACTTCGGCCACCTCGGCATCGGGGACCGGTCCGGCCGGTTTCGCGCAGCTGTACGTCCAGGCCTACCTCGCCGCGGGCACCGGCACCGAGAACAGCGTGGCGCCCTACTACTCGGGCACCCTCGCGCTGAACAACCCGCCCGGGGCCCGCACCGCCGCCACCACGGTGGTCATGGCCAGCACCCAGGTCTCGCCCGGCTACTGGTCGGTGACGGTCGCGGCCGACGTCGTCGCCCACCCGCAGGGAAAGCCCGCGGTCGACACCGGGCTGCACTACTTCCAGGTCGGCATCGCGGCGACCGGCCCGGCAGCGGCCGGTGGTGCGCAGCAGGGCGCGGGCCCCGTCGGCTACACCGCGACCTCGCTGCCCGCGGAGGTCTCCGCACCCGGCGCTCTGCGGCCCGGCGCCCTGGTCTACGGGGCGTCCGCGCTCAGCAGCAGCGACCCGGCGCAGGCCACCGTGAGCGGCTTCCTGGCGGCCTACCTGACCGGCACGGGCCAGCTCGGCCCGTACACCGCGCCGGGCGTGGTCATGAATCCGGTCAGCCCGGCGCCGTACTCCACCCTCGCCATCACCGGGATCAGCGACGACAGCCCGGGCGGCTCCAGCGGCGGTTCCGCGGTGCCCGCGGACGGCGCGCTGCGCCGCGTCCTGGCGCGGGTCAACGCCACGTCCAACGCCGGGACCTTCGCGCTGAACTACGCGCTCACCCTGCGCGCCCGCGCTGGCCGCTGGGAGGTCTACGGCCTCGATCCGGCGCCGCGCCTGGCGCCGGGCAGCGCCGCCTCGATGCCGAGCCCGGCCCCCGCTGTCTCCCAGTCCCCCGCCGCCGCGCCCGCGGCGACGGCCTCCACCACCCCGTAGAAGGAGTCCCGCTCATGCCCGCACCCACGCACCCGGTGACCGGCCAGGTACACCTCGCCGGAGACATCATCACCTGGGGCAACACCAAGATCGCCGAGCTGAACACGCTCGCGCTGGCCGCCGCCGTGCTGATGGGGATCATCGCTGTGCTGATGGCCTGGTGGAAGTCCCGTTCCTTCGTCGCCACCCTGGTCGCCCTCGTGCTGGCCGGACTGGTCATCTGGGCCATCAACAACATGACCACCGTCCAGAACAAGGTCGGCACCGAGGTCAGCGCCTCCCGCGCCCCTGCAGCCGTAGCGCCAGCGGCGCCCGCGCCTGAGCAGCACGGGCAGGCCGCGGCGTGAGCAGCACCGGCGAGGACGTCCTGGTCGGGCGTTCCTACACCCGGGCGCGGCGCAGCCCGCTCGTGATCGGGAAGTTGCCCGGTGCGGGACGGCTGCCGGGTGGGCCGTACACGATCACCCAGGTTGTGACGATGGTCCTGGTTTTCGTCGTGCTGATCACCACCAAGGCCCTGTGGGCGCACTTCGGGCCCGGCAACGTGCTGGTCATGGTCGCCGTTCCGTGGGGGCTGGCGTTCGCGCTGCGGTACGCGCGGATGGACGGCCGGGATCCGGCCCGGGCGCTGCTGGGGGTCTTCACCTACGCGTCGACCCCGCGGGCCGGGCGGCTGGCCGGGCGCCCGGTGCGGCTTCGGCGCCCGGCTCTGCTCGATACCCGGATCACGCTCACCCCGCAGGCTCCGGCGGCGGCCCTCCAGCCGTCGCCGGCCCGGCCGGTCCAAGCCCCCGCGGCACGGCCCGCGGCCGCACCGCGTGCCCCTGAGGGTCTGCGGCCGCGGCGGGCCGCGGCGGCCGGGGCCCGACCCGGCGCCGTCGCAGTCCGCGGGCCGGTGGCCGCCCCCCGTCCGGGCGCCACCGGCCCCCGGGCGGGGGCCCGAACCCCGGCTGCGCGGACCGCGCTGCAGGCCCTCCTCGCCGAGCTCGGCGAGGACTGACCCCTCCCCTTCCCTCTCCTTCACTCGCTTCCCGGAGAACGCCATGCGTCTGCCTGTCCGCCATATCAGCGGCAACCTCATCTGGACCACGAGCGCGTCGGTGTGGGGCGTGTGGCGCGTGGAGTCCGACAACTACGCCCACGCCTCCCGCCAGACCAAGCGTGAGCGCCTCGACCAGCTCGAGGCGCTGTTCAAGGCGCTGCGCGGTGAAGTGATGCTGCTGAGCCTATGCCCGCAGGTTGACGCCGCGTCCGTGGTGGAGCGGATGACTTCCGGTGTGGACCTGGACCAGTCCCCCGAGCTGGTCGAGCTGTCCTGGAAGGTGCTGCGCCAGCTGGAGGAGCTCAAGCTGACCAGCCGTGTCGACTTCCTCGCCGTGCCGCTGTCGCACGCGGACTTCAGGGAGAGCCTGCGCGCGGTCACCGCCTCGGCGGCGGCGGAGGTGATGGGATCGCTCGGTCTGCTGCCTGCGGCCGTCCCCGCGGACGAGGTCGCCCGCCGTCTGACCCAGGCGCGGCGCCTGGCGGCGACCTGGCCCTCCGGCGTGCGGCTGCGCCCGGCCAGCGAGGCCGAGATCCTGTGGATCTACGCCCACAGCGCGCGGCGCGGGCTGGAGGAGCCGCTGCTGCCGGAGGACGGCGCACCGCGCGGCGTCCGCGGCCGCGGGCGCACGGTGGCCGCACACACGCAGGTCCTCCTGGACGAGGGCAGCCGCGGACAGCTGGCCTCGAAGGCGCCCACGAACCCGCTGCGGCACAAGTACCTGCGGGCCGAGACCGAGTACGGCAGCAGCTACCAGGCGTTCTGCGTCATGTCGGAGATGCCGGACTCCTTCGTCTTCCCCGGCAGCGAATACCTCTCGGCGCTGGACGAGTTCTCCTTCCCCATCGACTGGACCGTGAGATTGCACATCGAGTCCGGCGCCAAGGCCGAGCCGAAGTCGAGGCGGCGCGCCAACGAGCTGGCCCACCAGTACACCGAGTACGACGGCGACGTCGCGGGCGTGCCCGCGCACCTGGACAAGGACACCGCCTCCCTGGACGAGTACCGCTCGCGCCTGACCTCCTCCTCCACCGAGGTCGAGATCCGGGCGTCGGTGGCCATGTGCGTGTGGGGCGACTCCCCGGCGGACCTGGACGAGCAGATGGCCGCCCTGCGCAACCACTTCGGCGGCTCCGACTACACCCTGGAGCGCCCGGCCGGGGACCAGGTCAACCTCTTCCACGCGATGCTGCCCGGGGCCCGCAGCCCCCGGGTGATGAACGACTACGCGCAGATCCTGCTGGCCAGGGACTTCGCGATGGGCATGCCGTTCTCCGGGCAGGGCCTGGGCGACGACGCCGGCTCGCTGTTCGGCCTGCAGCTGTCCGGCGGCGGCGTGCGGCCCGTCCTGGTCGACTTCTCCCACGGGCCCAGGGTCAACGTCGCCGCGAACGCCGCGTTCATCGGCGAGCTCGGCTCGGGCAAGTCGGTGGCCCTGAAGGCGGCGCTGTACTCGATCCTGTCCACCGGCCACCGCCTCGCCCGCGCCGCCAGCCGCGGCCGAGGCCTGGTCATCGACCGCACCCCGCAGCGCGAATGGGTCCGGTTCGTCGAGGCGTGCCCCGGCACCACCCAGGTCATCGACGTCGACGAGAACGCCGGCCTGAGCCTTGACCCCCTGCGCGTGTTCACCGGGCCGCGCGCCGCCCGCTACGCCGAGAGCTTCCTGACGCCGCTGCTGGACATCGCCTCCATGTCGGTCGAGGGCGTCACCCTCGCCGACGCCATCGAGGCGACCAACACCGGCGCCAACCGCAGCATGTCCGGCCTCATCGACACCCTCGTCGAGCGCGCCCGCACCTCCGACCCCGAAGAGCCCAACGACGACGCCGTGCGCGCCGCCGCCAGCGAACTGGTCCGCAAGCTCCGGTCCCTCGCCAAGAAGGACCTCGGCCGAGTCATCTTCGACCCCAACCTGCCGGTGGTGCGGGTTTCCGACGCCGACTCGATCGTCTTCGCCGTCTCCAGCCTCAAGCTGCCCACCAAGGAGGAGCTCGACGAGCACCGCCTGAGCCGGCTGGAGGTGGAGAAGAAGTTCGGCTGGCGGCTGATGTACCTGGTAGCCGCGCTGTGCAGGGAGATCGCCTTCATGTCGGAGGACGAGTTCACCGGTGTCTTCTTCGACGAGTGCTGGTGGCTCTCCTCCAGCCCCGAGGGCCTGGATTTGATGCTCGAGATCGTCCGCGACGGCCGCAAGCACAACGCGGGTCTGTTCGCCGCCTCGCACGACCCCTACGACATCGGCCCCGACAACGAGCAGGGCGAGAAGATCCGCGGCCTGATCACCCACGTCCTCGTCTTTCGCCAGCGCTCCCGTCAGCTCGCCGCCCGGGCCCTGGAGTTCCTCGGCCTGGACGGCACCGACTCCACCATGCTGAAGATCATCACCGAGAGCCTCTCCCCGGTGAACGTCTCCGACCACGAACGCGCGATCCGCGCTGGCGAATGCCTCTACCGCGACCTCAAGCGCCGCATCGGCGGCATGAAGGTCCTGATCCCGGCCGACGAGCAGGCCGCCGACGCGATCCACACCACCCCCGGCGAGCTCTCCCTGGCCAAGGGCCGCTCATGAGCCGCCGCACCGCCGCCCGCGCCATAGCGCCGCGCGCCGCACGCCGCGGCAGCCGCAGGCGGCGCCTGGTGGTGACCTCGGTCCTGATCGGCCTGCTGGTCGCACTGTTCACCACGATCGCCTGGGCCGACACCCCCGTGCCCTCGCCGCAGCCCGGGCCGAAGCCCTCGGCGCCCGGCTCCACCCCCACCGACAAGCCGACCCCGACCCCGACCCCGGCGCCGACCCCGGCCGCCACCGACCCGGCCTCGGTCCCCTCCATCAACCCCACCCCGTCGCCCGGCGCCACCGGCGTGGCCAACGGCTCCGGCCCCGAGAAGAACCTCGCCCTCCCGCTGCAGGACGGCAGCGGCATCCTCGCTCCCTTCAACGGCCACGACGAGTACGGCGCACCGCTGCAGGTCTACAACGTCAACGTCGACACCGGCGACTGGGACGACTTCGACCTGAAGATCTGGGGCTTTTTGACCAGCCTGTTCTTCACGATCGCGAAGTGGCTGGTCGGGTTCGTGTGCTGGCTGGTGGACTGGGCGCTGAGCTTCGGACTCGCGAAGATCATGGTGACGCCGGTCGCCGACATCTCCCAGACGATCCGCGACCAGGTCGTCAACCGGCTCGGGCTCGTCGGACTGTTCCTCACCTTCGCCGCGCTGTACGGCGGCTGGCACATCCTCTTTCGGCAGCGGGCCCGCGGCTTCGCGGAGGCGGGCATCTCGCTGGTCGTCGCCGCGGCCGCCGCGACCGTGCTGCTCTCCCCGGCCCAGATCCTGCTCGGCACCGACGGCGCACCGGCGGCGCAGGGCTCGGACATGCTGCTGAGCAACGACGGCGTCGTCGGCAAGTCCAAGGACTTGGCGCTGCAGGTCTCGAACCTGGTCCTCTCCAAGGATCCGGGCTCGTCGTCCAGCAGCCCGGAGTCGGTGGCGACGCCGATCACCAGCGGGCTGATCAACGCGTTCGTCGTCGCGCCGACCGAGTTGATGACCTACGGGCGGATCTTCACCGGCGACTGCGCCAAGGCGTACGCGGTCTACAGCATCGTCCAGTACAACGCCTGGAACCTTCCCTCCGGCGAGGTGCTGGAGACCCGCTACCAGAACCAGCTCCACGAAGCCGGGAACCGGTTCAAGGACACCTGCCAGACCAAGGACTTCGACCCCAGCGCCCAGAAGGCCTCGGCCGACACCGCCTTCAGCGCGCTGTTCGTGGCGGTCGCCGCGCTCATCTGCGTCATCCTCATCACCCTGGTCAGCGGCGGCTTCCTGGTCGCGCAGGGCTGGGTGGCGTTCGAGGCCATTCGGGCGCCCTGGGCGCTGACTGTCGGCATCCTGCCTGGCGGCGGGCGCGCCGCCCTGTGGCGCTGGGTGAGCGCCATCATCAAGGCCGTCCTCGCGGTGGTCCTGAGCGTTCTCTTCCTGGCGATCTTCATTCTGATGATTCTCGCCCTGCTGAAGTCGGACACCGGCACCGTCCTGGCCGTGAAGTTCGCGGCGATCGACCTCGTCGCGGTGGCCGGATTGGCCGGGCACAAGAAGATCAAGGAAACGGCGCGGCAGGTCGCCGTCGGCATCAACCGCAAGCTCGCCAACGCGCGTGTCGGCGGCTCCGGCCGTAGCGCCTTCGCGGCCCCTGGCCGCTACGCCGAGACCGCGCCGTCCCTCAAGCAGATCTGGGGCGAGGGAAGAGCGGAGGCCCGAAAGGTCACGCAGCCGCTGGCGAAGGCCGGCCGCTCCGCCAAGGACCTGTGGGTCGGCCCGCAGCCCGGCCGCGGGGGCGCAGCAAGGGGCGGGCGGCTGGGCAAGGTGGTGCGTGCCGCCACCAACGTGGCCGCTGCGGTCGGCACCGGGGGCACTGCCACCGCGGCCAAGGTCGCCGCCCAGCAGGCGACGAAGCAGGCCTTGGCCCGGCGTCTGGCCGCGCGGATGTCGAACACCCGCGGCGGCCGGGCGACGCTGGCCGCAGGGAAGGCTGCGGTCGGCACCACCAAGTTCGCCGCCAAGTACGGCTTCCTGGCCAGCCCCGTTGGCTGGCCGGTCGGTATCCCCCGCAGCGCGGCCGCAACCAAGCGCGGCGCGAGCACGGCCGCCCGTAAGACCAGCGCGGCCATGGTCCGTGTGGAGGAGCGGCTCGGAGGCGCGATCAAGAAGCAGTGGAACGAGGCCAAGCCCTTCCTCCATGAGTACGCGGACAACAGCCGGGCCGCCGGACGGGCCGTGCGCCGCGGCGCCAAGTTCGTCGCGGACTCGGTCTGGGACACCTCCTCGAACACCTCCGGTCCCAGTGCGCCGCTCGCCTCCCCCCGGCGGCCGAACCCCGGCGCGGCCCGGCCCCCGGCTGCGGCCCCGGCGGACAGCGGTACGACGGCGGCTGCCGCCACCGGTTCCCCGACCACGCCAAGCTCCGCTCCGGCCCCGGCTGCGTCGCCCGCGCGGCCGCGGGGCCGGGCCGCCCGCCCCTCAGAGCCGCCGAGCGGGGGCAGGCCGTGACGGGCCAGCAGAAAGCCCTGCTCGTCGGCGTCCTGCTCCTGCCCTTCACGGGTTTCATCCTGCTGCTGGTCCTGGTCGCGGCGGTCCTGGGCGCCACCATGTCCGCCCAGGCCGGTCAGGCCGCGCAGCCCGGAGCCGTCTCCAGCGTGGCCGGGATCCCGCCGGTGCTGCTGAGCGCCTACAACAACGCGGTCGCCCACCTGCCGAAGCTGCGGCCGAACTGCTCCGGGATGACGTGGTCGCTGCTCGCGGCGATCGGCGAAGTGGAGTCCAACCAGGCCGCGGGCAGCTCAATCGCGGCGAACGGGGACATCAGTCCTGCGATCTACGGCCCGGCCCTCGACGGGTCCGGCACCGGTGGGAACACCACGGCCATGTACAACGCGAGTGACGCGGAGAAGCAGCTCGCCGGCGGCAGCGCCTACGCCCGCGCCGCGGGCCCGATGCAGTTCATGCCCGCCACCTGGATCAGCGAGGGGCAGGACGGCAACGGCGACGGGGTCCGCAGCCCGCAGAACGTCTTCGACGCCACGCTGACCACCGCGACGTACCTGTGCGGGCCCGGCACCGCGGACCTGGGCAAGCCCGAGCAGCTCCGGAGCGCGATCCTGCGCTACAACCACAGCCAGGTCTACGTCGACCAGGTGCTGGGCTGGAAGGCGACCTACGACCAGATGGGGCAGAACGTCGGCAACGGCTCCCCCATCCCCGCCGACAGCGCCCGCGGACAGGCCGTGGTCGCCGCCGCGCAGCGGGAGATGGCGCAGAACATCCCCTACTCCTGGGGCGGCGGCGGAACGGCGGGCCCGAGCCTCGGCTTCTGCGACGGGAGCAACGGCTACCTCAACGGCACCTGCTCCGCCTCGCACACCGTCGGGTTCGACTGCTCCGGCCTGTCCCAGTACGCGTACGGCCAAGCGGGCGTCAGCATCGCCCGCACCGCCCAGGCCCAGTACGACGGCGCGCCCACCAAGATCCCGATGTCGGCAGGTCTGGCGGCCCTGCAGCCCGGCGACCTCGTCTTCTTCAGCCTCAACCCGGGTAGCGGCCAGGGCATCTACCACGTCGGCATCTACGTCGGCGGCGGCCAGATGATCAACGCGCCGCACACCGGAGCGAACGTGCGCTCCGAGCCGGTGTGGATGGGGTCGTACACCGGTGGCGGCCGGTACTGACAGCCAACCGCTCCCCCAGCTCGCCGACCGAGGAGAGAGTCCTGTGTCCGACCGACCGGCGCCGCGCAGCGCGCGCCTTCCCTTCATCGCCGCCGCCGCGCTGCTCGCCCTTGCGGGCAGCCTGCTGCTCATCCCCCGGGAACACCCCCAGGCCCGGCATCCGGGCGCAGGGGCAGCACCGGCCCAGCCGGTCCAGCCCGCGGCCCCGGCCCGCAGCATCACTGCCTCTGCTTCGGCCCCGGCAGCGCCGACCGCGAGCGCGTCCTTGCCCTCACCGGCCTCCCCCGCCTCGCCGTCGGCCGCGGCGCCGAGCACTGCCCAGAGCGCGCCCGCGGACCTGCTCGCCGGAGACATGCCCGACAGCTACCTGCAGCAGGTCCTCGAGCAGACCCAGCCGGCCGACCTTCCCCCCGCCCAGGAGCAGCAGCTCGTCGCCCTGGCCAGCCAGGTCCTCCTGGCCGACCTCACCGGCCAGGGCCGCTCCGCGTTCGCCTCCTACTTCGGCGGCCAAGCCGCCACCGCCCCGTGGAGCGACGTCCGCGTCCAGGCCGCAATCGCCCGCCGCCACCAGGGCGGCGGTGACGTCGACGCGCACCTGGTGTACGCGGGCACCGACCCGCACGGCCAGGCGCAGGAGCGCCAGACCATCACCATCATGCTCACCCAGAGCGCAGGCGGCGCCGACTGGCTGCCGGTCGCCGCGCCGTAGCCGCGGCGGGGCCGGCTTCCCGGAAACTTCTCGCCTTCACGGTCACACCAACTGTCCTGCCGCCATCTATGGAGAGGTGACAGGGCATCACCGCCCCGCGCACCCGCGCCCGGGCCTTCGGAAGAGGGACTTCTGCATGACCGTCGTCGACGTGATCGACTCCGTACTCGGTAGCGTCTCGCACACCCCCCAGCTCGCGCAGTCCGCTGGCGCGGCGGTGGCGGGCAACCTTCCCGGCATCGTCCTGGTCACCGCGCCGCTGCTTCTCCTGCTGGCCGCCGGGCAGTCGCTGCTGGCCCGCCGCGCGCTCGCCGACCGGGCCAGCGTGGAGTTCCTTCCCCGGCCCGGCTTCAGCCCCGACGACGAGGAGATCCTGCGCTTCGTCCACCAGCTCGCCCGGGCCCAGGCGAGCGCCTCCCGCTGGCACCTGACTCCCCGCAGGGCCACCGCGGTACGAATCCGCCTGACCTCGAACGGCGGCCCGGCCTCCTACCGGGTGGAGGCCCGCAGCCGCACCCTGGCCCTGATCAGCCGTCACGCCTACGTCGGCTGCGAGCTGCGCGACCCTGAGCAGGAGCTGACCGCCGCCTCGGGCGTCACCATCACCTTCGAAGGCCCGGCCAGCCTGGAGTCCACCGGGGCGGCCGCCTGATGAGCAGCAGCCTGTCCAACGTCATCTCCCTGGCCAAGCAGCGCAGCGCCGAGGACGAACCTCCTGCCGGGCTCGACGCGATCCTCTCCGACGGTCCGGATCAGGGTGCAGAGGATCCGCGCCCGGAGTTCGTCGCCCGGGCCGAGCTCACCTTGGCCATGCCCGACCACCTCGCGCTGCGACGCGTTCCCTTGCGCCCCGACCCCCTGCAGGGCATCACCGCGGCGCTGAGCTCGGTGAACCAGGAGGACGGCGAGCAGGCGGACGTGGTGCTCGACCTGGTCCCCGTCACCGCGCAGCAGCTCAACCGCCGCCGCAAGCAGCTGCTGCGCTCCGGGCGCCGGGGCCGCGGCTCCGAGCCGGTCCTGCCCGGCATGCCGCACGGCGGCGGCACGTCCCTCGACCTCGGCGGCCTGGTGGCGCAGGTGGCGCGCGAGGTGAAGCAGTCCGGCTCCTCCGCCGGCGGGCGCGGTGGCCCCGGCTTCTACAACGAGGGCCTGTCGGTGCGCGCCGACATGACCGCTGTGCTGGGCAAGTTCCTGCCGCACGAACCGAAGGAGCCGGTCTTCGCGTTCCAGCTGCTGGTGCGGGCCACGTCCCGGGTCGAGGGCCGGGAGCTGATGCTGCTGGACGAGATCATCACGGCGCTGGAGATCTGGAGCGGCGACAACCAGTGGAAGGAAGCGGGCCTCAACCTGCTCGTGCGCCGGGTGGGGGCCGACTCGGTGCTGTACCGGCGCCAGTTTGACCGGCGGTTCGCCACCGGGGAGTTCTCCCCGCGCGGCCGTCGGCGCTGGGTCAACGGCTCGGAGATCGCTGGGCTCCTCAAGCCGCCCACTGCCCACAACGCGCACACCAAGCTGCCGGACGCGAGCGTGCCGCTGCCGCCGCTGGACCTGGTGGAGTACACCGGCCAGCGGGACCTGCTGCCGCTGGGCTTCGTCACCGGCGCCGACGGCCGGGAGTTCCTGGTCGGCGTGCCGCTGCGGTGGGTGCTGTTCGGCCTGTTCCTGGGGAAGTCCGGCTACGGCAAGACCGAGATGTCCTTGATCCAGGCGATCTCGCTCGCGCACAGCGGCCACGGGGTGATGTTCCTGGACCCGCACGGTGACGGCTGGGGCAAGGCGAAGCGGTTCCTGTCCCACGAAAGCCTGTACGACCGGCTGTGGGAGATCGACCTGTCGATCACCGACCCGGACGCCATGGTCGCCTCGTGGAACCCGCTGTCGATGCAGGGCCGGCAGCCGAAGGACATCCCGAAGGTCGTCAGCGCGATCGTCGACTCCTTCGCCTCCGCGCTGAACTGGGGCGACACGAGCGGCCGCGCGAAGACGATCCTGACCAGGTCGGTGCAGACCCTAACCTACCTGTCCTACAAGTTCGCCGAGGCCGGGCACCCCGAGCTCGCGCCGACCGTGTTCCAGCTCCAGGCCCTGCTCATGGACGAGGACTGGCGCAAGCTCGTCACCTCCTACCTGCCGCCCCGCCTGCAGAGCTTCTGGCGCAACAGCTTCCCCCGGTACCCGGCGGAGGCCGCGCCGGTCGTCACCAACCTGGTTGAGCGCCTCGACAGTTCGGATGCGCTGAAGGCGTTCCTGGGCAGCCCGGAGTCGACGTACGACATCCGGCGGGCGATGGACGAGGGCAAGGTCGTCTTCGTCTGCCCGGAGGGCTCCGGCGACACCGACCGGATCATCTCCTGCCTGCTGATCTACGACCTGTTCCGCGCAGGCCTGTCGCGCCGCAACATCCACCCCTCGCAGCGGCGGCCTTTCTGGACGTTCATCGACGAGCTCACCGCGGTGGACGGGGCCAGCAAGGGCCACCTGGCGGCGATCACCGAGCAGCTGAGGAAGTACCAGGTCAAGTTGTTGGCGATGACGCAGATGATGCAGCGTCTGAGCGCACCGACTCGGGCCGGGCTGCTGCAGAACCTGTCGATCCTCTCCTCCACAGCCGCGGACGTGGAGGAGGCCGCGCTGGTCACCAAGCGGTGGGGCGGCGCGGTCGACCCGAACACCGTGGTCAAGCTGCAGCCCTACCACTACGTGATGTCCGTCAACCAGGGCAGCGGCATGTCCGCGCCGTTCCGGGTGCGGGGCGCCAGCGTCGAAGAGGCCTACACCCTCTACGACAACCCCGGCGGCGCGGACCACCTGCAGCAGGCCCTGAACCGCAACCTGCGCCGGCGGCCCGTCGGACAGATCCTCTCCGAGCTGGAGACGCTCGACGACAGGATCTACGAGGGCGCGATCTCCTACCTCGTGCCCGAGAGGGGCTCCTCCCGGACGACCGCCGACGGCGACAGCGGCGACTCGCCAGTGCAGCAACCGGCACCGGCCCGGCACCGCGCTCGCGGCAACCCCGGCACCGCGCTCGCGGACTCCGTGGTCGACCCCGAGCAGGAGCAGTACAGCCGACCCGACGACGCCGACCAGGCGTGGAACACGGAGATCGAGTGAGCACCACGTCCCTCAAGCGCCCGGCCACCATGCCCGCGCTGTCCCAGATGGTCATGCAGGTGCTCTACCAGCACCGGCTGATGACCACCGAGCAGCTTCACCGGCTGTTGCTGCCGGAGGCGCGGCGGCCGGTCTACCTCCTGCGCGAGCTCAAGCGCTTGGCAGAGGGCGGTCTCGTCGAGCGAGTCCGCTCCCTGCGGCGCAACACCCGGCACGCGCAGCTCCTGTGGTTCCTCTCCGAGGAGGGCTACGCCTGCATGGACGACGCCGAGGAGAGCGTCACCCGCCAGCACCGCACGACGGCCGCGAGCGCGGTCGGGCCGAGGCAGGCCCACACCATCGCGGTCAACGAGATCGGCATTGCGATGTTCCAGCACGCCCGGCACCTGGGCCACGAGTTCGGGCCGCTGGACTGGATCCCGGAGGTCGCGCACCGGCTGCGCGACGGCCAGCGCCGGTTCGAGGACGACCATGTCATCAGCGACGCCGTCCTGGACTACACCCACGTCGGCACCAACGGCAGGCGCAGGCTGATCAGGGCCTTCGTCGAGCTGGACCGGTGCACGATGACCGTCTCCCGCCTGGCGGACAAGGTCGCGGCCTACGGCCGGTACTTCGACTACATCCCGCAGGAGCACGAGCGCTCCCGGCGCCCGAGCAGCAACCGGCCCGCCTGGCAGCAGACCTACAGCCGCTTCCCGAGGCTGCTGATCGTCCTCGACCACCCCAGCCAGCGCGTCCTGAGTGCACGCACCAACGACCTCGGGGCCATGACCAGCGCGAACCCGCGCCTGTCGTCCCTCGCGGGAGAGCTGTCCATCGGCGTGACGACGCTGGACAGGCTCCGCGAACACGGGCCGTTCGCGCCGATCTTCAAGCCGCTGCTGCGCCACCAGCAGCCCACCGACATGTTCCTGCGCCCGCCGGCCAGCAGCTGAGGAAGGCCCCACCGTGACCACTGCCGCCATCGCCACCACGACCGTCGCGCCGCACGCCGAGCGCTTCGCCGCGCTGGCCGACACCCTCCAGCGCTCCGAGCGGCTGCGCCGGCGCCGCTTCGAGATGCTGCCCCTGCGCGGGGCCGTCGCCACTGACGTCCAAGGCCGCGGCCCCGGGCCCAGCGTGAGTCCGGAAGGACTCGCCGACCTGATCTCCTCCATCTCCTCCGTCGGAGTCCTCCACCCCGTCCTGGTCGAGGAACTGGAGGCGACCGGCGAAGGCGGCGGCACCCAGCTGCGCCTGGTCCTCGGCGAGCGCCGCTACCGCGCCTGCCGGTGGGGCGCGGTGAACGAGCCCGACAATCCCTACTTCGAGGCCCTTCCGGCGGTGATCTGCCCCGGCCCGCTCTCAGTCGAGGAGCGCCGGACCTGGCAGCTGGTGGAGAACCTGGCCCGCGAGGACCTCCAGCCGGGCGAGCTCGCCGCCGCCCTGCTGCTGGAGCGCTGCGCGATCCTGCAGAACAACCTCGACCAGGCCGGGATCAGCGTCCACGAGGGCATCCCGCTGCTGGACGACCCGGCGGCCCGGTTCGAGGCGCTGGACAAGCTGCGCGGCACCGACGTCGGCCTGGCCGCCCCGTGGTCGCTCGTGCTACGCCGACTGGGACTGCAGATCAGCCCGCGGCGGGCCCGGGAGCTCGTCGCAGCCTTCCGGACGCTGCCGCGCGAGCTGTCCTCGGAAATGGACGAGCGTGAAGTCGCCCTTGCCGCGCGCACCAACCTGGCCCGGCTGACCCGCGGCCGCCGAGAGGTCGCCAACGAGCTGTGGCAGGCCGTGAAGCGGCTGGGGCGCACCGACCTGCTGACTGCTGCCGCGCGGGCCCAGGCGGGCGATCCCGCCATGTCGCCGCAGGCCGCTGCCGAAGCAGCCAGCGCGGCCCAGCACAGCGCCAACGCGCTGCGGGCCGCCAAGCTCACCCGCCCGGTCGCGCTCGACGCACCAGCCGGCGCGGAGGCAGCGGCGGACAGCGACGACGCGGCGAAAGAGCGCTTCCCCGAGCCGTCCGGCGGTCCCGGTGTGGGTCCTGCTCCTGTCGTCCGGGCCGCCGACGGTGCTGCTGGGGCGGCCACCGAGGCGGAGGACGCGGAGGAGGGCGCAGCGGAAGCTGTGCCTGTCGACGCCGAGATCGTCAAGGGCGCCCTGGACGCCATGCGCGAGCTGAACCGCCAGCTCACCGCGGGCCGCGTCCTGCACCGCTTCGACGCTGGCTCCCTGCGCCTGCTGATCACCGACATCTTCGACCAGGTCCAGCACCGGACCATCTGAGAAAGGGCCGAGCGTTGACTATCTCCCTTCCCATGCCGCGGCTCGGCAGGCCGGTGCCCGTGCCGGCGGCCGGGTGCAACTGCGCGGTGTGCCCGTTCTTCATCGACAACCCCGACGCGGTCGAGCCGGTGTGCTCCGGCAGCTCCTCCAGCTGCGAGTACTGCGGCTGCAGCCGCGCCGAGGACCTGCGCCCGGCGCTGGCGGACCCCGTGGCCTCGAGTGCGTGCAGCCGTTGCCCGATCCGCTGCGGCTCCCGCTCCGACATCGCCGCGTGGATGGAGGACATCGGCGGCACCATGCACTTCACCGGGCTGAGGATCCCCGGGACCCTGCCCGAGCTGCCGCCGTTCATCCCCCAGGTCGACGGCCACGACATCGCTGCCTTGGACGCCCAGCTGCAGTGGCCGGCCTACGCCGTCGGCCTGCGCCGCGTGATCAGTCCCGCGACGCACAAGGTGTACCCGCGGTTCCAGGGGACCACCGCCCGGCAGGCGCTGGGCCTGCGCAGCGAGCAGCGGGCCATCTTGGTCGGCTACGCCGAGGATCCGTTGGTCGAGGCGTACTGGACCCGCAGGGTGGAGGACCGTCTGGCCGAGCAGCTGGCCGAGCAGGAGTGGGACCTGGTGCTGACGCCGAACGCGTCGATGTACTTCAACCAGCCCCGCGCCGAGAACCTGATCAACATGCGGCGCAACCTCATGATGGCCTCCGAACTCGCCGCAGCCGGGGTAGCGGCCGTCCCGAACTGCTACTGGCTGCGCCTGGAGGACCTGGACCGGTACCTTGACTGGCTGGACGAGACCCGCCCGCCGGCCCTGGCCGTCAACCTGCAGACCTTCCGCACCCAGGTCGACTGGGAAGAGATGGCGTTGCCCGGGTTGACCTACCTCGCGGCCACGCTGCCGGAGGATCTGCCGATCGTGCTCACCGGCGCCAGCCGCGCCGACCGGATCGCCTCCTTGCAGGCGCTGTTCCCGGGCGGCCGACTGCGTCTGATCAGCCAGAACCCCTTGCAGTACGCGCGCCACGGCGCGGTGATGACTGCGGGCGGGCGGGTCGACACGCAGGCCCGCACCGAGGATCTCTTCACTGCCAACGTCCGCTTCTACGCCGGCCTTGCCGCGGGCGGTCAGCAGCAGGGCATCGGAGGCGGCCATGGGCTCCGGTAGCCGGATCAACCACCAGCACCACCTGGTCGCCCCCACCGTGGGGCGCACCCTGACTGTCCCCGACGGCCTGGAGGGCCTCACCGCGGATGATGCGCACCAGGACCTGATCAACCGTATGCTCCGGCTGGCTGAAGCCGTGCATAGCGGTCAGGCCACGCCCGAGGAAGAGCAGCAGTTCACCCAGGTCTCCGAGGAGTTGCGAAGCAGCTACGCCACGGCGCGGTCCGAGGACGGGGGCTCGGGGGCGGGCGCGGGCGGTTCGGAACTGTCGGTCTCCGGGCTACCTCAGGAGTGGGGCGCGCCGGAGGACCGGGCGGTTCAGCGCGCGGCCGCGCAGCAGGTCTTGGACGAGACCCTGGCGGAGCACCAGGCAGCCGCGGTGCTGCAGATGCAGGCGCGCGACCGGTGGCCGGCCGACCATGACGTCTCCTACGAGGAGGACTTCGACGCCTTCCGGCAGGCCTACCAGGCTGCACGCGAGCGGGCGGGGCGCGGCGAGGAGGTCGTGCCGTTCCTGGTCGAGAACGCCACCGGCGGTCTGGCTTCCCGGGAGGGCGGGCGCGGCTTCGGCTTGGAGATCGAGTTCGACCTGCCCGGTACCAGCTACCTCGACCAGCAACAGGCTCTCGGGCGAATCGCCCGTGATCTGTACGCCGCCGGCTTGTCGCGGGACGCGTACCAGCACGAGTACCACGCCCAGGCCAGTGAGGGCTACACCGATGCGGCCAACGCCTGGCGCCTGGAGGAGGACTGCACCGTCGCCGGGGAGCTGGTCTCCCCGATCCTGTTCGACGAACCGGACAGCTGGCGCAACCTGGCCACCGCCTGCCAAATCATCCAGGAGCACGGCGGCTGCGCCACCCCCCGCACCGGCGGGCACGTCCACGTCGGCATGCACGATTTCGACCACGAGATCGACAACCACCACCGTCTCCTGGAGAGCTACCGGACCTACGAGGACGTCCTGTTCCGACTCGCGCAGAACCCGGGTGCGCCGAACAACCGCCACCGCGGCACGAACTGGTGCCGCCCCAACCGCGATCCCACCCGGGGCTACAGGGAGGTCGACGATGTTGCGTATGCCAACTGGCACGGGATGGCCGTCAACTTGAGTGCGGCCTGCGGGGAACGGAGCGACCACGGCGAGTTCCGGCTGTGGGACGGCTCGCTCAACCCTGGCGTCATCCAGACGCAGGCGAAACTGTCCCTCGGGCTGGTCGCGGCGGCCGTGCGCCAAGATCCCCCAGGCCCTGCGTACGGATCGCCGATGGAGCTCGGCAGCCACCGCGCGCAGCTGAGGCAAGCGGGGCTGATCGGGCGACGTCTGAGCGGCGACGCCTGGCGGAGCAGCACCTTGAACTTCCGACGTCTGGTGGACGAGGTCTTCCACCGGGCCCAGGACAAAGAGCAGGCGACCGCCCTGTTCTCCACGACGCGCTGGCAGAACCTGTAGGAGACCGACAATGACCGTCATCCGTATCCGCAACGCCTCCTCCGCCGTCGAACCGCCGGCCCCGCCGCTGAAGGACGACCAGAGCTTCTACCTGTTCGAGATGATCTACGACGGCGGTAGCTGGCGTGCCTACGCTGACACTCCGGACGAGCTCCTCGATGCGCTCATCCCCGGGTACACGACGCAGGCCAGCCCGCGCGAGCGCGCCGCAGACCGCATCCGCCTGGCCTTGCGCCTGCAGGTGCAGCTGCAGGCGCTGCTGGACACCGCTTCCGAGCTGGCGCAGTGCACCGATGAGCAGCGGGCGGTGCTGCTCTCCAGCCGCGAGACTCCGCCGACCGTCCGGGTGTGGGATGCGCCGGTGCCGCTGGTGCTGGTGTCGACCTTCTACCGGCCCGAGGGCCGGCTGCCGCGGCCGACGGGTCCGGCCGGAGCGCTGGTCTGGATCGACCCCGGGGACGCCTGGAGCCTGCTGCGGTCCCTGCACGGGGCCGGCGTCATCGTGCTGAACGCGCGCGAGGGCATGCTGCCCGCGGCGGGCCGGAAGGAGGGGAACTGACGTGGGTTCCGGTAGCCGGATCGACCATCAGCACCACACCGTGGCCCCATCACGGCCCGCGTCACAGGCCCTGACCTCGGCCCCGTCGACGCTGACCCTTGAAGAAGCGCCCGAGCGCGGTGCCGTGCGGGTGGCCAACGACATCCCGCTGGATCACGCCGGCATCCAGGGGTACAACCTCAACGAGGCCGGGAACTTCGTGTTCCTGCCGCAGCAGCCCGAGACCATCCGCAGCCACGTCACCGACGACCAGGACGCCCTGGTCCAGCTCGGCGCCTCGGTGGGCGATGGGGCCGACCGGGCGTACCTGGAGGGTGAGGCCCGAATCTCGCAGGGTTCGGACGGGCGGTTCCAGGTCGACGCCCGTGGTCTGCGGTGCGAGGAGGGGGATGCTGGCGCGGAGGGGCTTTGCCAGCACCAGGAGGTTGTGAGCCGCCTAATCCAAGATCGACTGAACGCCGCCGCCTCCACCGCTGCGGACCGGCTCGCCGCCCAGGACGTGCTGGACGAGGTCGCGGCCGAGCACGCGGCCTCCATCGCCGCCCAGGAGCAGGCGCGGGCCGAGCGGAGCGCGCGGCCACCGGTCGCCTCCTACAGCGAGAACATGGACGCCTTCAACGCCGCTTACAACGAGGCTAGGCAACGGCAACGTAACGGCGAGCCGCTCGTGCCCTACATGCGGGAGAACGCCACTGGCGGGCTCGGCGCCCGCGAAGGGGGCAGGGCCTTCGGCGTGGAGATCGAGTTCGACTTCCCACAGACCATGACCACTTCCCAGCAGGCGGCCGCGAAGCGGGCGATCGCCCGCGACATGCACGAGGCTGGTCTGGCGCCCGATCCGCACATCCACGGCTGGCACGAGTCGGCACGGCAGGGCTACACCGACGCCCCAGGCGCCTGGCGGATGGAGTACGACAGCACGGTCGCAGGCGAGATCGTCTCCCCGATCCTCTACGACGAGCCGCAGACCTGGGACAACCTCGCCCAGGTGTGTGAGATCGTACGCCGTCACGGCGGTACGGCCAGCCGCCGGACGGGTGGCCACGTCCACGTTGCCGTCCCGGACTACGACCACACCGTCGCAAACCACAACCAGCTGATCAACACGGTCGCCGGGTACGAAGACGTCGTCTACCGCCTTGCCCAGAACCCGGGCAGCCGGGAGCACCGCGGCCTTCGCTGGTGTCGGCCCAACACGCTGCCGAGTTCTCCCTACGTCTGGGTCGGCGCCGTGCAATCAGCCAACAGCAGCCATCGCATCGGCCTCAATTTTCAGTCGGTGAGCGGAAGTCCCGGCGACCACGCGGAGTTCCGCATGTGGGACGGCTCGCTGGACCCCGGCGTCATCCAGGCTCAGGTGAACGTGTCGCTGGGCCTGGCCGATGCCGCCCTGCGCGACGCCGGCCGAACCGCGGCACCCGCTCGCAACCCGGTCGGCAGCGAACGGGCGGCCCTGGCGCGGGAGGGACTGCTGCGCCGCAGGCTGACCGGGGAGCGGTGGGAGCAGAGCACCCGCTCCTTCCGGAACATGGTGGACCACCTCTTCAGCCGGGAGGAGAACAGGGCGCAGGTGACGGCGCTGTTCGCTGGCACGCGTTGGCACCGCGGCGCGTGAAGGCCGGGGCCGGGAACGTGTTTGCTCCCGGCCCCGGCCTTCACGTGCGGGCGCAGCGTCCGGTAGTCCTCCAGGTCAGACGTGCGTCCGCAGCGGACTACGCCAGCTGTTGCGGATGGCGGGACGCGGATCCGGCAGCGTCACGTGGGCCACGCCAGCCTGGTCGGCCAGCTTGTCCTTGGTGCTGAATCCGCGGTAGGCGACGATCGAGGCCAGGCGGTCGTCCTTCGCCCTCGCGGTCGCCGTGAAGTCGTACATCCCCGCGCGGCGCGGCCGTCCGGAAGCGAAGTCCGCCAGCAGCAGTGTGCCCTCGGGCATCAGCCAGGTGCTGTCGCGCTTCAGCTCAACGCCCGCCGT
Organism: Kitasatospora sp. NPDC001540; assembly: GCF_042894345.1. NCBI lineage: Bacteria > Bacillati > Actinomycetota > Actinomycetes > Kitasatosporales > Streptomycetaceae > Kitasatospora > Kitasatospora sp. NPDC001540. The sequence goes on from NZ_JBIAVO010000042.1 coordinate 28,702, forward strand.
GCGGGCTGCCTTGGCGAACCAGCCCGGGTTGGAGGCCCAGTACAGGTTCCCGTCGGTGTCCAGCGTGAGGGCCAGGGGGCTGATGGCGGTACGGGCCAGCATCATGAGGTTGGGCCAGCGGCGGTCGGTCCAGACGAGAGCGGCCCGGCCGACGACGGCTTCCAGGACGGCCAGGGTGGGCATGATGACGCCGCGCTGGGCGTCCAGGGCCTGGAGCAGGGCCTCGGTGTCGGTGTCGCCGACGGCCTGCGGGAGGTCGTAAGCCTCGCGCAGCCGCCAGGCGTCCACGTCGCCGTTGTGAGTGCCGATCAGCTGCCCCACCTGGAGGGGGCTGGCGTTGGCCAGCTTGCCGGTTCCTCCCTGGGTGGCCCAGCGGGTGTGCCCGATCGCGGCCGGGGCCGCGTTGAGTGCGGCCCCGTACTTGGCGTCCCACACGCCCCGGAACGGGCCGGGGCCCTTGACGATGCGCCAGCCGCCAGCGTTCGTGTCGCGGCGGCTGACGGCCGGTGCGCGGGTCAGTTCGGTAGTGGCGCCGGTGGTGGCCATCGCCAGACCGGCGGAGTCGACGCCGCGCTCCTCAGCGAGGATGCCGAGGGCTACGCACATGGCGGTGGCCTTCCGCGGGTCGCACGAGTCGCTGCGGATCATTCCAAACAGGCCGCACATTACAGTCCTTCTGCACCCCCTTCGTCGGTGGACGCGGGGGTTTCCTTCTCCTTGGCGCCGAGGATGCGCATGACTGCGCGGTACTCGGCGGGGGTGAGCAGTTCGTGCTTGAGCAGCACGTTCGCCAGGTGTTCGGGCGGCATCGCGGCCGCTTCACGGATCATGGCGTCGACGACGGAGCCCTGGCTGACGTGGAGCTGCGCTGCGGTCTCCTGCAGCGCGGCCATCCCGTCGTCGGTGATCCCGATCTTGCGCGGCTTCAGCGGGTCCGCGTTGTTGCGGTTGATGACCGGGTTACGCGGCATCGGCGGCCAGCCAGTCTCCACCGGGAACCTCCGGAGCGTTCGTCAGCCAGTGGCCGCGCAGGGTGCTCTGCGAGGCGAGGTAGACGTACGCGTCGATCTCGCCTCCATCGGCGAGCTCGACCTGGCGGACCGCGCGGACGTAGAGGCTGTCGTGGTCGCGGCCGGTGTAGCCCTCCAGGCAGTCGAGGCGGTACAGGACCTCGTCCCACTCCGAGGTCCTGACGTCCATCGCCTCGCCGATGACCTGGAGCCCTTCGCCGGGGACGGCGAACGGGACACCGGAGTTCAGCAACTTGTACCCGCGAAGGAGCGCCGGGCGCTCGCTCGTGGTGTGACCGGCGAGGATTCCCCGGTAGTTGCCCTGACCGGAGCGCAGCGTCCCGTAGACGAAGACGGGCAGCTGGCGATCGGTGGTCGTCATTCGATCCACCCTCTCTGCTTCTTCGCGCCGCACGATGGCGGCGCAGATACCTACCCCTTACACTGGACCGTTGTAACGACCCCTTATAAGGTACCTATAGTATGACGCAGGATCCAAGCATCCGCAACACCCCCCGGCAGCAGCCCGGCTGACGATCCGCCAGCTGCGACGACCGGGGTGACCTCAGGGCCGGCGCCCGCAGCGGCCTTCGCCCGCACGCCCTTGTCGAACTCCATTCGAAGGAGCGCAATGTCAACCGAGCCCACCACCGACCTGGCCACGCGCGTCGCCCAGGCCATCGCGGCCGACGGGGCCCTGGCGGAGGGCAGCTACAGCGTCGTGCTCTCGCGCCGCAGGAGGGCCTCGGTGGACACCCTCGCCGACGGCCGCCATGTCGTGCGGATCCTCGCCACCAGCACGCCCGAGAAGATCGCCAAATTCATCCGCGACAACCGCGCCACCCTGGAGGAGCACGCCAGGCGCAACCGGGAGGCTGCCCCGCGGCGCCCGGCGCTGCGCCTGGAAGACGGGGAGATCTTCCAGCTGCTCGGCCAGCCGTCCGTCCTGCGGCTGTCCCCTTCTCCGGCCCTCGCGACCGATGGCCCCGTGATGCTGCTGCCCAGGGCCGACCTGGACCGGCGCGGGGTGCACTCGGTCATCGACTGGTACCGCGACTTCGGGCTTGCCTGGATGAACTCCCAGGCGCCGGCGCTGTGGAGCCGCCTCGCCCCTCAGGGGCCGCTGCCGACCCTGGCGGTGCGCGACCTCGGCAAGCGCAGGGAAGGCCTCTTCGAGGACGGCCCGTTCCGGGTCACACTTCACTGGCGCATCTTCCAGCTGGACGCCCGCCTGGTCGAGTACGCGCTCGCCCACGAGCTCGCCCACGCCGCACGGCCGGCAGGCCCCTCGCACGGTCCACGGTTCTGGCGCTGCCTGGAAAGCGCACTGCCGGACGCCCGGGCGCGCCACCGGGACCTCTTGGCCGAGGCGCGGACGCTCTGGACCGGAGACATTGCGTAAAGACCGAGATTTTTGTAGATTGGCCGCCGTTGGCGGAGGTGTCGACCAGAAGGCGGTGACGATGCCGCCCACTCCCCTGGTCATCATCGACGCCGCGTGCGCGCATGCAGGCAACAGCCGCGATACGGGCCGCACCGTCTGCGCGTAACCACCGCACCTGGTGCTTTTGAGGGCAGCCGCCTTCGAGCGCGTTGCGAGCGCTTCGAACCGGCCTGTGCCGTCCGCACGACGTGCTGTCCGACGCGACCACCACCGAGCTCCCAACCCTCTTCATCGACGACGAACACCTGCGCCCCTGAGCGCAGCGCACCGGGCCGGAGGCAACGGGCCCGGCCCCCGCCGCCGATTCCGCCCGGCAGCCTCCGGTGGGGCGGCCACCAGGCTGCCGACATCGCGGAAACCCCTTCCCGATCCCGGTGGTCCTCACAGGCGCATCTGGCCTCACTCCAGGCCCCTTCGGTGGGCGCGGGGCACCTGCAAAGGGCGTTCAGCCTCACTCGGGGCCGCCGCCAACCCGCCGACCGGTCTCGCTCTGCCCATCTGCACACAGAAGGCTCCGACTGCCATGCCCTCTCACCCCTCCGTGGCCGCCCTCTACCCGATCGGCACTCGTATCCGGCAGGACTCCACCCATCGCGCCGGAAGCGTCCGGGGATATGTCGCCGACCCGGACGTGCTCCTGGTCCAGATGGACAGACCCGCCGGGACCGGGGGTGGCTGGGAGGAGGTCCGGCTCGACGACCTCACCCGGCTCCCCAGCGAACTCCCGCTGGACGAATTGATCGAGGCCACGATCACCGCGCTCGGCGGTGCATGGATCTCGGCGGGTGTCGACATGTTCGGCGCGCACAAGCTGGTCGACACCCTGACCGGAGTGACCGTGGAGATCCCGCCGAGCGGCGGCCAGGACGACGACCTGGCGACGCTCACACTGTTCGCGTCCGACGGCGAGTTCTGCGAGGACTCCTTCCTCACGCTGCCGTCCGCCATCACGCTGGACGCCGCCGCAGTGCTGCTTCGTTCAGCCCTGCTGTCCGCCACGTCCGCACTGCTGGACGACGAGATCCCCCTCACCCGCAACATTGCAAAATGATCATCGATTGAGCTTTTGCAGCGCAGCACCCGACCTCGGCTTCGGCGCCGACTGCGCCGCGGATTCTGCCCTGTACGCCCGGGCGGCGGCCGCCTGACTCGCCGATCTCGGCTCGCACCCTACTCGTCCTGCCCCGCTTCCCCTTGGAGACTCCCGTGACCGACTCCGTCCAGAGGCTGCTGGAACAGCTCAGGCTGGGCATCCAGAGCAGCGGTGCCGTACGCACCGCCCGCAACGCAACCCGCCGGAAGCCCAAGGCCGGGCACGACCCCCGCGCCGACTTCGCCCGCCTGCGGGCCGCTCGGAGGAAGGCCAAGGCGCAGCAGGCCTCCTGGCGGGCGGCGTGGCGGGCGTGCCGCGGCGGCGTGTTCCGCGGCCCCGCCCGGCAGGCGGCCGATGCCGTCCTCGCGGAGCTCGCGGCCGACCCGGTGGACCTGGTGCGGCGGGCCGACGCGCTGGTGTTCCACAGTTCGGGGGGCAAGGACTCGGTCGTGGGACTGCACCGGGCGGTCCAGGCCGCCAAGTGTGCAGGGTGCCTGCACAAGCTGGTCGTCGTCCATGCCGACCTCGGACCCGACACCGAGTGGCCCGGGGTGCGGGAGTTGGCGCAGCGGCAGGCCGAGCGCTACGGCCTGAGGTTCCTGGTTGTCGCCGCCGAGGGCGGCTTCGTCGGGATGGTCGAGAAGCGCGGCATGTTTCCCGACTCGAAGCGGCGGCTGTGCACGAGTACCTTGAAGCGCGACGAGCTGGCTCCCATCTACACGCAGATCACGGCGGCGCTCGGGTTGGACGACCAGGCGCTGATCGTGTCGGTCTACGGCGTCCGCGGGGGCGAGTCGGCGGCCCGGGCCAAGAAGGCCGCGCTGTCCCTCGACTCCCGTGCCAGCAGCGGCAGGCGCCTCGTGCTGACCTGGAACATCGTCCATCACCTGTCCACGGCGGAAGTTTGGCAGGAGATCAGCGAGCACGGCCTGGAGTACCACCCGATCTACGACACCGGCCTGGAGCGCCTTTCGTGCGCCTACTGCATCCTGGCGCCGGAGGCGGCACTCGTGCTCGCCACCCGGGTGTGCTTCGCCCTGGGCCTGTCCATTCCCACGGTGTATGTGGAGCTGGAGCGCAGGATCGGCCACACCTTCAAGCCCGGCCAGACCCTTGCCGGGGTGGTCGCCGCGGCCCGGATGCTCGATGCCTTGGACGGTCCGCTCGCCTGGCGCCGCGGCGACGCGGTCCGGCGCCACCTGGGCGAGGAAGCCTGTCGGCGCTGGGAGCAGCGCCTGGCCGTCGCTACCTGATCGCGCCCGCGCAGTCACCGCGAAGGTCGTCCAGCGGGCCGGAGGTGCCCCGCGGGTCGCCTCCGGCCCTCGTCGGTCCTGGCCTCGCGCATCGGCTCCGGCTGGCCCCCTATACCGGTGAACCGCTGCCGGGCTGTGGGCACCAGCTCTAACGTGCTGCCCATGAGCACTGAAGACCACATCGACAGCATCGTGGACGACACCGCCAAGGCAGTGGACGAACACGGGACGAGGGCCGTGCAGGTGAGCGATGGTCACGACGGGGATCCCCTCGGTCAGGTCGTCGGCGACATCGACTCCGGGCTGGTGACTGCCGCTAGTGTTGCATTCGCTGCTGCCAGCATGGCCGTGAAGGCGAAGATCGACGCCAGCGCCGAGATTCGCACAGCGGAAATCGAGATCGACCCCGGGCTGGTGACTGCCGCTAGTGCTGCATTCGCTGCTGCCAGCATGGCCGTGAAGGCGAAGATCGACGCCAGCGCCGAGATTCGCAAAGCGGAAATCGAGGCGGAAACCCGACGCCTGGAGATCGTTGAGGAAACGAAGCGCGAGCGGTTGCGCCTGAAGGCGGGCCAGCAGGCGGCGGAAGCTGCCGAGGAGGGCTGACCCCGTAGGGCTCTGAATCAGCCGGGGCCGCAGCTGGCTGCGGTCCGGCCGGGAACGCCCGACCGGCGCCCAGGACCCCGGCGCCGTGCACCGGCGTGCCGGGACAGCGAAGTCGGACTGCTCAAGCTCGTGGCCTCAGCCCACCGGAGTGTTCGGACAGACCTGTCACCACGTGAGGGCTGGGCCGCGGCAGAGGGCAACCACTTCGCCTTCCCCGTGATCTCCGACAGTTCAAGTTCGCGGTCGCAGATCGGCGATGACCTTAGCTCGGGCGGGCGCCCCAGATGCACTTCACATTGCAAAAAGGCAGTTGCGGCTGTACGGTTTGTGGCGCGCCCGCCCTTGCGGGTTTCCCCTCCGGCCGCCAGCGGCCGACAGAATCTGGAGACGTCGGATGCCCGAGCAGGAGCACGCCCCCCTACCGATGCCCGTGCGGGCGATCGCGGCGCGGTACGACGTCGCGGAGCAGGCGGTCCGCCGCTGGGTGAAGGACGAGACGTTCCCGGAGGCCGTGAAGAAGGGACGCTGGGATCCGATCCTGGTCGACCGGTGGATGCGGCTGAACAACCCCGGCGCCTGGGCGTACGCCCAGCTGCGCGACGGGAGCAAGAACCCGCTCGGCCTACCCGAGCTCCCGGAGAAGGAGCTGCTCGACGCCAGGCGCTTCGGCGAGATGATGGCCTACCTGCGGCCAACCCTGCCGGAGGGCGAACGGGCGCTGCCGCCGACGACCATCCGCACCTACGAGGCGCGCGCCTTCATCCCTGCGGCGGACCGTCGGCCGGAGGACGGCCTGGAGCCGGCTGTGGACTTCGTGGGCTGGTACTGGTCCACCGTCCGCGAGCGCATCTACGCGAGCCGACACCTGTCGGCCACGCGCGTCGCGGTGGCCGCGGCCGCCGAAGGGGAGGAGTCCTGATGGCCGGCGGGCGCAGTTTCGTCACCCGCCAGGAGATCCGGGGGAAGTACAGCGTCGGCGCGAACGTCGTCAAGGGGTGGATCGCCCGGCCCAGCTTCCCCGCCGCGCAGGCCCCGGCAGCCGCAGGGGCGGACCGCGGACGCGAGGCGGAGCGGTTCGACGAGGTGGCGGTGGACGCGTGGGTGCGCGAGCACGAGAACCGGCTGTGGCTGGCCACCCACGAGGGGAAGGAAGCCGCCCGGGAGGCGGCCCTGCGCCGGCTGCCGCAGGGCGGCCCCGGGGACCTGCTCGACCTGGACGACTTCCGGACTCTCCTGGGGGAGTTCAACCGCGGCAAGCCGATCGCCCGCACGACCATGCAGTCCTACCGCAGCCGCCAGCAGATCCCGGCGGCGGACCGCCGCGAGGGGGACGGTCTCAGGCCGGAGGTCTACGAGGACATGTGGTTCCGCGCGACGGTGTACGACTACATCGTCAGCCAGCCCGGCATGGGCGGGCGCGGCGTGGGGCGTGTGGCACGAAGAGACCCATAGGCATTGCAAAATGAACATTCCGGCTGTAGAATGATTCTCATAGGGGCGGCGGACGCCCATGGGAAACTGCGGAGGCAGCCAGTGAAGAAGGACGTGCGGGACTTGGTAAAGGCCCTGGAGAAGCAAGGCTTCGAGGTCACCCCCTCCAAGAGCGGCCACCTGATCGTGCGTCTGAACGGGCAGCGGATCGCCACCCTGGCAAGCACGCCGTCCGACCACCGAACCCGGCTGAACGAGCTCGCCGTGCTGCGGCGGGCCGGATTCGTCTGGAAGCGCTGAACCAGCACGAGGGCCCGCCGGGACACCGGCGGGCCCTCGCCCCCTGCATCAAACCGCCCGACCAGGAGGACCACGATGAAGACCCAGGACTGGAGCGTCTTGGTCGAGCTCGACGCGACCGACGTCTCCGACGACACCCACGACGAAGTGCTCCGCGCGCTGTCCGCGCACGCGGCCAACACCACCACCGCCGGCAACGGCAACTTCGCCGTCATCCTCAGCCTCACCGCAGCCGGCCCGGCCGAGGCCGCCCGGGCCGCCGTCGACCTCGTGCTGGCCGCCGCCCCGGCCGAGCTCCACGGCCGCCAGGCCGTCGGCGTGGAGGTCACCACCGAGGCCGAGCTCGAGCGGCGCATCGCCTCGACGGGCGACTGACCTCCCCCTGCAGCGCCGCGTCCGCCGCGGCCGCCTTCCCGGCAACCCTCGCTCCCCAACTGCCGCCGGCCGGACCCGCCCAAGGGTCCGGCCGGCGGCCGTTTACGCCCTTCGTCCATCCCCGCCCGCGCACCTGCATCCCGAGGCGGCAGCCGCCCGCCGGGGCAGCCGCGCACCGGCCGCCGACAGGGTCCGGCCCACAGTCGACCACGCCACCCATTTGCATTGCATTATGAGCATAAACAATGTAAGTTGAGTGTTCGTTGGCCGGGTGCAGCCCGGCAGCCTCCAGATGCAGCACGCCTTCTCGGGGAGTTCCGCGGAGCCGAGGCCTCTTCACCGCCAAGCTCCGCCAGCAGCCGCCCGTCTGGCACCTCACCGCGATCTCCGCCAGCAGCCGCCCGTCTGGCACCTCACCGCGATCTCCGCCGACGGCCGGCTCTGCCTTCCCGCCGACGCCGCTGCCGCACCGCCCCAATGACCGAAGAGAGGAACCCTCGCCATGGGCAAGCCGCAGGCCCCTCGTACCGCAGCGCACAGGCCCGCCGTCAGGCGCCGCCGCTTCCGCCACGACGACCTCGTCGCAGTCGACCTGTTCTCCGGGTTCGGGGGCCTGACCCGCGGCATCGAGATGGCCGGGTTCACCACGATCATGGCGGCCAACCACAACGCCTACAAGGTTGAAATCCACGAGGCGAACCACCCGCACGCCGAGCACTGGATCGCGGACCTGGTCGACCCGGCAGCCGCCGACTACCACTCCGCCCGCGACCTGCCCGCGGCCGACCTCCTGGTCGCCGGTGTCTCCTGCGTGAACCACTCGCAGGCCAACACCCGCAAGGCGTACGAGCAGGGCCTGTCCCTGTTCGAGCTCGAGGACCCGGACTTCGAGGCGCGGGTGACCAAGTCCGAGCGCGACCGCGCCACCGCGAGCTGCGTCCTGCACTACGCCGCCCAGCACCACCCGCGGATGATCCTCGTGGAGTGCACCACCGAGCTCGCCTCCTGGGGACCGGCACTGCCCGGGCGCCCGAAGGTCGGGGACGGCTCCACCTACCGCTGGTGGCTCAAGCAGTTCGAGCTGCTCAACTACCAGCACAAGGTGCTGTACCTGAACTCAATGCACTTCGGCGTGCCGCAGTCCCGCGACCGGGGGTACTGGGTGTTCTGGGACAAGTCCATCCCCGCGCCCGACCTCGAGTTCCGGCCTGTGGCGCGCTGCCGCCACTGCGACCGGGACGTCGAGTCCGTGTGGTCGTGGAAGACGGGACTCCCGGCGACCGGGTCGGTGCGCTACGGACAGCAGTACGAGTACCGGTGCACGAGCTGCCACCGCCCGGTCGCCCCTCCGGCCACCCCGTCGGTGGCCGCCCTGGACCTGAGCGTGCTCGGAACCCGGATCGGCGACCGGACCAGGCCCCTCGCGGCATCGACGACGGCCCGCGCCCAGCGGTGCCTGCAGCGCTTCGGCGAGTTCCCCGCCGTGCTGATGCCCGCCAAGGGGGTGCACGGCAGCGAGCGGCCCCTGGGGCAGCCGCTGCCGACGCAGACCAGCCAGCAGGAGGCCGCGATCCTGTCGACCGGCACCCTGGCGGCCGGGCCCCGGCACGCCGGAGCCACGCAGAGCGCCACCGCCGATGGCGAGAAGGCGCTCCTGCTCGCCATCGACAACTTCCAGGGCGGCCCGCGGGGCGCCAACGAGCCCTTCCCGACGCAGGGCGGCTCGGAGACAATGGGGCTCTTGTCCGCAGAGGCGCAGCTGCTCCGCGCGGAGGCCCTCCCGCCCGCTCCCGCCGAGGCGATGCAGCTCCCTGGCCTGCTGCTCTCCGACTGGTACAAGCGGAACGGTTCCACCGGGAACGAGACAGCGCCGCACCCCCTGACCGACCCTGTCGGCACCCTCACCACCCACGACACCACCGCGCTGCTCACAGCCCGGTGGCGGGCCGCACTCAGCGAACTGTCCCTGGAGGACTGCTACTTCCGCATGCTGCGGGAGTACGAGATCGGCCGGGGCTGCGGCTTCGACGTCGACTTCCCCGGCTACCAGGGCTCGTTCATCGTGTGGGGCAGCGCCCGCAACCAGACCGACGGGTTCGGCAACGCCGTGTCCCCCCAGGTCGGGGCCTGGATCGGATCCCGCCTTCGCGCGGCTCTCCACCGCGCCTGACGCCCCAGCCCCAGCAGGCCGGCTGCCGGATGCCGGACTCCGCCGCCTGCGCTCCGCATGCCCCGGCCCTCCGCCGGGCCGGGCCACGGCCCCCTCTCACCCAGCAAGGAGTTCCATGCCCCTGCCCGCCCCGGCCCCGCGCCGCTACCTCCCGCGGGGCCCTCGGCGCGAAGCCGACTTCGCCATCGCCACCGCGTGCGCAGACGCCTGGTACCGCGAGCGCGGAGGCGCTCACATCCAGATCCCCGTCGGCGCCGTCGCCGCCCTGGCCCTGTGGCCGATCAAGGGCCCCGACGCCTGGATGCAGGGCAGCTGGTGGCTCTCCCTGGACGAGGAGCAGCTCGCCGCGACGCTGCGCGAGTGCTGGGGTCGCTGGTGGATCCAGCGCCCCGATCTCATCCACCGCGCCGCGCCGCTCCACAGCTGGCTGGACGACGACAAGGTGTGCGCCGCGGCCATGCCCGCGGTGCGGGCGGTGATCCGCACCGCCGTCACCGAGGGCGTGCTGGAGCTCGTCAGCAGCGGCGACGCCTGGGCGCGCACCGACACCGACGTCCTTGGCTGGATGGTGACGCTCATGCGCTCCGGAGGCGAGCGGAAGATGCTCGCGGAGTTCCCGACCCCGCCGGACATGGCGGCGCTGATGGGCAGGCTCCTCCTGGCGGAGCGGGCCGAGGACATCAAGCCCGGCCAGGCGTTCCATGACCCGACCAGCGGCACCGGGGCGATGATCCGTGCCCTGGCCCTCCACCTGCACGAGCGGGGCCTGGCGCCGGCGGACTTCTCCTGGGCGATGACGGACCTGGACCAGGTCTCCGCCGCGGTGGCGGCCTGCTGCGCGATCCTGTGGGATCTGGGCCCGCGGGTGCTGGTGTGGTGCGGCGACACGCTGCACGAGGGCGACGGCCCCGAACGCGCGGCTGTGGAGAAGGCCCGGTTGGTCCGCGAACGCGACCGCACCTTGCGGCAGTTCGCCGCGCTGCACGGAAGCCTCCGCCTGATCAACCCGGACGGCCGGGGAGGCGGCGCCCGTGCGTGAGCTGACCCTGTTCGACCTCGCCCCCCAGGCAGCCGCGCCGGTGCCGGAGCCGGAGCTCGTCCTGGACGAGGCGCGGCTCCGGGACTCCTTCGCCCGCTTCCGCGCCGCCCGGCACAAGACGCTGTCGTACGGGCTGGGCTTCGACTCGACCGACATCCTGCTGGAGTACCTGCGCGACCCGGAGAGCTACGGCCTGCTGCCCGACCTGTCCGACCTGACGGTCGTTCACGCCGTCGTCGGCAGCGAGTACGACAGCACCTACGCGCTGGTGGAGCAGGCCATCTTGCCCAGGCTGCGTGAGCGGCGCGTCCGCTTCGTCGAGGTGGCCCGCAGGGGGCGCAGCCTGAGGGACGGCTACGAGGTCCTGTCCGACACCCGCGAGCCTTACCGGCTGCACCGGCGGGGCCGCTTCACGCTGTTGGACGAGCTGGAGAGCGGCGGCACCGTCGTCCAGGCCGCCGGGGGCAACACGTGCTCGTTGAAGTTTAAGGCTCACGTGCTCAGCGGCTTCGTCGCGGACGCCTTTGCCGGTGCGAGCGTGGGTACGGCGATCGGCTACAGCGCGTCCGAGGCCGGGCGGGCGCTGAAGTCCGAGAAGGCGCAGGCCAAGGCGAAGCCGGGGCCGGCCGCGGTGACGCTGGAGTACCCGCTGGTGCGGACCGGGCGCAGCCGGGACGACGTGGTGCGCAGGGTGGAGGAGGTGACCGGGCGGTCCTGGAGGCGGTCGGCGTGCTTTTTCTGCACCTACAGCCTCTCGTGCGGGTCGATGCCCGAGCAGTTGCTGCGGCTGCGCGAGGAGCCCTCGGCCGCGGCGCGGGCGATGCGGCTGGAGTACGTATCGATGGCGTTGAACGAGAACGGCTCGCTGTACCCGAACAAGGAGCCGCTGTACTCCCAGGTCGCCGCGGACGGGAACACCGCGGCGCTCGGCGAGTTCGAGGCCCTGCTGAACGATCCGGCCCAGGAGTGGGCGCTGTACCGGGTGCGGCGCGTCTACACCGCAGGCCGTATCAGGGCGTGCCGCGAGAAGCACCGCGCCGACTGCATTGCAGCTGCCTGCCGCGACCGTGCGCTCAAGGGGACACCCTGGCGGTCGTTGACGGTCGTGGCGACCGGCACCCGGGCGGCGTGCGCCGCCCGCCTGCGCGAGGAAGCCGCGGAAGCGGGCGCGGCCCTGGAGCTGGAGCGGCGCCACGGGGTGCCGATCCAGCGCCTCTACCTGCGTCGGCTCCCCAACCCGATGCGCTTCGGCGCCGCCGAGGAGTTCCTGGTCTGCGCGCCCGCCACGGCCCTGGAGAAGGCCCGGCGCAACTTCCCCAAGGTCTGGCAGCGCGTCGCTGTTCTCGGGCTCCCGGCCTGACCGCGAGCGGAGGGAGCACAACAAGACGAGAGATTGCAATATGTACTTTCTCGCTGTAGACTGTACCTATCAGAAGATGCCGACTTGCTAGCAGCAAAGGGCGTGCGCATGGATTTCGACATCCACGAACTCAAGGGAGCCGGGGACCTCGCAGAGGGCCTGGCCAACTCCTTCTTCGTCCTGGTTGAGGATTTCGCCAGTACCGGAACCCTCGACTCCAAGGACCTGGCGACCCTGCGGTCCGATTTCGACGAGTTCGCCGAACTCGTCAACGAAATCCTCGGCTGACACCGCTCTCGCCGGAACCGTCCTTCCACGCGCCCGGCGCCGAAAGCGCGCCGGGCGCCCCACTCCCGCAGTGCAACCCCCGCTTCGACCTGAACTCCGAATGCCGCAGCCCGGCCATACGACACTCCAAGGAGGCGGCATGACCGACGACGCGGCCCGCTCCCGTCAGATCTTCGAGCAGGCCCGGCTGCAGGGCTGCTATCCCTTGCGGCACGACTGGGGCGTTCCGCTCGGCGTGGAGATGCCCGAGCACGTGAAGGAGTGCCCCGCGCACCGCGAGATCTGGCTGGAGTGGAGGAACAACCGCTATGACCTCCGCCGCCCTTCGGAGTGGCCCGGATCGCCCAGCGGAATCATGGACAGCCGCACATCGCACGAGGAGCGCGCGTACGGCTGGGCCGAGAAGAACCTCGCGCAGATGGAGCTGGTCGCAAAGATCTGCGGCCGCGGCACGAGCCCGCAGTGCAACCGGTAGGGCCTCCCTTGCCGACCCCTGCACTGCACTCAGCCCGCCTTCCTGCTCCCGGGCCTGGCCGCCGCCCACGGAGCCGCCGGCCCCGTCCTGACCCTGCCGCTGCGGCGGCCCCGCCTCAACTGGCCCTGCTACCCACTGCCCCATCGGATTGGAGCACGTCCTGACCACGATCTACACGGCGGCCGAAGTCGCCGCCATCCCCCTGTTCCAGTCCTCGGCGGCCCGCCGGATGCTGATGCCGCAGGACGCCGACGAGCACGGCCGCCTCATCGCCGATACCGTCGCGGCGGCCTGGACCGCCAACCACGGCGCAGCCGGGCTCGACGTCGTGGTCGGCACGGTCGCCGCCATGGCCTTCCTGCCTGTCTTGGACCCCGAGGCCGGCTCTTTGGCGGGTGCCGTAGCCGGTTTGAGGCCCGGGGACCTGTGCCAGTTGCTCGACCGGGTCTGGCAGCAGATGTACTGGGCGCTTCCCGCCCACGTCGAGAGGATGCGGCCCCTGCGGAGCTGGCTCGACGCCCCCGAGGCGTGGCAGGCCGCTGGCGCCCTGCTGACCGCTCAGACCTGCATCCGCACCGGGCTGCTGGAGTTCACCGGCGACCGCGAGCGGGCCGTGGGCTGCGATCTGCTCGGCCGCCTCATGCAGCAGCTGCGCGGGCGGGCGGACAAGGACGCCGTCGGCGCCTTCCACACCCCGAGGGGAGCTGCCGTACTGATGGCGGAGATCCTGGAGGTCGGCTCCGCGGACGGCATCATCATGGAACCGGCCGCCGGCTCGGGTGCACTGTGGCGTGCTGTCGCCGCAGACCTGCAGTTCCGCGGTCAGGACCCGGCCGAGAAGACCTGGGTCGGCGTCGAGATCGACGCCCTGTCAGCTGCCGTGCTGGTAGCGAACAGCGTGATCTGGCGGCTGGGGTCCAGGGTCCTGGTTGCGCGGGCCGATGCGATCAGGGAGCCCGATTCGGGAGTTGCAGCGGCACTTGCCGAGCACCGGGCCGCCTACGCGCGCCGGGCAGCGCTCCTCGACGCCGCACACACAGCTGCGTCCGCGGGCTGACCGGCCGAGAGCCAAAGAACCATCCCCACGCATTGCATTATAAGTTTTTGCGAGGTAGATTGGCCCTTGCGGGACTGGGCTCGCTTCTCTGCCTCCCGCCTTGCCTTCGCCCGATGGCGCACGCGCGGCAGCCTCGTGGTCACCGGCGAAGGGAACGGGCGCCGGGTCGCCGACCGCGACGCCGCCGACAGGTCCCTAACCAGCGATGACCGCAGTTCTCAATCAGTGGTCGGAGCGTCCCGAAGGACCGGGCGGCCATTCCTTCCGAGCCATCAACGGCAACCAGCCATCAGCCACACCCGGTCCTCCCGGACCGCCTCACATTCTTAGGGACCAGCTATGAGCTGCAAGCAGGCGCCCGTTCACTTCTTAGCCGCCGAGGACTCCGGGGGGCACCTGTGACAGCCGGTGCCCGCCCGGGATTCGCACAGCCGCCCCTGTCTCCCTCCGCGCTGGCCGACGTCCTCAAGGCCGCCGAAGCACTCGCCGCGGCCATCGCCGCAGCACCGTTCCCCCTTCGGGCCGTGGTCGGCCCGGAGGCCCGCGCCTGCCTCCAGGTCCCGTCGGGCACCGGTGACGACGTCGACCGGATGCTGCGCGTCGAACAGGCCGCAGCCCTCATGCCCGCCGAACCGCAGCTCGTCGAGGACTGCGCGGGCTTCTACTGGCAGGCCGAGGTCCAGCGGGCCAGTGCAGTCCTCCAGGTCTGGACGCGGCTCGGCCCGGTCGCCGACCAGGCGCAGCCCTAGCGTCCCTCCCGGCCGCAGCCGGGCCCCTTCCCCCTCTCGTGCAATCGACAGCCCGGAGCGCCGCTCCCGGCCCGGTGGCGGCCTGCTGTCCCGCCACTGGGCCGCTGGCCCGGCCCGCCTCCGGCCCTGGCCTTCCGAACCCGTCCCTCCCGAACAGGAGCCATCGCCATAGCCTCCACCGACTTGCTCGCCGAGGAGCAGCTGCTCGCCGTGCCGCACGACGGCATCCGCACGATCCGCAGGTCCGCCGGGACCTGCCCGGCGGACGACCTTGCCGCGCACCTGATCCAGCAGATGCGGGGCGGGCTGCTCCACGAGGCAGCGGCCCTTGGCGAGGGCAGTGCGGGCACCGCAGACCTTGACGTCGAGGCCTTGGCCAGCCGGTCCTACACGGTCGAGACCTCCATCGGCGGCCGCTCCGCTCGCGTCGCCTTCACCGCTGGCCTCGCCGACAGCGGCATCGCACACGGAGAGCACCTGGACATCAGGGCGACCGTGTCGCTCAGGTACCGGGTCGACCTCACCCTGCGCTTCGGGCTGGTCAGCACCGACGCAGGCGCCAGCTGGGCGCTGGCCCTGGCGAAGGCGGAGCGCAGGTGGCTCGCCTCGGCCCGGCAGATGACGGACGCGGCCGGGCCCCACATCACCCAGCTCGTGCACGACCCCCGCCACCGCGCCGGACTTGCCCCCGTCATCGACACCGCCCGGCACGTCGCCGCGGTGCGGGCCCTCTTCGAGCTCCAGCGGGCACGCGACCAGCTCGCCTGGGCGGCCTCCCGCGCCGTCTCCGCCCGCGAGATCTTCAACCGCTACGGGTGCACCGAGCCGGACCTGGCCCGGCTGCGCGTCCACTTGGGGCACCTCGCGCGGCTCGCGTCCGAGGGCCGCTGCCTGGTGGGCTGGTGAGCACCGGCAGGCCCTGGGGGCCGCCCGGAGTGCGGCAGCCGTTCGGACCTCCTTCGTCCGGGGAGGAGGCTGCGGCCCGGCGGGAGTCCGGCATGCTCGTCGACGTCGTCGGCCGCTCTCTGGCGGCGAGCGCCGGCGGCCCCTGCGCCTACTGCGATGGCGTCGACCTGGGGGACACCTGCCCGGGCGCGTTGACCTGCCCCCAGTGCGGGGCGCTGCCTGGGCAGCGCTGCCGTCGGCCGAGCGGGTGGGAGATACGGCAGTGGCATATCACCCGTGTTCGCGCCTCGGATCTGGAGGACCAGCGTCGTGAGGACGCCGGAGACATCGCGCTCCCCGCCCGCTGGGCGAGTAGCTGACGGTCCGTCGTCACGGCGAGCGCTGTGCGACCGCACGGATTCCTCGGCGGGTGGTCGGCACCTGCGCGCCAGCAGCTCGCCACCCTGGCCGGATGTCGGGAACCACCCTGCTGTGCATTGTAATATAAGCATTTTGCATGTAGATTGTCTGTCATCGGATCGCCTTCTCTCCGCCGCCCTGTGCGCGCCCTCCTCCTGAAACCGGAGACCATGTGAACAGCGCAACCGCCCTCAACCCGAGCCTGCCCGGCCTCCTCGTCGAAGCCGCCCAGGAAGCCCTGGCAGACCGCCTGGAGACCGCCGCCGAGGTGCTGCGCATCGAGGTGATCGTCGACCACAGCCCGGACAACGGGCCGGAGTACTACACCGAGGTCACCGCCCGCTACGCCGACGGGACCTCCACCACCGTGGACCTCGACCGCACCGCGTTCCACGACGAGCTCATCGAGTTGCGGGACGGGCGGAACGCGCGGGGCTACCGCCTGGTGCCGTTCCCGATCCTCCTGAAGGCCGCTCCGTCGGCCACCGCCTGAAGGTCCGCATGCTGGCCGCCCGGTCCCGGTTCCGGCCGGGCGGCCGCCATCTCGCGATACGGCTACCGCCTGGTCGCCGTCGACCACAAGGCCCGCGACCCCCGACGTCAGGGCCTGCACCCAGGCCCTGCCCAGCCCGCCGGATTCGGCCGGCGCGTCCGGCGCCACGCCTTCGCCCGCTGCCGCCGCACCGCGAAGCGGGCCCCTCAGGGAGGAACCCGATGACCACGCGCCTCGACCCGAACACCTCCGGCGGGCCGCACCCGGCCGGCCCGCCCCTGCCCCGTCTCACACCGGCGTACCGCCGCGCACGGCCTGCTCGACCTGGACACCGAAATCGACCCCTACGACCTGACCGTCGACGATCCCGGCAGCATCGGCGCAGACGTCGTACGGGACCAGGTCCTCGAACGCGGGCTGGGGAACGCGCAGGTGACGGTGCTGGCCGGAAGCCGGTACGCCGAGATTGCGCGCGCCGTCTGGCCGGGCCTGGATGCTCCGCTGTCCGGCGCTCGCGGGATCGGGGAGATGAAGCAGCGCCTGGCCCGGATGCGCGCGGAGAGCATCCGCCGTCACCTCGCCGGCTGACGGAGACGGCCACGCGCCGGGGGATGGCGCGCGCTGGACTCGGCGGCGGGAACGGGGGCGAGCCCGTGCCGGAGAAGGAGGCGGCAGATCCGTGGCCGCTGATGGTCGCGCTGTCCTCAATCTCGTGGATCCGGAACGCCTCCAGGTCGCAGGCGGTGACGACGCATTCGAGGTCGCGGAGCGCCGCGGCATCACCCCCAACCATTTGCATTGCAAAATAATCAAGTTGGCTGTACATTGGGTTTTATCGCTACGGCGTCTCTCGCCCGAGAACCGGAACTACCGGGCCGGATCCTTCCACCTGGTCGGTACCACGAGCGTTGCTGACCGAACCGACGGGCCCTCTGGCCCTCGACGGAAACGAGGCGCCTATGAAGTGTCGGCACTGCCGGGGAACGGATCTGCGCCCCTACGAGACCGTTGAACCGCCCCCATAGAAGCGGAAGGCGATCGTCCAGATCGGCTTCCTGTGCTGGAACTGCCGCATGTTCCTCCCGACTGGCCGGACCAGGCCGTTCCCCGGCTACAGCCGCAGCACGGAGCTGCGCCCGTAGCAGCTGCGGCCCGGCTCGGCCGCTGGAGCAAGGACGGGCAGTCCCGAGGCCCGGCGCCCGAGCCGGACCCCCGCGGAAGCTCTCGCCTCCTGGACGGCGAAATCCGCCGACCGGCCGCCTGGAGCGGCTTCCATCCCCCCGGTGCTCCCGTCCGGCCGAGGCCCGGGTGCCCGGCTCCGCGCCGCTGGCTCCGCGACCGTACAGCACCCGGACCTCACCGCCCTGTGGCCGTCGCACCAAGGCGTGGGCCAGCTGCGCGCCGCCAGAAGACGCCCGGTCTTCGCTGGCCGCACGGCCCGACATCAGCGCACCGGCCCCAGGCCCTCCCTGAACACCCTGAACACGGAGAACGATGAACAAGAACCTCCTGATCGCTGCTGCGCTCACCAGCGGCCGTCTGCACGCCCTCCCCGCTCGCACCCGCACCATCCCGGCGCACCTCGCGGACGCGGCCGCCGAGTTCGAGGAAACGCTCGCCACCTTCGTGACCGTCCTCGACCCCGTGCTCGCCCGCGTGCACGCCAACATCGAGAAACACGGACTGCACCTCACCGGCGTCTTCCCCGCCGACAGCCCCGCACCGGCCGAACACGAGTGGTACACCTACACCACCGGCCTGGGCGCGCGGCTCGGCTTCGAACTCGCTCTGGCCACGCTGCCGTTCGAGGTTGCCGGACCCATCCTGCACCACGCCGCCACGCTCCTGACCGCCACGCCGAGCGAGGGCGACCTCGTCGAGGGTCTCCTCGGAAGCGGATATACCGCTCGGCTGCACCGCTGCACGGACACCAGGCGCTTCGCGACGACGCGCCGGATCTACGGCAGCGACCCGGTCGACGGGGTGTGGCAGATCGTGGTGCCCGACGCCGACGGCCGCTTCCCGGACGAGCCCGGATACAACCATGACGGCCTGCCCCAGCCCCTGTACTGAGCCCCCCCGACCGGTCCGTGGCCGCTGACGCGAGCGGCTACGGACCCTGCCTTCCTCGCACCTTGACCATCCGCAAAGGGGGTTCTGTCGTGCCGAACACCGCTGCCAGAAGCCGCAACCACAGGTGGCGCCCGACCGCCGCCCGCCGGCGCCCCGCCGATGTCGGCGGCCGCCCGCAGGGCTCCTGCGGTCCGCGGGAGCCCGCCGACCGGTTCGGCCGCGGGCCCAAGCCCGGGGCGGGTGCCGATGACTTCTGAGGCTCCTGCCGTGCCGGACCAGATGGGTCCGTGGAGTCTGGAGATCCTCGAACAGGTCGCACACCCGTACCCGGTGGAGTGGCTCTTCCCGCCCGCCCCCGCGGCCCCGCCCCGCATCGTGAACCTGTTCGCCGGGCCCGGCGGCTGGTGCGTCGGCATCCGCGACGCCCTTGGCTTCGACGTCGACATGATCGGTGTCGAGCTGAACCGCGACGCGGCCGCCACCGCGGTGGCCGCAGGCTTCCGCCGGATCGTCGCCGACGTCACCACCCTCAACCCGCACCACCCCGCGCTGCTCCACGTCGTCGGGCTGATCTTCTCCGCCCCGTGCCAGCCGTGGACCCAGGCGGGCAAGCGCGCCGGGCACGACCAGCACAACCTGCAGATCCTCCTCGACATGTTCGTCTGCGCCTGGGAGGCCACGATCGGGGTCCGGCAGGACCAGGAATGCACCGAAGAGTGCCCCGCCGACTGCGACGACTGCTACGAGGGCTGGTCCGGCCCGATCTACGGGCTCGACGAAGTCCGCGCGATGGCCAAGGACATGACGGACCAGCGGGTCGCCCTGCTGGCCGAAGTCGTGATCTGGGGCCTGGCGCTGAGCGCCGGATCCCGGGACTTCCGGTGGATCGCCATGGAGCAGTCCAGCTCGCTGCCGCAGGCCGTCATCGACGGCATCCGCGAAGAGTTCCAGTGCGCCGACTGGCTGACGGTGGATTTCCAGGTCCTCGACGCGGCCGACTACGGGCTGGCCAGCCGCCGCAAGCGCGCCTTCATGCTCGCCGCCCGCCACCGCTACCTGGACCTCGCCGGAACGCGCCCCGTCACCGCCCTGCCGACCACCACCGCCGCCCAGGCGCTGAACTGGCCGCCCGACATCAAGATCCGCACCAGGGGCAACAGGGTCACCGCGGGCGGGAACGACTTCCCCCTGGACAAGCCCGCTACCGCGATCACCGGCAAGATCCGGGCCTGGTACCCGGTCAACGACCCGAACGTCCGCTTCACGCTCGACGAGGCCGCGCTGCTGGTCGGCATCCTGCCCGGCTACCCGTGGAAGGGCTCGCGCACCGCGGCGTGCCAGCAGATCGGCGACGTGGTCTCCCCCGTCGTCGTCCCCCCGGTCATCGGCACCCTCGTCGGCCGCCCCTGGGAAGCCCCGCTGCGCCACTACCTGTCCCAGGCGTACGGGCACCCCGGCCCCTACGCCCTCGCGAACTGACCCAGCCCCGCGCCTTCACCCAGGCCCCGGCCGTCCCCTGCCTGCCCCCTCCACTCCCGAAGGAGCCCAGATGCGCACCGCTGCACCCTCCCGGCGCCCCGCCCTCCTGCCCGGCCGCACCTTCAGCCGCGGCAACGTCCAGCGCCTGGGCGAGGCCGTCGCCCAGGCCTGGCACACCACCCCCTACAGCAGCCGCACCGACATCCCGCTGAGCATCGTCGCGTCGCTGGCCCTGATCCCCGTCAAGGACCACCCGGCCGACGTCGCCCGGACCATCAACGAGGCCTGCGACGAGCACCTGGTCCGCGGACTGCGCGAGGTCTGGGTCCATCACTGGGCGCAGCGGCCCGAGCTGGCCCCGGCCCTCGCGCCGCTGATGGCCTGGCTGACGGAGAAGGTCCCCGCCGACCTGGCCCACTCGGTGCGGAAGGTCGTCGACGCCTGCCTGCAGCACGGCCTGCTGGAGATGACCGGGAGCAGCGATCCCGGCCAGCGCAGCGAGGTGGACGTGCTGTCGTGGACGCTGACGGAACTCCGCTCTCCCGGCGCCCGGCAGCGGCTGGGCGAGTTCCACACCCCTCCCCAGGTCTCCGACCTCATGGCGAAGATCGCCGTGGACGGCCTGCCGCCCGCCGGGGAGCGGTTCCTGGAGCCGGCGGGCGGTTCCGGCGGCCTGTTCCAGGCGCTGGCGCAGCGGCTGCGTGAGCTGGGCGGCGACCCGGGCCACTACGAGTGGGTCCTGGTCGAGCTCGACGGCCTGGCGGCAGCGGCGGCGGCCGTGAACGCCATCGTGTGGGGGCTGGGCCCCCGGGTGGTGGTCGCCCGCGGTGACGCGCTGCAGGACCCGCAGGTCGCCGAGCGGGCCGCTGCCGCGCGCACGCAGCTGCGCGGGGAGCGGGACCGGATCCTCGCGTACGTCTCCATGGTCGAGGGGATCCGCGCGGGGATCGACCTGGCCGAAGCCAAGAGCGGCGAGATCGCGTCGTAGACCGGCGCCGCTGCCTGTCCGGCGGGCCGGTGCGGTGATGGAGGCGCAGGTGCGCAGCCGGGGGCGCCTGGATGTCAGTGCCGGGCGAGAGAATGTAAGTGCAGGTCAGGGCAGGTCAGTCCCCCCGGTTCTGCCGGTTTCCGCCCTCCACTCCCGTGTCCCTTCTGCTTGCCTTGGAGGCTTGCTGTGAAGTCCAACATCGGCACGGCCCGCTCCTTCCACCCCGTCGGAACCGCCGGCGAGATCTGCCGCGCGCACTCGCGGGCGGCGCTGGCGACCGGCGCCGCGGCAATCGCGCTGCGCCGCGGCCTGAGCGCGGACATGACCGAGGATCAGCTGCTGGAGTGCATCGCCGAGGCCCGGGACGACGCCTCGGCGCCGGCGCCCTCCCCGGAGACCCGCCTTGCGGTCCGCAGCGCCCTGCGGGAGCCGCTGACCCGCGCCACGGACCCGCAGGACGTCGCCGACGCCGTCTTCGAGTCCCTGCCCGACACGCCGCTGCGCCTTGAAGGGCCCGACGGCCAGGCGTTCTTCCTGGTGCCCATCGCCGCCTCGTGAGCTGCGCACCGTGAACGGCCTTGGACCCGTGCCGGTGTGACGGCCTGTGGCCGTAGTGCCCCTGGTATGCCGCCTCGCGGCATATCAGGGGCTTTCGCTTTTCGTCACAACGCCGGGCGGGCCGAGCCCCTCACGTCGGTTTGACGTAGGGGTGTCAAGACCCCGAACCGGCCAGGTCTTAGCGGGGAAGTTGCGCCCGGCGCTGCCGGGAAGCGATCAAGCAGTTGCCGAGAGTAGCGATGCTCCATTTCAGTGATCCCAAAATCGGTCGAAAGGTATGCAAGTGGGCGACATGCGAAACAAGCAGCGTCACCAAGGGTGAACTACCTTGACCTGGCTGTATTGACGTGCAAGATTCAATCGTCGTGATTGAAGCAGTACTAGGCCTGCGGCATATGCATTTGGCAGGCGGGCGGGGCTTTTCAGGACGGGGGGACCGTGCGCGGGCACGCACCAAGGTATGGGGGGACCGGCAGTTCGGGCAGTCGGGGGAGCGTGTACTGCGGCTGCGTCGTCCGGCGCTCGCGAAGGCTGAACCGCGGCCTGTATCGAGCGCAGCGGCCGCAGCAGATCGGGGTGCGCCCGGCCGTGCAACCGCGCCGGGTTCGTGCCGCGCCCTGCTACTGCGGCTGGTTCTTCGCCAGGGCCCGGACACGCCTGGCGCCTGGACCGGTCAGGTACGTCTGTGTTCTGTCCCGGCTTTGTGCGAGTGCGGCAACGGTGCCGCGCGAAACGGCCGTCGTGCCCGCTCCCGTGTAGCCAACTAGAAGCCCGACGTCCACCTGACCGTCTCTGACCTTGGGGGAACGACCGTGTCATCTTCACGCCCACTGATGCAATCGCGCCGTCCGCGGGTGCTGGCCGGCTTCGCCGTCGGATGCGCTGCGCTGCTGGCAGCCGGATGCACCTCCGCAGACAAGCCGACGACTCCCCCGTCCTCCCCGCCGGTGGCCGCACCGCCGAGCAGCACTTCCCCGGACGAGGCGGCGAAGGCCCAGGTCCTGACCGCCTACCGCGGCATGTGGGCGAGCATGGTGAAGATCTACAGCTCCGGCACGCTCGAGGGCACTGACCTGGAGAAATACGCTGCGGACAAGGCTTTGGCGGGCATCAAGGCCAGCGAGGTCTACTACCAGGACCAGAACCTCGTGGTGAAGGGCGAGCCGGTCCTCACTCCGCAGGTGACCTCGATCGACCTGTCGGCGAACCCGCCGACGGCGCAGATCACCAGCTGCGTCGACAGCTCCAACTTCCTGCCGGTCGACAAGACCAGCGGCAAGCCGGCGCAGCTCGCCAGCAACGTCTTCCGCCACGTGGAGAACTCCACCGCGATCCAGGACCGGGGCACGTGGCTGATCACTCAGTCGGTGATCCAGCAGGACCAGTCGTGCTGAGCCGTGCCAGGCCCGCCCGGATCGCGGTGTCCTCAGTCGCCGTGGCCGTGACCGCGGCCATGCTGGCGCAGCCGCAGGCCTTCGCCGACGGCGGCCCGGTCACCTGCCCGCCGAACATCCCCAACTGCACCATCATCGTCGGCGGCGGGGGAACCGGCGGTGGCGGCGGGACCGGCGGTGGGGGCGGCGGTGGCGGAGGCGGCAGCAGCACCTGCCTGGCAGAGACCGTCGAGGTGCCCTGCTACCGTCCGGGCGTCGGCTGGTTCAACTCGACCGACGCCTGCTACTGGGCCCGGCTCGACCCCCAGCCAGACCCGGCCGACCATCTATGGCAGATCGCGAACCGCCGGCCCGCGGACTGGCAGCCGGGCCCCGACCAGGGCGAGCTGTACAACGTGACCTGCACGGGACCGGGCGCGAGCCTGTCCGGCGGCGTGACCTGGAGCCGCAACCCACCTCCGGGCTACGGCGGCGGAGCGAACCCCGCGCAGATGGCGCAGCAGGCGGTAAAGGAGCTCGCGCTGCTGGGAGCCGACATCGGCATCGCTCCGAAGAACGGCTCGATGGGCTTGGTCGGGCTGCCGGTCTGGCTCTGGAACAACAAGGCCCCTTCCACCTGGGGGCCCAAGAGCGCCTCCGTCAGCGCGGCCGGCATCACCGTGACGGCTACCGCGCACGTCACCCAGATCGTGTGGAGCACCGGTGACGGCGCCTCGGTGACGTGCGCGAACGCGGGCACCCCGTACAGCCCGTCGTACGGCAACACCTCGTCGCCGACGTGCGGTCACACGTACCTGAAGACGTCTTCCTCCGGCGCCTACACCATCACCGCGACCAGTACGTGGCAGGTGGACTGGACGGCGACCTCCGGACAGACCGGAACGATCATGACTGCTCGGACTTCCACCACCACGGTGGCCATCGGGCAGCTGCAGGTCCTCAACAACTGACCAGCCTCCTCGGGAGCCTGAACGTGAGCATCACCAAGCCGCGCGCCGAGCAGGCCGCGCTCACTGCAGCGGCCCCGGCCCTGAAGCCGGTGGCCGCCCGGCGGCGCCGTCCGGCGCTGATCGGCCTGTCCGTGGCCCTCATCGCGGTCGGCGGCCTGGTCGGCGCGATGACGCTGACCGCGGCCGGGCAGCGGGAGGACGTCCTCGTCGTCGCCAAGCCGCTGGCGTTCGGCCAGGTCATCACCCGCGACGACCTCACTGTGGCCTCCATCAGCCTGGATCCGGCCCTGAAGCCGGTGAGCGCCGCGCAGCTCGACTCCGTCGTGGGCAAGCACGCCTCCGCGCAGCTGCTGCCGGGCACCACGCTGACCAAGGGCAGCGTGACGACCGACGCGCTGGTGCAGCCCGGCCAACAGCTGGTCGGCATCCAGGTCAAGCCGGGCCAGCTGCCCGCCACCGCGCTGGTCCCGGGGCAGAAGGTCGTCATCGTCTCGACGCCGGGCCAGAATCCCGCCGCCGACCCCGGCGCCTCGGCGGGCGCGCCGAGCACCCTGCCCGCGCAGGTAGTGCGGGTCGGCTCGCCCGACTCCAGCGGCAGCCTCACCGTCGACGTCTCCGTCGACGCCAACGCGGGCGCCACTGTGGCGGCGCGGGCCTCCACCGGCAACATCGCGATCATCGTGCAGAGCCCTTCGGCGGTCGGCTGATGGCGCTGATCGCAGTCGCGGGCTGCCCCGGCGCGCCCGGCGCGACCACCGCGGCGCTCGCTCTGGCGATGGCCTGGCCCCTGGTCCCGGGCAGGCACGTGGTGATGGCCGAGTGCGACCCGGACGGCGGCTCCGTCGTCGCCGGGGCGCTGCGCGGCGCCACCCCCGGTCCGCACGGGCTGCAGAACCTGCCCGTCGCCGCGCGCACCGGCCGCCTGGGCGAGGCGTTCTGGCGCCAGCTCCTGGACCTGTCGGACGGCGCCAGGCAGCGGCTGGTCCTGCCCGGCCTGACCAGCCCGGCCCAGGCTCCGGGCATGCAGAGCGTGTGGCCGCAGCTGGCCGACCTGCTGGCCGGTATCGACGAAGGCGCGCAGCACGACGTGATCGCCGACCTGGGGCGGCGCGGCGGCACGGAGAGCGCCGCGGCCCTGGTGCTGCGGGCCGACCTGGTGCTGGCGGTGGTGCGCACGACACTGCGCGGAGTCCACCACGCCGAGCACCGGGTCCGGGCCCTGGCCGAGGACCTCGACACCCGCGGGGTCGGGCGCGACGCGCTGCGGCTGCTGCTCGTTGCGGCCGGGCCCTACAGCGCGGCGGAGATCAGCGAGCGGCTGCAGGTTCCGGTCGCCGCCGAGCTGCCCTTCGACCCGAAGGCCGCCGAGGTGCTCTCCGACGGGGCCGACCTGGGCGAGCGCCGCTTCCGCCGCAGTGACCTGATGCGCCATGCGGCCACCGCCGCCGAGCGCGTCCACGCCCTTGTGCTCCAGCGCCGCGAGCAGCTCGCTCCCCGCCCGGCGCCCCACGCCCCGCAGGGGGCCGCAGTTCCCGGAGGTGCCCATGCTGCGCGCTAGCCCGGTCCACAACCAGCCGGTCCTGGTACCGGCCGATCCCGAGGCCGCGGTCGCCACCCCCGCGCCTCGGCGGGCCGTCGTCGCCCGCGGCGGCGTAGCGCGGGCCGCCGGGATGGCGCCGGGCGACCCGTTCGCGACCAGCCTGCTGCCGACGCCGACCCCGGCCGCCGCCGTGGCCGGGCGCAGCGCCCGGCCCGCAGAGCAGGCGGCGCAGGTCGACCCCGCGGTGGTCAGCCAGATCCGGCGCATGGTCGCGGACGAGCTCGCCACCGTCGTCGCCCAGCTGCCGGGCCTGAGCGCGGCCGATCGCGAGCAACGCGCCCGCGCCATGATCAACAACCGGGTGGCGACCTGGGTCGTCAACCGCGCCGGGGAACTGGGCACCGCACCGGGCGAGGAGGTGCAGCGCGCCCTGGAGGCGCAGGTCTTCGACCTGCTGTTCCGCGCCGGGCGGCTGCAGCCCTACCTGGACGACGCCGAGGTGGAGAACATCCTCGTCAACGGCTGCGACGACGTCGTGATCGACTACGCGGACCGGGGCAAGGTGAGGGTCGGGCCGATCGCCGAGTCCGACGAGGACCTGGTGGAGCTGCTGCGCGACCTGGCGCGGCGCTCGGGCCACGGCGAGCGGACCCTGTCGACAGCCAGCCCGATGCTCGCGCTGCGCCTTCCCGACGGCTCCCGTCTGCAGGCGATGACCGAGGTCACGCCGCGGCCCCAGGTCACCATCCGCCGCCACCGGGTCCGCAGCAGCGACCTGGCGGGCATGGTCGAGCTGGGCGCGATCGACTCGACGCTGGCCGCGTACCTGAAGGCCCTGGTCCTGGCCCGCAAGAACGTCCTGATCGCGGGCGGGCAGGGCGCGGGCAAGACGAGCCTGATGCGCGCCATGGCCCGCGAGATCCCCAAGGACGAGCGGATCGGCACGCTGGAGACCGAGTTCGAGCTGTTCCTGCACGAGCTCGAGCCGGACCGGCAGATCGTGGCGATGGAGGCCCGCGAGGGCAACGGCGAACGCGTCGACGGCCAGGCCGCCGGAGAGATCACCGTCAACGACCTCATCTACCCCTCCCTGCGGATGAACCTGTCGCGGATCGTGGTCGGCGAGGTCCGCGGACGCGAGGTGGTGCCGATGCTGCAGTCGATGACCAACGGCGAGGGCGGCTCGCTGTGCACCATCCACGCCCGCGAAGCCGGCATGGTCTACGACCGCATCGCCGAGCTGTACATGCAGGCCGGTGAGGGCTTCTCCGAGCAGCTGGCGTACCGGCAGATCGCCAACGGCATCGACGCGGTCGTCTTCCTGCGGCTGATCGACGAGACCGCGATCGGCGGCCGCCGGCACCGCTTCGTGTCCCAGGTACTGGAGGTCACGGGCGCCGGTGAGAACGGACGCCCGACCAGCAACACGATCTTCGGCCCGAACCCGGAGCTCGGGGAGCTGCGGGCCGTGCCGCGGATGAACCCGACGGCCCTGGACGACCTGGTCCGCGTCGGCTTCAACGCCGACCTGCTACGCGCCCCCGCGGGGACCTGGCGGGCGCCGCTCGATGTGAAGGTGGGCCGGTGATGGGCGGCACCGCCTTCATGCTCGCCGGGCTGCTCGCCGGGCTGCTGCTGTCCGGCGGCCTGGTCGGCCTGGTCGCGGGCGTCGTGGGCACCACGGCGCCGCGCACCCTCGGCCCCGCCGGCCGCTTCCGCGCCACGCTGCGCGGCAGCGACCACAGCGCCGCCGCCCGGGCGAGGCTGCGCGCCAGGTGGATGGTCGGCGGCCTGGTCGGCCTGGCCGCGTGGGCCGTCACCGGCTGGTTCGTCGCGGGGCTGCTGCTGGTGCTGCTCGCCGCCGGCCTGCCGTGGCTGCTGAGCCCCGGCAAGGCCGCGACGATCCGGATCACCGAGCTGGACGCCCTGGCGGAGTGGACCCGCCGCCTGGCCGACGTGCTCTACCTGGGGGTCGGCCTGGAGCAGGCGATGAAGGACTCCCGGCGCACCGCGCCCGCCGTGCTGGAGCGCCCGGTGGGTGAGCTGGCCGCACGCCTGCAGTCCGGGTGGCGGCCCCAGGACGCGCTGGTCGCCTTCGCGGACCACCTCAACGACGCCACCGCGGACAAGGTGTGCGCCGCCCTGATCCTGCGGGCCTCGGACCGCGGCCCGGGCCTGGCCCGGAACCTGGAGGACCTCGCCGACTCCGTGCGCGACGAAGTGCGCCAGCGGCGCGAGATCGAGGCCGACCGCGCCAAGCCCAGGACCACGGTGCGGTGGATGACGTTCATGACCCTCGGCATCGTCGTCGCGGGCTCCTTCGACACCGCCTACATCGAGCCCTACGGGACCTTCCTGGGCCAGCTGGTCCTGACCGTACTGGTCGCCGGGTTCGCCGGGGTCCTGGCCTGGATGCGGCAGCTGGCGACGTTCAGGGCCACGCCGAGGTTCCTGGCCGCCGACCCGCGCAGCTCCGTCACCGTCAGCGCGCTGACACCTCGTCAGGCCGCCGACCGGCGCGCCGCCGCACTGGCGGGGGGTGCACGGTGATCCCCGTCATCGCCGTCTTCGCCGGGGCCCTGGTCGGGGCCGGCCTCGCCGGGCTGGTCCGCGCCTCGCTGAAGTCGCAGCCGCAGCTGAGTGCGGCGCTCGACCAGATCAACCAGGCGCCGGTCCTCGACCTGGACCAGGAGGAGCTGAGCCAGGACGAGAAGGTCGGCCGGTGGCTCCTGCAGCATCTGCAGGGCCTTCCCGGGGTGAGCATCCGTCACAAGGACTTGGCGCTGCTGGGCAAGAGCCCGGCGGTGCACATGCTCACCCGTGTCGCGCTCGGCCTGCTCGGCCTGGTCTTCCCGACCGTCCTGAACTGCATCGTGATGATCACCGGCTACTACCTGCCGGTGCCCGTCCCGCTCGCGGTGGGCCTCGGCGTCGGGGCGCTCTTCTTCGTCCTGGCCGACTGGGACGTGCGGGACAAGGCCAAGCGGGCACGGATCGAGTTCTCGCACGCCATCGCGGCCTACCTCGACCTGATCGCGCTGGAGCGCGCCGGGGACGCAGGACCGGCCGAGGCCGTGGAGCGCGCGGCCGAGGTCGGCCAGGGGTGGCCGATCCTGCGGATCCGCCAGGCCCTGGAGATCGCCCGGATCGACAAGGTCGCCCCGTGGGTCGAGCTCAAGCGCATGAGCGAGGAACTCGACGTGCCGCAGCTCGCCGACGTCGCCGACATCATGAGCCTGTCCTCGACGGAGGGCGCCGCGGTGTACAACACCCTGCGCGCCCGGGCCCGGTCCCTGCGCACGGAGCTGATGGCCAAACAGGCCGAAGAGGCCCATGCGGACTCGGAGAAGATGACCGCCCCCGGCGGCCTGCTGGCCGTCCTGATCATGGCGCTGGTCGGCTTCCCCGCGGTGATGCACATCCTCGTCACCTGAACCGGCCTTCCCCGGCCCGCCCCCCGTCTTCGTACCGTCACCGACCCAAGGAAGAGATCAGCATGCTGAGCAGCATCGACAAGGCCAAGCTCGCCGTGTACCGCCTCCCGCAGACCCTCGGCTACGCAGCCGTCGTCGCCTGGGCGGCGTCCCGGCTGGAGAGCCTGAGGGACGAGCGCGAGCGCGGTGACGTCTCCATCACGACCGTCATCATCTGGGTGGCCGCCATCACCCTGGCCCTCGCGATCGCAGCCGTCATCACCGTCACCCTCCTCAACAAGTACAAGAACAAGCTGTCCACCCAGTGACCGGCCGGGCGCCCCGCCCCCCCCCGCCCCCCGGCCCCCCGCCCGCCCCCCCCCCCCCCCCCCCCCCCCCGCGGGGCCGCCCCCCCCCCCCCCCCCCCCCCCCCCCCCCCCCCCCCCCGCGACCGCCACCGCCACGATCACCTCAGGAGGGAAGGACATGCGCACCGGCGCACCGGCACCGCGGCCGCGGCGGCTCCCGCAGGCTCTGCGAGAGCTCGCTCGGCGGCTGCGTGAGGGCGAGGAACGCGGCGACGCCTCGATCGAGACCACGATCGTCTTCCCCTTCGTCCTCCTGTTCACCGTCATGGTCGTGCAGGCCGTCATGTGGTACTACGCCCGGGAAGTGGCCCAGACCGCGGCCCGCGAAGGCGTTGTGGCCGCGCGCACCTACGGCTCGAACGCCGCCGCCGGCGTGGCCCGGGCCAACGAAGCCGCGGTCCGGCTCGGCGGCAGCGCCCTGCGCTCCCCCCACGCCTCGTCGAGCGGCAGCTCGGCGACGCGGATCACCATCACCGTCACCGGGCAGGCCCAGTCGCTGGTCCCCGGCGTCAGCGGATTCTCGGTCAGCCAGAGCGCCTCGGCGCCCGTGGAGAAGTGGACCGCCCCATGATCGGCGCGATGGCGCGGCCGCAGGCCCGGGGCGAGGACGGGTCGGCCAGCATCGAAGCCGCCATCGTCGTCCCGGTCCTGATCCTGTTCCTGTGCCTGGCCTGGGCCGCCGGGCGCATCGCGCTGACGGGCCAGGTCGTCGACAGCGCCGCCGAGGACGCCGCGCGGGCCGCCTCCATCTCCCGGACGCCTGGTGCGGCCTCCGCGGCGGCGTACCAGGCCGCGTCCCAGGACATGGCCAACTCGGCCACCGCCCTGCACTGCTCACCGGCCGTCTCGATCACTCACATGAGCATTCCGACCCGGGCCGGGCAGTCCGGCTACGTCACCGTCAAGGTCTCCTGCACGGTCTCCTTCTCGGACCTGTTCGGCCTGGGCCTCGGCAGCAAGACGCTGACCTCGACCTTCACCTCGTACGCCGACACCTACACCCAGAGGTGACCGTGACCGTGTTCCCGGCCGACCGCCCCCGCGAGGAGGGCGGCCTGTCGATCTTCGTCGCCATCTGCGTCATGGCGCTGCTCGCGCTGCTCGGGCTCGTCGTCGACGGCGGCGGGAAGCTGAAGGCCTCCGAGCGTGCGGACGCGATCGCGCAGGAGGCCGCCCGGGCCGGGGGCCAGCAGCTCAACGCGGGCAAGGCGATCCCCGGCAACGGCATCGAGGTCGACCCGGCCGCCGCCCGCAGCGCAGCCGTCCGCTACCTGGAGCAGGCCGGCTTCCACGGCAGCTACAGCATCTACCCGGACCAGGGCAACCGTGTCCTCGTCGTCGACCTGACCTCCACCTACACGAGCATCTGGGGACTCGGCGACATGCCCGTGCACGGCCACGCCACCGCCGCCCTGGTCTACGGTGTCACCGCGCCGAAGGGACCCTGACGTGCCGAAGAACGCCCACCGGATCCGCACCCGCAGCCCGCTGCGGGACCTGCCCCGCGCCCTGGGCGGCCTGGTCGCGCTGCTCGGCCTGCTGACCGCGCTGCCCGTCGCGCTGCTGGCCGCCACCCACCGCTACGCCGCTGCGGGCCTGGCCGACTTCTCCTCCTTCAGCCAGATCTTCACCCGCCAGGACAACGGGGCCGCGTTCCTGCTCGTCCTGGTGGTCATCGGCTGGATCGGCTGGGGCAGCTTCGCGGCGGCCGTGCTGCTGGAGATCCCCGCGCAGCTGCGCGGCCGCGCCGCCCCCCGCCTGCGCGGCTTCGCCTGGAGCCAGCAGATCGCCTCCACCCTGGTCTCGGCGATCCTCCTGCTGGTCCCCACCACCGGGGCGGCCCTGGCCGCCGGAACCCACCCGGCGAGCGCCCACGCCCCGGCCTCCGCCACGGCACCGGCCGTGGCCGGCCACACCACCGCGGCCGCCACCGCGCAGGCGGCCAGCGCGCAGCACCCCACCTACACGGTGCGGAGCGCCAGCCCCGCGCAGAGCCTGTGGAGCATCGCCCAGGACCAGCTCGGAGCCGGGGAGCGGTGGCACGAGATCGCCGACCTCAACAACGGCCGCACCATGGCCGACGGGCTGGTCTTCCACACCGACCGGCCCATCCAGCCCGGCTGGGTGCTGCTCATGCCCGACGCCCCGGCCGCCCCGGCGGCCGCCGCCCCGCACGCGCGCAGCGCCACGATCACCGTCGAGCCCGGCGACACCCTGTCCGCGCTCGCCCAGGAGCACCTCGGCTCAGCGGACAAGTACGTCGAGCTGTACGAAGCCAACCGCGACCGGCCCGAGCCCGGCGGCGAGCACCTGAGCAACCCCGACCACATCGAGCCCGGCTGGACCCTCGCGCTGCCCGCCGACACCCCAGCCGCGGCACCCCGCGCAGGCGACGCCAACGCCCCGGCCGCAGGGCAGCACGCAGCCCCGGACGCCACCGGCTCCGACGGCGCCGACAGCCGAACCCCGGGGCAGGACCCGGGCCAGGCTCCGGCAGCCGCACCCACCGCCCCCGCGGAAGCTCCCGGCACCGCCCCGGCCGCTCCTCCCTCGGAAGCCCCGGCGGCCGCCCCGTCCGCCGCCGCGCAAGCCCCGAGCGCCGGAGCGGCAACCGGCAGCCCCAGCACCGCGGCAACGCCCCCGGCCCAGCCCGCCACCGCCCAGGCCGATCCGGCCGAGCAGCAGACGGAGGACGGCAGCAGCTCGGCGCGCCAGCTCGCCGCCGGGGGCGCGCTCCTGGCCGCAGGGGTGCTGGCCAGCATCGGCTTGCGCCGACTGCTGCAGCAGCGCCGACGCAAGCCCACCCGCCGCATCCCGATGCCGACCGGACAGTCCGCAGGCCTGGAGCGGCAGCTGCGCGCCACCACCAACCCCGTCGGCCTGGCGCTGCTCGACCGCTCGCTGCGCTCGATGGCCGCCCGCGCCCACGAGCAGGGCCTGGAGCTCCCCCAGCTCGAAGCGGTGCGCGTCACCGGCGACGCCATCGAGCTGTACCTGGCCGCGGCGTCCGTCCCGATCGCCCCGTTCACCGCCGCCGGGCACGACACGGCGCTGTGGCGCTGCGGCGCCTCCACCCGCAGCACCGCGCTGCTGAGCGCCGAGGAAGCCGCCCGCACCCCGGCCCCCTACCCGACCCTGGTCAGCCTCGGCCACACCCCCGAGGGCGACCCGGTCCTGGTCGACCTGGAGACCATGGGCCTGCTCTCCCTGGACGGATCCGACGCCGACGTCCTCGCGGTGATGCGCGCCTTCGCCGTCGAACTCGCCAACAGCAAGCTCGCCGACGACCGCCTGCTCCTGCTCGCCGGCGTCGGCGCCGAGCTCGCCGAGCTCTACCCCGTCCACTCCGACTACCACC
This sequence comes from Kitasatospora sp. NPDC001540, assembly GCF_042894345.1. Classification (NCBI taxonomy): domain Bacteria; kingdom Bacillati; phylum Actinomycetota; class Actinomycetes; order Kitasatosporales; family Streptomycetaceae; genus Kitasatospora; species Kitasatospora sp. NPDC001540. The sequence goes on from NZ_JBIAVO010000042.1 coordinate 61,271, forward strand.
AGACGCTGTCCCAGGCGCTGCTCACGCTCTCCTCCCGCAGCGCCTTCCAGCTGCAGAGCCTCCAGCACGGCGGCTACTCCTCGCTGCGCGCGGCCCGCGTCGGCGACCCGGGCTCCGACGGCACGTGGACCCCGCACATCCTGATCAGTACCGCGGAGCCGAGCCCCGACGAGGCGCAGCAGATGGTGGACCTGCTCGGTACGCAGCCGCGGACCTCGATCGGCGTGATCTCCGGCAGCCGCACCGACCTGCCGGTGGAGACCAGCTGGCGCATCCCGGCCGACGCGGGACTCGAAGTCGAGATCGACGGCCTGCCGTTCACCGTCGTCCTCCAGCGCATCGAGCCGGAGGCGTACCAGCGCCTGGTCGACATCCTGGCCACCGCCGAGCGGCGCGACACGCTCCCGGCCCCGGAGTGGACCCGCCCGGTCAGCGCCGAGGCCGCGCCCGGCCGGGGTGCGGCGCTCGCTGCTGCAGGCACCGACGCTCCCGGGCAGGAGCCCATCCTGGCCGAAGCCGGATCCGCGCTGGCCTCCCACATCACCTCCCCCGCCTCGGCGGCGCCCCCGGCGTCCGGGCCCGCCGCGCTGCCCGCTGCCCTCACCGTGCCGGTCGCGCTGGCCAAGGCCTCGACCGACGCCGGCTCACCAGCCGCGCAGCCGCAGGGACCTGGCCCCGCCGCCCAAGAGGACCAGCGGCTTCGGGCGCAGGACGCCGGGCCCACCGCCCGTAGGGCGGCCGAGGAAGAGCCCGCGGCGGCCGCCGAGGCGCTCGAGGACGGCGACTTCGAGGACGCGGACCCCGACGAGGACGTCTTCGGTCTGACCGACGAGGAGGACGGCTCCGAGTGGGAGGAGGAGGCCGACGAGGACCTGGACGTCCTGATCGCCCGCTACGCCCAGCAGGCCGAGCAGGAAGCCGAAGACACCCCGACCGCCGGCCAGGAGGGCGAGCCGGCTGCAGGCGACGTCGACGGACCCGAAGACGGCCCCGCACCCGCGGCGCAGCCCGCCACCCCTGCGCCGATCCCCTCTCCGGCACCGGCGGGCACCGGGGCCCGGGTCAGCCACCGGCTGCACCACTCCTCCGCCGTCCTGGCAGCGCTCACCACGCAGGACACCGAGCCCGAAGCGCCCTATGTCCGGGTGCTGGGCCGCGTCGAAGTCCTCGGGCTGCGCAGCACGAAGCAGGAGCCGCGCCGCCGCCAGCTCACCGAGGTGACGGCCTGGCTCGCCCTCCACCCCGGCAGCACCCGCCATGAGCTCGACGAGGCGATGTGGCCGGGTGTGCGCGTGGACAACCAGGGCCGCAACACGCTGATGTCGCGCACCCGGCGCTGGCTGGGCGACAAGCCGGACGGCAGCCCCTACCTGCCGCACATCACCGACGACGAGTACGGCCTGGACCCCGCGGTGGCGTGCGACTGGACGCAGTTCCAGGACCTGTACCGCACCGGCCACCACGGCAGCGGCCTGGAAGCGGACATCGCGCTGGCCCAGGCGCTCGCCCTGGTGCGCGGCAGGCCCTTCGCGGGCACCCTGGCCACCAAGTACGGCTGGGCCGAGGCCCTGGTCCAGGAGATGCTCGCCGCGATCGAGGACACCGCGCACGAGCTCGCCCAGCGGCGCCTGGTCGAGCGGGACTACCGGGCGGCCGCGACGGCCGCCGCCCGCGGCCTGGAGGCCGTCCCGGAGAGCGAGCTGCTCTACCGCGACCTCTTCGAAGTCCACGCAGCCTCCGGGGACCGCGAGAGCCTGGAGCGCGCCGCCCGTCGGCTGCACGACCTGAACGAGGATCTCGGCGTCGACCCGGAGGAGGAGACCGTCGAACTGCTGGAGACGCTGCTGAAGGGCCGCCGCACCGCAACCGCTTGAGTGAGGACCAGCGGCGCCGCGGGCGCGCCTGCCGAGTCGGAGCGGCCCGCAAGCGTGAGGCGCACTCAGCTGGCGGCTGGCCTGATGGAGGGGCGCCACGTGCGGGTCACCAGCAAGCAGCCCGTGCTCCACGGCTCGCGTGGTGTCGCTTCGGTACGACAAAGGCCCGCTCCGCAGGGCGGGGGCGGGCTCTTCGATATGTCGTGTATCACATTCCGGTTCCGCGGCAACGGAGGCCCGGGGCGCTGGCCGTCCAGGTTGAAGGGAGGGCGCGTCGACCGACATGGTGGCAGCCGTTCCGGAACGGCTACAAGCTTGGGACGGGCCTGGACAGTTCCCGTCCATCGCATACGCAGGGTGCTTTGCCCGTAAGACCTCTCCTGCCCGGTGGCGAACGGTGGCTCTGGCTCTTCTGGACGCTCCGGGACAGCTCGGGACACCGAGCTCTCAATGCCGACCTGTAGCTGTCCAGCAACATTCAGACTGCCCGTCAGATGCATTGCGAGGTACAGGAGTTGTTGGCAGAAACCGGATTTGCGCTAGCCGATCTGTTCTAGGGAAGGTAGGCGCCACGCCGCCGAGGGCGGTGCAGGGGACGGCAATCCCCAGTCCAGGTTGACGCAAAGGGAGGGGCAAAGCCATGCCCAAGTTCGACGAACCAATGAATCCGGGCCGACGGGAGCACCGTCCCGCCTGGCGCCTCCGCCGGACGGTGTTGGCCCTGCTGTTCCTCGGGGTGGCGATGGCGGGAGTGATCGCGCTGCTGGTCCTCGGCTACAAGGTCGAGGCGTTGGTGACTGTGATCGTCACGGCGGCGGTTGAAGCGTCCGCGGCGCTGGGCTTGCGGCCGACCCCCGCCACGACCGAGCCAGCGGGACGGCTACGATGAGAACTACAACCGTGATCGAGAGCGATCAACTCGGCGAGATGTTGTACAAGCTCTGGCGGGCCTTCAAGCGCGACGACTCACTTGCTGGGCTGGCAGCCAGGACCCTCGTACCAGCACCGACCCTCAACAACATCTTCCGGGGCGCAGTGATCCCCTCGCTTACTGTCCTCGAACGCATTTGCGCCGACTTGGCAGTCAATGGATCAACGTTCCGCACGCTGGCGGAGATGTGGACAGAGGAACACAGGCGGATGGTCGAAACGTCAGTGCAGCACTACAGCCCGCCGGAGGCCACAACGCGGCACTCCGCAGCCAAGATCCCGAGGCCTCTTCCGGGTAAAAACGTTCCTAGCCCCCTACCGGCACGCCAGAGCGGGCGGCATCCGATCGTCCAGCCCAAGGCGCCGGCTCCTGACCCGCTCCTGTACTCGACCGCAGGCGAGTTCGTTGCCGGGCTGAACGAGGTGCTGGTCTGGGCGGGGGAACCGTCGCTGCGCCTGTTGGTGGAGCGTAGTGCGCACCGGCCTACCGGTCGCGTCCTGGCGCGCAGCACGATCTCCGCCATGCTGAAGTCGGGCGACCTACCGAAGTTGGACCTGGTCGAGAGCTACCTGAAGTGCTGCGGGGTTCGGGAGGACGACATCGAAACGTGGCGCGTCATCTGGCGTCGGATCAGGTTGGCGCAGCGACAGACGGGTGCCATCTGACCTGTTGAACGTGCAGGCCCCGCTCCTGGCCAGGCAGGTGGCGGGGCGCATGCTCCCGGCCGTTCTCCGCTCCGCCTGGGTACCACCGCATCGGGGTCAGCCGGCGAGCAGGCAGACGGCGAGGGTTCCGCTGATCATGAACGGCCCGAAGGCGATGCGGTGGTTGCGGAAGGCACGGCGGGTAACGAGCAGCGCGGTCCCGTAGAGCGCGCCAAGCAGGAAGCCGAGGAGCAGGCCGGGGAGGAGGTAGCGCCAGCCGAACCAGGCGAGTGCAGCGCCGAGGGTGGGGGCCAGTTTGACGTCGCCGAGGCCGAGGTTGGAGACCAGGGCGACCAGAAGGTAGAAGGCGCCGAGGGCCAGGCCGCCGCCGAGCGCGCGGGCGAAGGCCGCTCCCTGGTGGTCCGCGGCGGCGGCGATGGCGAGGAGGGCGATCAGACCAGCGCCGGTGGGGAGGGTGAGCCGGTCCGGGAGCAGGTGGTGCGTCCAGTCGGCGAGGGCGAGGGCGACTGAGCAGGTGGAGAGCCACAGCAGAGCGGCAGCGGTCCAGGAGACACCGAGGGCCGCGATGGCCAGGGCCCACAGGGCGGCGGTCAGGAGCTCCGGCAGGAGTGCTGGGGCGCCGAGACGTTGCCCGCAGGAGCGGCAGCGGCCCAGGGTGGTGCGCAGAGCGAGGGAGGTGATCGGCTCTTGGCAGTGCGGACAGGTGGTGCGCGGGGGCTGGCCGCTGGGGACGGTGTAGGCGAGGGCGGCGCGCCGGGCGGCCGCGCCGACTGGCAGGCCGAGCAGCGCAGCGAGGGACACAGCCAGGGCCGTGGGCACGTTGTCGTCTCCTGTCCGAAAGCGGGCTGCTCGGCGTTCCGCGGGGCGGGCGCGGCTGGGTCGAACTGTAGCCGTCGTCGATCAGGCGCCTGCGGGGTGGATCTTCCGCGTGGAAGAGAGGGGCAGGCCCGGTCCGTTGCGAAGCCGAAAGTGGAACGGTTGATCGAACTTCGCATCCGTACACTGCTGCGCGGCGTAGCGTTCAGAATTCGTCATCGTGTGGCGGTCACACCAGGCCTGTCGGCGCCATCTCTGGAGGGCGACGAGCGCCTCGTGCGTACCGACGGCAGGGAGGACAGGGAGTTCATGGAGCCCACCTCAGAGGAACTGGAGCGCACCAAGCGGGCGGAGATCACCGCCAGCCCGTCGGGCGGCCGCGCCGGAAGCGAAGCGCACCCGCCGCGCCGGGGCGAGAAGGCGCTGCTGGGCGCCATCGTGGCCGGGTCCGGTGTGATCGCGGGCATCGGCTTCACCGGGAGCTACGCGGCGGTGCGCCGCTTGGCGCAGGAGAAGGGGTTCTCCTGGTTCTCGTACGCCTTCCCGGTCGGCGTGGATGTCGGCATCGCCGTCATCCTTGCCCTGGACGTGTACTTGACGTGGAAGAAGATGGCCTTCTGGCCTCTGCGCATGATCGCGTGGCTGCTGACGGCAGGGACCATCGCGTTCAACGCGGCGGTCAGCTGGCCGGACCCCGTGGGCACGACCATGCACGCCCTGATCCCGGTCCTGTTCGTGATCGTGGTGGAGGCGGCCCGCCACGTGGTGCGCCGCAGCGCCGACCTGGCCGACGACCGGCACATGGACTCGATCCGGTGGTGGCGCTGGGCGCTGTCGCCGGTGGGGACTTTCCGCATGTGGCGGCGGATGAAGCTGTGGGAGATCCGCTCCTACGACGAGGTCGTACGTCTGGAGCGCGCCCGGGTCCTGTACCGCAAGGAGCTGCGGATTCGGTACGGGCGCCGGTGGCGCTCCAGTGCCCTGCTGTCCGAGCTGCGGGCGCTGCGGATGGCCGGCTACGGCATCTGGACCGAGGCGATGCAGCAGGTCCTCATCGACGTGCCCGGGCTGCCCTCGAGCGAGCGGGCGCTGCGGGTGGAGACAGTGGGGACGGTGGGGCAGCGGGTTGCAGTGGACAACGCGGCGGATACCGCAGATCGCGAGCCCTCTCCGGACCGGACCCCCATCACCCCTGCACCGGTCGGCCAGCAGCCCGACGCGCAGGTACCGGCCGCCGCGGGGGACGGCGGGAATCCGGATAGTGATGCCTCTCTCGCCGGTGGCGTCGCTCCTGTGGAGGCGGGCGGCACGCTGCCCGCCTTCGACGCCGTCGGCGCACAGCACGCGCAGAGGGAGGAGAGCACGGCGGGCAAGTCCTCCGCGGCCGGGCCGGAGGCCGCCTCCCCGCGGCCGGCCCGGGATGCCGATCCGGTCCATCCCGGGTGGCAGGAACTTGCCGCCGCAGGAGCGCTGGCTGACGGATCGCCGACCGCCGAGGTGCTCCGCGCCCAGTACGAGCGCGACCCCGGCACCGACCCGGTCGCTCTGCTGCAAGTGATCCGATCGCTCAAGGCGGCCTTCCCGGCGACAGCAAGGCCGCACGAACTGCGGCCGCAGTCTGCTGCGGCGCAGGGTGCCGAGGAGCTGACGCCGGTTGCCGCGTCGGCCCAGCCGGGCAGCTCGGCCGATCCCGGCGCCGAGCTGCCCCAGCCTCTGGACGGCCCGTACGATCCTCCCGCCGCCGATCCGCAGACCGCACCGCTGGGATCGGAGCCGGAGCACGAGAGGCGAGCGGAGCAGCACGACGGCCGGCCCCTCCCGAAGAAGGAGCGGGCGCGGCTGGTCTACCAGCAGTACCAGCGCGACGGCCGGGAGCTGTCCCGGGGAACACTCGCGCGACTGGCGGGATACGCCCACGAGGGCAGCGCGCGCACGGTCTACAAGGAGCTCGAAGACGAGCTCGGTCCGATCGTCGTCCGGCACGGCGAGCACGCGCTGGGCGAGCTCGCCGCTTCCGGCGCACGACCGTAGCTACCGCTAGGCCGTGTCTCGTAATTGATCTTGTGGTGGGTTATTGCTCTTCGGCTCGCAGCCACAGGATCAGCGAAGCGAGGACGACGCCGGCCCGGTAG
>NZ_JBIAVO010000043.1:0-65003 GCF_042894345.1 Kitasatospora sp. NPDC001540
CAAGCAACGGGCCCCACGCCACAACGTCGGCAAGACGGCCAAACGAGCCGACTCGATCAAGGAACATCAAAGCCGACGAGGATAAACGCCAAGCTCAGAGGTTGTTGCCGACCACCTTGCGCGGGCTGAGCCGGACCACCACCCGGACGTCGTCCGGGCCGTCGAAGCCGTAGTCCTCGCCTCGGTACTTGTGCGACAGCTCGTCGATCAGCTCCCGGCCGCCCGCGGTGGTCAGGGTGACCTCGCCGCGGGCCTCGAAGTAGGTGTACGGGTCGTCCGCCGGGTTGACCAGCAGGCTGATCCGCGGGTCCCGGACCAGGTTGAGGTGCTTGCGACGGCCCTGCACGGTGGAGAACAGGATGTCGTCCCCGTCCCGCTTCACCCAGACCACGGACGACTGCGGGCTGCCGTCGGGCTGCACCGTGGACACCACGGCGTAGCTCTTCGCGTCCAGCAGTTCCTTGACCTTGCCGCTGAGCTCGACGCCCATGTCGCCTCCTGTGCCGGTTCTCTGACGTACGATCAGGAGTCAGGCTAGGCGGCGGGCCGTTCGTAGACCAGCGCCGTGGCGATCGCGGCGAGTCCCTCCGCGCGGCCGGTCAGGCCGAGGCCGTCGGTGGTGGTGCCGGAGACCGAGACCGGGGCGCCGACCGCCGCCGACAGCGCGGCCTGGGCCTCGTCCCGGCGCTTGCCGATCTTCGGGCGGACGCCGATCACCTGGACGGCGACGTTGCCGATCTCGAAACCGGCCTCCCGGACCAGCCGGGCCGCCTCGGCCAGCAGCGCCACCCCGGCCGCGCCCGCCCACTCGGGGCGGGAGGTGCCGAAGTGCGCGCCCAGGTCGCCGATCCCGGCGGCGGAGAACAGCGCGTCGCAGGCGGCGTGCGCGGCCACGTCGGCGTCCGAGTGCCCGGCCAGGCCGGTCTCGCCGGGCCAGTCCAGGCCGGCCACCCGCAGCGGGCGGCCCTCCTCGAAGGCGTGCACGTCGGTGCCGATGCCGACGCGGGGGAGGATCGGGCGGTCAGTAGCCATCGGTGGCCCTCCGGCGGGCGAGCACGGCTTCGGCGAGCACGAGGTCCAGCGGACGGGTGACCTTGAACGCCTCCTCGTGGCCGGGCACCACGACCACCCGGCCGCCGAAGCGCTCGATCAGCCCGGCGTCGTCGGTCACCTCGGCGCCCTCGGCGAGCGCCCTCTCGTGCGCGGCGACCAGCCCGGGCAGGTCGAAGCCCTGCGGGGTCTGCACGGCGCGCAGGGCGGAGCGGTCGGGCGTGTCCAGCACCGGCTCCGGGCCGGACGGCTGCGGCTCGACCCGCTTGACGGTGTCGGCCAGCGGCACCGCGGGCACCACCGCCTCCGCCCCGGCGCGGACGGCGGCGGCCACCGCGTCCACCACCTCGACCGGCACCAGCGGGCGGGCCGCGTCGTGCACCAGCACCACCCGGGTGCCCGCGGGGACGGCGGCCAGGCCCAGGCGCACCGACTCCTGACGGCTCGCGCCGCCGGGCACCACCCGGACGTCCTTGCCGTCCAGGCCGTGGCTGTCCAGCAGTGAGACCACCTCGGCCACGCCGTCCGGCGGGGCGCACACCACCACCAGGCCGACCGCCCGGCTGCGGGCCAGCGCCCGGACGGCGTGCACCAGCAGCGGCACGCCGCCGAGTTCGCGCAGCGCCTTGGGGGCGCCGGGGCCGAGTCGCTCGCCGCGCCCGGCGGCCGGGACGACCGCTGCCGCGAGCTGTGCTGAGGCGTTCAGGTTTGGCTCCTCGGTAGTGATGGGTATGGCCCGTGCCGAGCGCGGATGCCGCGAGCGGGCAGGCCCCCTTCCTGACTGCACGTTAGTGGAACCGCGCCCGGCGCACAGCCGTGCCACCACCCCTTCCGGGCATGGCGAAGCGCCCGAGGTGCCGTTGCGGGCACCACCGGGCGCTGCGTCACAGCTGCTTCGACCCCGTCACGGGTTCCGGAGACCAGGACGTGCAGCCGGATCGGCGGCTCAGGAGGCGAGGACCTCGTCGAGCAGCGTCTCGGCCTTGTCCTCGTTGGTGTTCTCGGCGAGCGCCAGCTCGCTCACCAGGATCTGCCGGGCCTTGGCCAGCATCCGCTTCTCACCGGCCGACAGGCCGCGCTCGCGCTCGCGGCGCCACAGGTCGCGGACGACCTCTGCGACCTTGATCACGTCGCCGGACGCGAGCTTCTCGAGGTTCGCCTTGTACCGGCGAGACCAGTTGGTGGGCTCTTCGGTGTACGGTGCGCGGAGCACCTCGAACACGCGGTCCAGGCCTTCCTGGCCCACCACGTCGCGGACGCCCACGAACTCGGCGTTCTCCGCGGGAACGCGAAGCGTCAGATCTCCCTGCTGCACCTTCAGCACCAGGTAGGTCTTGTCCACACCTTTGATCTGGCGAGTTTCGATGGCCTCGATCAGCGCAGCCCCGTGATGGGGGTAGACCACCGTGTCGCCAACCTTGAACGTCATGTGACAGGACCCCTTCCGTGGCTTTCCAGAATAACACGCTTTTCGGCTGACTCGAAGGGCGTTTTCGCAGGTCAGGGCGGGTTCCAGGGCTTGACAACCACCCCCGTCGCGTGCTGCGACCGGTGTTCGATCCGGGCTTCCCGCAGGTCGGAGGCGGTCTGAGCGCGGGACGAAACCTCTGGTCACCGTCCCGAAACCATGATTGGATCTTGAGTTTTTGCCCCCGACGCGCCGGGCGCCCCGGATCGTGATCGGACCGCGACACGGGGCCACCCCGTGAGAGGCGGATATGTGCGGTCGGTAGTCTGACCCTCGACCACCGACCGTGATCCGTTTTCCACTGGATCGTCCCCCACCAAGGAGAAGTCGCCGCCGTGAGCCGGAGCCTTCGACGCGGCGCTGCAGCCGCCCTCGTCCTCGCCGCGATCGTCCCGCTGGCCGCCTGCGCGGCGGGCAACGACGCGAGCACGCTGGAGATCAAGCCGGACAACGCGGCGACGGCGATCGGCACCGACGTCAAGCTCAACAACATCGTCGTGGTCACCCCCAAGGGCACCGCCGGCGAGTACTCCGGCGCGGCCGCCCTCACGGTGAACATCGCCAACACCGGCAACGAACCGGAGGTGCTCACCTCGGTCAAGATCGGCGACAGCGCCGCCAAGCTGACCGACGAGAAGGGCGCCGCGGTCCAGGACCTCACCCTCGCGCCCGGCCAGTCGGTGCTGCTCGGCGCCCAGGGCGGCCCGACCGCCTCGGCCACCGGCTCGGCGCTGTCGGTCGGCGGCTACGCCAAGACCACCTTCACCTTCAAGAACGCCGGCACGGTCTCCGCCGACGCCAACGTGCAGCCCGCCGAGGGCTACTACGAGGGCTACGGCCCGAAGGCCGCCGCCCCGTCCGCCTCCGCCTCCGCTTCGGCCTCCGCCTCGGCGGGCGCGTCGGCCGGTGCCTCGGCCCCCGCCGGCGCCACCGGCTCGCCGTCGGCCGGCGCCACCGCGAGCGGCTCGGCGAGCGCCCCGGCCAGCCCGTCCGGCTCGGCCACCGCCCAGCAGTAGGACGCGGCCACGCAGGAGGGCCCCGCCTCGGCGGGGCCCTCCTGCTGCGCGCGGCAGCGGCTCACGGCTACGGCTTACGGCTCGAACTTGTAGCCCAGGCCGCGGACGGTGACCAGGTAGCGCGGGGCGCCCGGGTCGGGCTCGATCTTCGCCCGCAGGCGCTTGACGTGGACGTCCAGGGTCTTGGTGTCGCCGACGTAGTCCGCGCCCCAGACCCGGTCGATCAGCTGCATCCGGGTGAGCACCCGGCCCGCGTTGCGCAGCAGCATCTCCAGCAGGTCGAACTCCTTGAGCGGCAGGTCGACCTTGGCGCCGTCCACCGTCACCACGTGCCGGTCGACGTCCATCCGGACCGGACCGGCCTCCAGCGCGCCCGGGGCGGCCGCGCCGTCGCCGCCGCCGTCCTCGCCCCGGCGGCGGAGCACCGCGCGGATCCGGGCCACCAGCTCGCGGGTGGAGTACGGCTTGGTGACGTAGTCGTCGGCTCCTATCTCCAGGCCGACCACCTTGTCGATCTCGCTGTCCTTGGCGGTGACCATGATCACCGGGACGTTGGAGCGGACCCGCAGCTGGCGGCAGACCTCGGTGCCGGGCAGGCCGGGCAGCATCAGGTCGAGCAGGACGAGGTCGGCTCCGTTGCGCTCGAACTGCTCCAGCGCGTCGGGGCCGGTGGCGGCGATCGCCACCTCGAAGCCCTCCTTGCGGAGCATGTACGACAGGGCGTCGCTGAACGACTCCTCGTCCTCGACCACCAGTACACGGGTCACGATCGGGCCTCCGGGGCAGGAAGTGTGGTTGCTGCGTGGGTTTCGGGGCCCCCGACCGGCGCCTGTCCGGCGGGGAGCCGCAGAGTGAAGGTGGAGCCCTGGCCCTCGACGCTCCACACCGACACGGTGCCGCGGTGCGAGGCGGCGACGTGCTTGACGATGGACAGGCCGAGGCCGGTGCCACCGGTGAGGCGGGAGCGGGCGGGGTCCACCCGGTAGAAGCGTTCGAAGATCCGCTCGCGGTCCTTCTCCGAGATGCCGATGCCCTGGTCGGTCACCGAGATCTCGATCAGCTCGCCGTCCGCCTCGCCCAGCGCCGCGGCGCTGGAGATCCGGCGGGTGGCGATGGCGACCCTGGTGCGCGGCGGGCTGTAGTTCACCGCGTTCTCCACCAGGTTGCCGAGTGCGGCGGCCAGTTGGCCGCGGTTGCCGACCAGGTACAGGTCGGTGGTGCCGCCCGCGGCGATGACGATCTGCTTGGCCGCGGCGGTCTGCCGGCAGCGGTCGATCGCCTCGGCGATCAGCTCGTCCACCGCGACCGGCTCCGGGTCGACCTTGAGCTGGTCGTCCTGGACCCGGGACAGGTCGATGATCTCCTGCACCAGGCTGGCCAGCCGGGTGGCCTCCACCTGCATCCGGCCGGCGAAGCGCTGCACCGCCTCCGGGTCGTCGGAGGCGTCCGCGACGGCCTCGGAGAGCAGCGAGAGCGCGCCGACCGGGGTCTTCAGCTCGTGCGAGACGTTGGCCACGAAGTCGCGGCGGATCGCCTCGATCCGGCGGCGCTCGGTGCGGTCCTCGACCAGCACCAGCACCAGCCGGGAGCCCAGCGGGGCGACCCGGACCGAGACCGCCAGCGGTTCGGCGGTGCGGGCCGAGGTGCCGGGGCGGGTCAGCTCCAGCTCGATCTGCCGGATCTCGCCGTCCCGCCGGGTGGAGCGGGCCAGCGACAGCATCTGGTCCACGGCCACCCTGCCGCCGCGCACCAGGCCCATCGCGTAGGCGGCCGAGGAGGCCTTGACCACCTCGTCGCCCTCGCCCAGCACGATCGCGCACGAGCGCAGCACCGAGAGCACGGTGTCCACGCCCGGGGGCAGCGCGGGTTCCTGTTCCAGTTCCGGCCCGCCGCTCCTGCCCGTCCTGCCGTGCCGGTCCCGGGCCTGTTCGCGCTCGCTCCAGCGGAAGGCGATGGAGGCGGTGAGGCCGACGCCGAGCCCGGCTATGGCGCAGGCAGCGGCGGCGGCCGCGTTCACGTCCATGCCAGCCAGCGTAAATGGTGTCCGGGCGCGCTCCGTAAGGGTGCGATCAAGGCATCGGCCTGACGTTGCCGAGAATTCACCTTCAGGATTCCGCCGGTTCACCGCCCCGGCCGTGGGAGGTCGCCCGAACGGATCAGTCTGGGCCGGGCAAGCCCGTGCGGGCGGTGACGCGGCTACCATTCGCGCCACCAGCAGCGGCCGCCCGCGCCGCCCGCCCTCCGGCGGGCCGGTCCGGGGCGTCCGGTCGGCACCGCCACCGACACCGGTACTGGAGGAGAAGAGCGCATGCGCGACGCGTACCACGAGGAACTCGACTCGATCAGCGACAGCCTGGTCGAGATGGCACGCCTGGTCGGCTCGGCGATGGGCCGGGCCACCACCGCCCTGCTGGACGCGGACCTCGAACTGGCGGAGAGCGTGATCGCCGCCGACGAGAAGATCAACGGCCTGCACCACGCCCTGGAGAACCGGGCCATCGACCTGCTGGCCCGCCAGCAGCCGGTCGCCACCGACCTGCGGATCGTGGTCACCTCGCTGCGGATGAGCGCCGACCTGGAGCGCTGCGGCGACCTGGCCCGGCACGTCGCCAAGGTCGCCCGGCTGCGCTACCCGGAGACCGCCGTCCCGAACGACCTGCACCCGATCGTGCTGGAGATGGGGCAGCTCGCCCAGCGCCTGGTCGCCAAGGCGGGCCTGGTCATCGCCACCAAGGACGTCGACAAGGCGCTGGAGCTGGAGTCGGACGACGACGCGATCGACGCCCTGCACCGCGAGCTGTTCTCGCACCTGCTGGACGACCGCTGGCACCACGGCATCGAGACCGCGGTGGACGTCACCCTGGTCGGCCGCTACTACGAGCGCTTCGCCGACCACGCGGTCTCGGTCGCCAAGCGCGTCGTCTACCTGGTCACCGGCGAGCACGTGGCCGACTTCGTGGCCACCGCGGAGCCGGCCGAGTAGCCGCCGGGCCGACCGCCCCCGTCCGGTCCGTCGAGGGGGCGCACGGGGGCCCAACCGCCAGCCCCCGCGCGCCCGTTGACGTGCCGTCGGCCGCCGGGTTCACTCGAGGGGACGGGCACTCCCCTCGGGCTGCCCGGCTCCGCCCGGACGAGGAGGCAGCGCCATGAAGACGACCGGCACCCCGAACACCCCCCCGCCCGCCCCGACCGCCCCGGTCGCGGCCCGGCTCCTGCCGGTCCTCGCCGCGGGCTGCGGCTGCGGCCCCGGCTGCGGCTGCGGCTGCCAGTCCGGCTCGCCCTGCCAGTGCGGCGGCGCGACCGGCGGCTGCTGCGGCGGCCACTGAGCCCCCGCGCGCGAACGCCGGACGGCCGGGCACCCCCTCTGGAAGGGCGCCCGGCCGTCCTGCTTCCTCCCGGTGTCAGGAGAAGTTGACGTCCATGCACTGGTAGAACGCGTTGCCGGTGTCCGCGATGTCCCAGACCGCCAGGATCACCTGGTGGCCGGTCAGCCCGGCGGGCAGCGTCGCGGTGTGGCTGAGCGTGGCCGGGGGCTGCTTGCCGCCCATCGGCACGGTCAGGAACGGGGTCAGGTTCAGGTTCGACCTGGTGAGCTTGGTGGTCGCGTCGTAGCCCGGCTTGGTGAGGAAGTACCGGAACGAGGTGGTGGCGTGCCGCGCCTCGATGCTCCAGGTCAGCGTCAGCTGCTGCCCGGCGGTCACCTTGGTGGTCGGCCACGCCCCGGACCGCGGGTTGTCCAGCGGCGCCCAGCGCGTGTCGCCGCCCGCGCACAGCGTGCCGTCGGCGGGCCCGGAGGCCGGGAAGCCCTTCGGGCCCTCGACGCTCTGCGGCTCCCACTGGATCTGCCCGCAGTTCTTGACCACGCCCGCCCCGCAGAGTCCGGCGCGGCTGGGCGGCGTGGTGATGTACCCGTGCGAACTGGCCGGGACGGCGGTGGCCAGGACCGCGGCGGTGGCGGCGAAGCCGACCGCCAGGATGGTGCGCTTGCGCATGGTGCTCCTCCGTGGGGGTGGATGGAGTGCGCGACCGCGGGCACGCGGAAGGGCCGCGTGGGGGGCGACCAAGATTGTCATGCCCGCGCCGACAGTGCCTCCACGCTAGGAGCAGCCCCCGCCCGCCGTCAATGGTCTGAACCATTCTTCCCCGTGAACCAAGCTTTGCCACCCCCGGGTTGACACGGCGTCGGGGAACGGAACAGCCCCCTGGGCCGGGGCGTCGTTGCGCCGGGCAGGGGGCTGAGAGGCGGGGCGAGGGCGAGCGGGTGCTACTTCTTGCCCTGGTTCTTCACGGCCTCGATAGCGGCCGCGGCGGCCTCCGGGTCGAGGTAGCGGCCACCGGGGGTGACCGGCTTGAAGTCGGCGTCGAGCTCGTAGACGAGCGGGATGCCGGTGGGGATGTTGAGGCCCGCGATGGCCTCGTCGGAGATGCCGTCCAGGTGCTTGACCAGGGCGCGCAGGCTGTTGCCGTGGGCGGTGACCAGCACGGTGCTGCCCGCCGCGAGGTCCGGCACGATGGCGTCGTACCAGTACGGGAGCATCCGCTCGACGACGTCCTTGAGGCACTCGGTGTTCGGGCGCAGCTCGGACGGGATCTCGGCGTAGCGGGCGTCGCCGGCCTGCGAGTACTCGGCGTCGTCGGCGAGGGCCGGCGGCGGGGTGTCGTAGGAGCGGCGCCAGAGCTGGAACTGCTCCTCGCCGAACTCGGCGAGGGTCTGGGCCTTGTCCTTGCCCTGGAGGGCGCCGTAGTGGCGCTCGTTCAGGCGCCAGCTGCGGCGGACCGGGATCCAGTGGCGGTCGGCCTTGTCGAGGGCGATCTGCGAGGTGCGGATGGCGCGGCGCAGCAGCGAGGTGTGCAGCACGTCCGGCAGCAGGCCCTCGGCGAGCAGGAGCTCGCCGCCGCGGGCGGCCTCCTTCTCGCCCTTCTCGTTGAGGTCGACGTCGACCCAACCGGTGAACAGGTTCTTCTGGTTCCACTGGCTCTCGCCGTGGCGGAGCAGGATCAAGCGATAGGTCGTGTCAGCCATGGGGCCAAGCCTAGTGGAGGGGTAAATCCGGTCGCTCGGGTGTCCATCCGCGATGTAATGTTCGCTCATCGGTTTCGACTCTTACCGTTCACCCGCCCGCGGGCGGCCGCCCCACCCTGCCCGCGGCCGCTCCGGGCCGTACCGCCCGGGAGCCCCCATGCCCCTCCTCGCCCGCCTGGCCGCCGAAGCACGCAGAGCGGGCGGCGGGCTCCCCCGCCAGTTCTGGTGGCTGTGGACCTCGACGCTGGTGAACCGCCTCGGCGGCTTCGTGGTGACCTTCCTGGCCATGTACCTCACCCACGAGCGCGGCTACTCGGCGGCGTACGCGGGCCTGGTGGCCTCGCTGTTCGGGCTCGGCTCGGCGGTGGCCGCGATCGGCGCCGGGGTGCTGACCGACCGGCTGGGGCGGCGGCCGACGCTGCTGGCGGCGCAGCTGTCCACGGCGCTGTTCACCGCGCTGCTGGGGTACACCGACGGGCCGGTGGCGATCGCCGCGGTGGCCTTCCTGGTCGGCCTGGCGAGCAACGCGTCCCGCCCCGCGGTCAGCGCGATGATCGCCGACCTGGTGCCCGCCGCGGACCGGGTCCGGGCGTACGCGCTGAACTACTGGGCGATCAACATCGGCTTCGGCGCCTCCGCCGCGGTGGCCGGGCTGATCGCCGTGCACGGCTACCTGGCGCTGTTCCTGCTGGACGCGCTGACCACGCTGCTGTGCGCGGTGGTGGTGTTCGTGAAGGTCCCGGAGACGCAGCCGGAGGCCGCCCCGGCGGCCGTCGCCGAGCAGGAGCCGCGGGTCGGGCTGGGCACGGTGTTCCGGGACGGGCCGTTCATGGCGGTGGTCGCGGTGAACCTGCTGCTGGCGCTGGTCGTCCAGCAGGGCTCCACCACGCTGCCGGTGGACATGGGCGCGCACGGCCTCTCGGCCGCCCGGTTCGGCCTGGTGATCAGCCTGAACGGGGTGCTGATCGTGCTGCTGCAGCTCCCGCTGACCCGGTTGATGGAGCACCGCGACCGCACCGCCCTGCTGGTGGCCGGCGCCCTGCTGACCGGCTGGGGCTTCGGCCTGACCGCGCTGGCCGGGTCCTCCGCCGCGCTGTACGCGCTGACGGTGGCGGTCTGGACGGTCGGCGAGATCGTCACCGCGCCGACCATGATGGCGCTGGTCGCCGAGCACTCCCCCGCCCGGGCCCGCGGCCGCTACCAGGGCGTCTACTCGCTCTCCTGGTCGCTGGCCTCGTTCGTCGGCCCGCTCGGCGGCGGCCTGCTGCTGCAGTACGCGGGCAGTTGGGCGCTGTGGGGCGGCTGCGCGGCGGCGGGCACGCTGGCCGCGCTCGCCTTCGTCGCGATCGGGCGCCGTCAGCCCCGGCCGCCGGTGGTGGACGGGGCGCCGGTCGCGGCGCCGGTGGAGGCGGCGGCCTGACCTCCCGCCGCCCCGGGCCCGGGCCAGCACCGTCACCAGCGCGCCGGAGACCAGCGCGACGTCCGCCGGCCGTCCGGCCGGCGGCTCGCCGACCTTCAGGCCCGGCAGCACGGTGACCGGCGCGGAGGGGCTGACGGTGGCCAGTTGCGGGGTCAGCGCCCGGCGCCGGTCCCAGTCGCGGCGCCGCCGACGCTCCTTCGGCTCGGCGGCGAGCCCGGCCTCCAGCCAGGCCAACTTCCGTTGCGCGGCGGCGGATTCGGCGGTACCGGCGGATTCGGTGTCCATGGTTCCCTCCCCGGCCGGGGGGACACCCGGATCAGGCTCCGGCGGGAGGGGCCTCGCTCGCCAGGTGCGCGAACGCGGCCAGGTTGCGGGTGGACTCGCCGCGCTTGGTCCGCCACTCCCACTCGCGGCGGATCGCGGTCGCGAAGCCCAGCTCCAGCAGGGTGTCGAACGGCTCGTCGGCGTGCTCCAGCACGCTGCCCAGCAGCCGGTCCACCGCGTCCGGCGTCACCGCCTCCAGCGGCAGCCGCCCGACCAGGTAGACGTCGCCGAGCCGGTCCACCGCGTACGCCACCCCGAACATCCGGGTGTTGCGCTCCAGCAGCCAGCGGTGGAACGCCTCGTGGTTCTCGTCCGGCCGCCGGATCACGAACGCGTTCACCGACAGGGTGTGGTCGCCGACCCGCAGCGCGCAGGCGGTGGAGAGCTTGCGCGTCCCGGGCAGCGCGGCGACCAGCGTGTACGGGTCGGCCGCGGCCGGCTCCCAGGTGACACCGGCCTGGTCGAGCGCGGTGCGCAGGAGGGTGAGTGCGTCGTCCTTGGCTGCCATGCCCCCACGCTAGCCTCCGGGCCGGCGGGCCGGCGCGCCCAGGGGGCGGGAACGGAACCCGGAGCGACGGCACGCACCGGCAGGGCACCGTGAGCAGACCCGTGCCCGCCGTTCCCCGGCCGGGGTCTCAGGCCCGGACGACGGCCGACATCGCCCCCGTGTAGACCTCGGCGGTGGCGGCGGCCGCGGCGGACCAGCCGAAGGCGGCGGCGTGGCGGGCGGCGGCGGCGCCGCGGCCGACGGGGAGGGCGGGGTCGGTGGCGTACGGGAGCAGGGCGTGGGCCCAGGCGTCGGGGTCGTGGCCGGGGACGAGGGTGCCGGTGCGGCCGTCCCGGACGGCGACGGGGAGGCCGCCGACGGCGGCGGCGACCACGGGGGTGCCGCAGGCCTGGGCCTCCAGGGCGACCAGGCCGAAGGACTCGCTGTGCGAGGGCATCACCAGGGCGGTGGCGGCGCGGTACCAGTCGGCGAGCCGCCGCTGGTCGACCGGGGGGTGGAAGCGGACCACGTCGCCGATGCCGAGCTGGGCGGCGAGCTTGTGCAGGCTCTCGGGGCGGGCCAGGCCGGTGCCGGAGGGGCCGCCGACGATCGGGACGACCAGGCGTTCGCGCAGCTCCGGGTGCCGGTCGAGCAGCCGGGCGACGGCCTTGAGCAGGACGTCGGGCGCCTTGAGCGGCTGTATTCGGCCGGCGAACAGCAGCACCGCGGCGTCCTGCGGGAGGCCCAGCCGGGCGCGGGCGGCGGCGCGGTCGCCGGGGCGGAACACGTCCAGGTTGACGCCGGGGTGGACGACGGCGAGCTGCTCGGGGCGGGCGGCGTAGTGGTGGGCCAGCTCGGCGGCCTCCTCCGCGGTGTTGGCGATCAGCCGGTCGGCGGCGCCGACCACCTGGGTCTCGCCGATCACCCGGGCCGCGGGCTCGGGGGTGTCGCCCTCGGCGAGGGCGGCGTTCTTGACCTTGGCCATGGTGTGCATGGTGTGCACCAGCGGGACGCCCCAGCGCTCGGCGGCCAGCCAGCCGACCTGGCCGGAGAGCCAGTAGTGCGAGTGCACCAGGTCGTAGTAGCCGGGGCGGTGCCCGGCCTCGGTGCGCAGCACGCCGTGCGTGAAGGCGCACAGCTGGGCGGGCAGGTCCTCCTTGATCAGGCCCTCGTACGGGCCCGCGGTGACGTGCCGCACGAGGACGCCGGGGGCGAGCTCGACGGCGGGGGCGTCGTCCGAGCTGACGGCGCGGGTGAAGACCTCGACCTCGATGTCCAGCTCGGCGAGGCGCTTGGCCAGCTCCACGATGTACACGTTCATGCCGCCGGCGTCGCCCGTGCCGGGCTGGTGCAGCGGCGAGGTGTGGACGCTCAGCATCGCGATCCGGCGCGGGCGGCGGGCGGCCGCGGCGGACCGGGCGAACGCGGCGGGGGTCGCGGGGGCGGCCCACCGCGGCTCCCGGAGGGGCGTGCGGACGAGGGGCTGGGTCACCTGCGGATGCCTCCCTGTGCGCCGGCCGTCTGGTCTGCTCTTCTCGTGCCGCCGCCCGCGGCCGGCGGCAGCGGGCGGATGGACTTCAGCCAGGGCAACGGGGTGGCGCGGCGGCGTATTCCCGCCAGCGGATCCGGGTGCTCCGTGCTCCGGAACCGCTGCGTACGCTAGGTGACCATGGCAGCGAGCGACACGCCGTCCTCCCGGGGCCGGTCGGGCCGACCGGTGGGGACGATCACCCGGGGCACCACCAACACCAACCGGTTGCGGCGGATGGACCGCTGGATCGCGTACGCGGCGGGCCGGGCGCTGCGGGCGCCGGTGGCCCCGCCGGTGGTGGTGGACCTGGGGTACGGCGCGGCGCCGTGGACGGCGGTGGAGCTGTCGGCGCGGCTGCGGGCGGTGCGGGCGGACGTCCGGGTGGTGGGGATCGAGATCGATCCGGTCCGGGTCGCGGCGGCGCTGCCGATGGCCGAGCCGCCGCTGCTGGAGTTCCGCCGCGGCGGGTTCGAGGTGCCGCTGGACGGCGGGGCGCGGGCCCAGCTGATCCGGGCGGCGAACGTGCTGCGGCAGTACGACGAGGAACAGGTCGCCGAGGTGTGGGCCCGGCTGTGCGGGCGGCTGGCCCCGGACGGGCTGCTGGTGGAGGGCACCTGCGACGAGGTGGGGCGGCGGCACGTCTGGGTGGCGCTGGGGCCGGAGGGACCGCGGACGGTGACCTTCGCGGCCCGGCTGGCCGGTCTGGAGCGGCCGTCCGAGCTGGCGGAGCGGCTGCCGAAGGCGCTGATCCACCACAACGTGCCGGGGCGGCCGGTGCACTCCTTCCTGCGCGACTTCGACCGGGCCTGGGCGGCGGCCGCGCCGCTGGGCGCGTTCGGGGCCCGGCAGCGCTGGGCGGCGGCCTGCGCGGCGCTGGCGGCGGACTGGCCGCTGCGGGACGGGCCGGCGCGGTGGCGGCAGGGCGAGCTGACGGTGGGGTGGGCCGCGCTGGCGCCGCGCTGAGCCGCCGCCCCCGCTCCCCGTCCCGTCCCGCCCCGCCCTACTCGGTCCGATCATCTGTTCGATACTTCACTCGAACGAGTTATCGATTTCCTCTGGCGTGTTGACGCCCCGTCACGCCACCATGGAGCCGTCCGGGTGGTCGCTCCAGCGGCCTCCCGAGCACCCGTCAGCCCGTCCGCCCCTCGACCTCGCGCCACACCCGTTCGAACACCGCGTACGCGTCGGCGTCGAACAGCACGAACCGCACCTCGTCCAGGTCCGCGGCCTCCGCGACCGCGGTCCCCAGGGCGATCCGGGCCGCGTCCTCCAGCGGCCAGCCGTAGATCCCGGCCGAGACCGCCGGGAAGGCCACCGTCCGGGCACCCAGCCCGACCGCGACCCGAAGGGACTCCCGATAGCAGGAAGCCAGTAGCTCCGCGCGCTGCGGATACTCCTCCGCCCGGTACACCGGACCGACGGTGTGCACCACCCAGCGGGCGGGCAGCCGTCCCGCCGTGGTCGCCACGGCCCGGCCGGTGGGCAGGCCCTTGCCGTAGTGCGAGGCGCGCAGCCTGCGGCACTCGGCCAGGATCTCCGGTCCCCCCTTGCGGTGGATCGCCCCGTCCACCCCGCCGCCGCCCAGCAGGGAGCTGTTGGCGGCGTTCACCACCGCGTCCACCTGCTGTTCCGTGATGTCACCCTGCACCAGCGTGATCTGGGTCACCGCTGCTCACCTCCGGCCAACTCCGGTCCACCGACGGCGGAAACCTGTGGAAACCCTAGGCAAAGCCGCCACCAGGCGCGTGGCAATAACCACATCGGCGCCGCCCAGTCGAAGAAATCCTCGGAGATCACGTTATGGTCGCGGGAAGCCCCTCGATGCCCGGCGCCGCCCGGGCACTGCGGACGGACACCAGCCGTTGGTCCGTCGGGGAAAGGAAGGACCGACCGATGCCCGCTACGGGAGACGGGCGGGCACCCGACGCGACCACGAGCGCCGGTACCGCCGAACGCAGCCGCAGCCGCCGCGCCCACGGCGCCCCGCGTCCCGACCGGACCGCGGGCCCCGCGCCGATACCGCATCCGCGCAGCACCCCGGCCCCCGCCGAACCCGCCCGCCCCACCGCGGGGTTCCGGGTGCTGGTGGTGGAGGCCGACGGGCCCGGGCACGCCCTGTTCGACTCGCTGGCCGCCGAGCTGGGCCAGCACGCCGAGCTGCACCGGGTGAACGGCATCCAGGAGGCCCTGGCCGCGCTGCCGCCGCAGCCCGGCACCGGCCGCCGCGGCCTGCGCACCCCCGACTTCCAGTGCGTCCTGCTCGACCTCGGCACGTCCGCCGAACCCTCCGCGGAGCCGTCCGACGGGCTGGACGGCCTGCGCGAGCTGCTGCTGCGCGCCCCGCACACCGCCGTGGTGGTGCTGACCGACGCCGCCGGGGCCGAGCTCGGCGCCGCCGCGGTCGCCGCGGGCGCCCAGGACTTCCTGCTCCGGCAGGACACCGGCGGCCCGCTGCTGGCCCGCGCCCTGCGCTACGCGGTGGAGCGCAAGCGCGCCGACGAGTCGCAGCGCCGCCTGGTCGAGGCCGAGATCCGCGGCCAGGAGAACGCCCGCCTCCAGCGCCACCTGCTGCCCACCCCGCTGCTGGACGGCGCCGACCTGTCCTTCACCCGCCGCTACCGCCCCGGCCGTCGCCGGGCCCTGCTCGGCGGCGACTTCTACGACGCCGTCCGCACCAAGGACGGCCGGGTGCACGTGGTGATCGGCGACGTCTGCGGCCACGGCCCGGACGAGGCCGCGCTCGGCGTCGCGCTGCGGATAGCGTGGCGGACGCTGGTGTTCGCCGGGCTGACCGGCCAGCACCTGCTCACCACCCTGCAGCACGTGCTGGAGCACGAGCGCCGCAGCGACGAGATCTTCGCGACCCTGTGCATGGTCGTGCTGGACGCCCCGGCCGAGGGCGGCGGCCCCGACGCCGCCGAGCTGTACCTGGCCGGGCACCCCGCCCCGCTGCTGCTGGGCCCCGACGGCCCGCCGGTGCTGCTCCCGCTCGACCAGGCCGGCCCGGCGCTCGGCCTGCTGCCCTGCGACGCGACGCACTCGGTCTGGCCCGCCCTGCGGGTCGAACTCCCCACCGGCTGGCGGCTGTTGATGTACACCGACGGCCTGGTCGAGGGCAAGGTCGGGGCGGGCTCGCCGCGGCTGGGCCAGGAGGGCCTGATCGAGCTGATCGCCGACCACCAGGCCGCCGGACTGACCCGCGGCCGCCTCGTCGACTCCGCGATCGCCGAGGTCGAGGAGCTGAACGGCGGGGCGCTCACCGACGACGTCGCGGTGCTGCTGCTGGAGCGCAACCCGATTCCGGTGATCATGGGCTGAGCGTCCCGCCGCGCACGGCAGGAAGGGCGGCCCCCGTGCGGGGGCCGCCCTTCCTGTTGCGCTGCCGGTCGCCGCGTCCCGTCACCAGGGGCCGTACGGGCCCTGGTTGCTGCGCCCGCCGCGGCCGCGGCCGTCGGTGAGCAGCTTGATCGCGGGGCGGACGTCCACCACGTAGACGATCGAGGCGACCAGGCCGACCAGCGTCATCAGGCCGGTGATCGGGTTGGCGCCGAAGAGCAGGTCCCAGCCCAGCGACAGGCTCAGGACGATCACCCAGAAGCCCTTGCTCTTCTTGTCCGCCGCCCGGTACGCGTCCTCCCGGCGGAACACGGCGTCGCCGAGCGCGAACACCTTGAAGCAGATGATCGCGGTGGCGATCCACCAGAACGGGTTAAGGAGGTCGACGTACAGGATCACCTTGGGCTCCTCACTCTTTCCTCCATCCTGGCACGGCCGTCACCCCAGTCAACGGCCCGCGTCGGCGCGGCGTTCCGGCCGCTGCCGCTCCGCCTCACTCCGCCGCGGCGGCGCCGCCCTTGCGGGCCCGGGGGGCCTTCTTCGCGGTCGGCTTCGGCGCGGCGGGCTCCTCGTCCACCACGACCTCGTCCACCACGACCTCGGCGATCACGACCTCCTCGACCGGCGCCTCGGCCCCGGCCCCGGTCCCGGACTCGTCCTCGGCGGCCTGCGGGGCGGCGCCGGCGGCTTCGACCACGGTGCGGCCGCGGACGGCCAGTTCGTCGTAGACCTCCTTGGCCTTCACCGCGAACTCCAGCGCCCGGCCGACCTGCTGCATCGCGAACTCCTGCGCCTTGGCCTGGAGTTCCTTCACGTCGGTGGGCAGGGCGGTGACCGCCTCGGTGACCTTGGCCTGTGCGTCGGCCAGCGCGGCGCCCGCGTCCTGCAGGGCGGCGGCGGCCTTCTCCTGGGTGCCCTTGCGGTCCGCGGCGAGCGCCTCCAGCTGGGCGGGCACCTCGCGGAGCTTCTCGTAGGCGAGGTCGCCCGCGCCGGCCAGGGCGTACAGCGGGGTCGGGTCGGTGAGGGTCTTCTTGAGCTCGTCGCTGATCGGCATGTCGGGTCCTCCTGGTCGGGGGCGCCGCGCGGTCGGGTCGCGCGGGGCTCGGTCTCGCAGGTCCGGCCGTCCGGGCCTGCTCGTTCTGCTGGTGCTCGGGCCTGCTGGTGCTCGCCTGCCGGTGCTCCGGCCTACGCCTCCTTCGGCCCGGCGGGGCCGGGCGGGCGGGCGGGCTGGTTCTCCTTCAGGAACGCCTCGTAGACCGAGAGCAGGGCCTGCTTCTGCCGCTCGTTGATCAGCGGGTCGGCCAGGATCGCGGCCCGCAGGCCGGGCCCCTCGCCGTCCCGCTCCTCCAGAATCCCGGCCTGCACGTAGAGCGTCTCCGCCGAGATCCGCAGCGCCTTGGCGATCTGCTGGAGGATCTCCGCGCTGGGCTTGCGCAGCCCGCGCTCGATCTGGCTCAGGTACGGGTTGGACACCCCGGCGGCCTCGGCCAGCTGCCGCAGCGAGTACTGCGCGCTCCGCCGCTGCTCCCGGATGTACTCGCCGAGCGAGCCCACGTTCAGTGACGCCATACGGGCAGTCTGCACCGCCGTGCTTGCAATTGCAAGCAGACTGCTAGCACCCTCGGGCGAGCCGCTCAGTAGAGCCCGGGGGTGCCGGTGGCGGTGAGGCCGGGACCGAGGGCGAGGCGGTCGGGGGCGGCGTCCGGGACGGCGGTGCGGTGGAAGGCGTCCAGGGTGAGGCGCAGGGTGGCGGGGTGTTCGAGGCGGTGGCCGGCGAACCGCCAGGGGGCGTCCGGGCCCTCGACGGCCTGGGCGAGTTGGAACTGCAGGAAGGACGGGGTCGGGTCGGGGCAGCCGGGGTCGTGGTGGGCGGCCCCGTGGTGCAGCAGCACCAGGGCGGACGGGACCGGGCGCGGCGGGGCGGGTTCGGGCCGGGACCCGTCCGGGCAGGCGTGGTCGGCGGGGAGCAGGTCACCGGGGAACAGGTGGCCGGGGAGGTGGTCGCGGACCTCCCGGACGAGGTCGGGACCGCCGCGGTGGAACCACTGCTCGATCAGGGCGCGGAAGGCGGCGTCCCGTTCGGCCCGGCCGCGGACCGCCCCGGCCTCCAGGATCCGGCGGCCCGCGCCGGACAGCCCGGCGGCGATCGCGGCGACGGGCGTGCGGTGCACGGCGCTGCTGTGGCCGACCATCCGGATCCCGAACATCGCCGCGCGCAGCACCCGGGCCGCCTCCCCCGCCCGCCCGCGCGGTGCCGACGCCCACCAGTACGGGCCCCGGGCGCGGCGGATCCGGGGTTCGGCGCGTTCCGGGTGGGCGGCCGCGTAGCGGCGGCCGGTCGGGGAGGACTCCCAGTGCGGGTCGGTCAGCTTGAAGGACGCGGCCGGACCGCGCAGTTCGCCGCCCGCCCCCAGGCCCAGCACCACCCCGTCCGGCCCGACCTGCGGGAACAGCCCGGCGACGTCCGGCCCGGCGAACCGCAGGCCGGTCAACTCCGGAACGTTCAGGACGAGTTCGGCCGGACGCCGGGCGACCTGGCGGTACCGGCGCGGCAGGGCGAAGACGATCCGGGCGTACGGCGCGCCGGAGCCGGGCCGTTCGACCGCCAGCCGTCGGAACTCGGCGCCCGGCAGATCGTACTCGGCGGCCAGCCAGGCGGCGGACTCCGGGTCGAGGTCGGCGAACCGGACGTCGATGGCGTCGCCCCAGGAGCGCAGGTGGGCGGGCTCGGGATCGGGCGGGAGCAGGAGGCGTTCGACCGGGACGCCCGCGGCGGCGGTCCGCTCCACCACCCAGGCCCGGCGCCGGTTGCCGAGGTCGGCCAGCCAGCGGACGGCCCGGCGGGCGCGGTGCTCGCGGGCCCAGCGGGTGGGAGCGGTGGCGGCGCCGAACAGGGCGAGGGTGTTGTTGTCCCACACGTCCGCCAGCCGGTCGACCTCGGCGCGGTCGAACTCCCGGGCGTCCACTGCCAGTTCGGCGATCCGGTCGATCGAGGCGTCCAGCAGGGCGGCGAACGCGAGCAGCGTGCGCGGGTGGCGGGCGGAGGCGGGAGCGGCGGGTGGCGGGGTCATGCGGGCTCCGGGGCGCCGGTGGCGGTGAGGCCCGGTCCGAAGGCGAGGCGGCCGGGGGCGAGGTCGGGGACGGCGGTGCGGTGGAAGTCGTCCAGGGTGAGGCGCAGCGGGCCGGGGGCGTTCAGGTCGAGGGAGCGCAGCACCCAGGGGGCCCCGGGGGCGGGCGGCTGGGCGAGGTGCAGGGAGAGGGTGGCGGGGGCGGACGGGTCGAAGTCGCTGTCGGTGGCGGCGGCCCGGTAGGAGACCAGGCGGAGCCGGGCGGGTACGGGGAGGGGGCTCGGGTCCGCGTCGTAGAGGTCGCGGAACGCCTCGTCGAACTGCCTGCCGCCGCGCCGCCGCCAGTCGTCCGCCAGGGCCCGGAACGCGCGCTCGCGGGCGGCTCCGCGCCGGACGCCCGCGTCCAGGACCCGGGTGCCCGCGCCGGTGAGCGCGGTGGCCAGGTGGTGCACCGGAACTCTTCCGGCGCTGGCGTGGAAACGGGTGCAGCGAACGGCCAGCATGACGCGGTGCAGGACACTCGCGGTCGTGTGGGCCTCCCCGGACGGCGTCGGGTTGCCGTTCGACCGGAGCCGGGTGACCGGCGGGTCGTCCTCGGGCGGGTGCGCGGCCACGTAGCGGCGGCCGGTCGGCGAGAGGTGCCAGCACTCGTCCTCCAGCCGGCGGGTCGCGCCCGGGCCGCCCAGCAGCCCGCTCCGGCCGAAGCGGAGCCGCAGCCCGCCGTCGTCCGCGAAGTCGATGGCCGCGCCCCGGGTGTCCGTGCTGTCGAAGCGCGCCGCGGTGACCGCCTCGACGTCCACGGAGAGCTGTCCGAACGGCCGCCGCGCCCGACCGTCGTCCGGGAAGCGGCGCGGTAGCCGGAGCCGAACCGTGCCCCGGACCGCCGCGGGCCCGTACGCCTCCAGGCGCAGCGAGTCCACCTCGGCGGCGGCCAGGTCGTACTCGGCGGCCAGGCCGTCGGCGTACTCCGGGGTGAGGTCGCCCATGAAGTGGTCGATGGTGCCGCGGTGGTCGCGGATGTGCTGGACCTCCCGCCCGGCGGGCAGCAGGAAGTGCTCGACCGGGAAGCCCGCGGCGGCCGTCCGTCCGGCCACCCAGGCGCGGCGGTCCGCGCCGCAGTCGGCCATCCAGCGCAGCGCGGCGCGGGCCCGGCGGCCGCGGGCCCAGCGGGTGGGGGCGGTGGCGGCCGAGAACAGGCCGAAGGTGTTGTTGTCCCACACGTTCGCCAGCCGGTGGACCTCCTCCGGGTCCGACTGCCTCGCGTCGGCGGTGAGTTCGGCGATCCGGTCGATCGAGTGGTCGAGCAGCGCCGCGTAGGCGAGCAGGGTGCGCGGGTGCCGGGGGCGCGGGGGCATGGGGGTGATTGTGCCCCCGCGACGGGGGTGGTTGCCATACGGAGAAGTAGGGTGAACGCGACGAACTGACGCCGCCCGGAAGGGACTTCACCGACCGAAGCGGTCACGCCGGTCGGAAACGGGCGCGGGAACGGGCGCGGGAACGGGCGTGGGAACGAGGACGGGAGGGCTGGGCGGGATGGCGGAGCGGCGGATCGGTGCGGTGCTGTGCGACCTGGACGGGGTGCTGCGGATCTGGGCGGACCTGGCGGACGTCGACCTGGCGCACGGCTTCGCGCCCGGCACCGTCGCCGCGGCCGCGTTCCGGCCGGAGCGGCTGCTGCCCGCCGTCACCGGACGGGTCGGCGACGAGCAGTGGCGGGCCGCGGTCGCCGAGGACCTGGCGGCCGGGTGCGGGTCGGCGGAGCGGGCGCGGGCGGCGGTCGCGGACTGGGGGCGGCAGCCGTTCCGGGTGGACGCGGAGGTGCTGGCCCTGGTCGCCGAGGTGCGGCGGGGCGGCGTCCCGGTGGTGCTGGTCTCCAACGGCACCACCGCGCTGGAGGCCGACCTGGCCGCGCTCGGGCTGGACCGGGCCGTCGACGCGGTGGTCAACTCCGCCCGGGTCGGCGCGGCCAAGCCCGATCCGCGGATCTACCTCGCCGCCGCCGAGCGCGCCGGATTCCCGCCCCACGCCTGCCTGTTCGTGGACGACACCGCGGGCCACCTCACGGCCGCGGCCGCTCTCGGCATGCCCGGCCACCACCACCGCGGGGCGGCCGGGCTGCGCGCGGCGCTCGGCGGCTACGGCCTGCTCTGACCGGCCCGTGAAATCCTCTGCCGCGCCCGGCCGGGGCGTGCCACCATCCGGGCCATGACGATCTTCCCCGGGTACGACGGCACGGCCCTCCACTACGAGCAACTCGGCGACGGCGCACCCCTGGTGGCGCTCCCCGGAGGCCCCGGCGCGGACGCCCGCTACCTCGGCACCCTCGGCGGGCTGGACGCCCACCGGCGGCTGGTCCGGCTCGACCCGCGGGGCTGCGGCCGCTCGGCGGCGCCGGCCGACCGGGTGAGCTGCGCGTTCGCCGCCCAGGCCGCGGACGTGGAGGCCCTGCGGGAACACCTCGGCGCGGACCGCATCGACCTGCTCGGCCACTCCGCGGGCGCCCTCACCGCACAGCGCTACGCCGCCGAATTCCCGCACCGGGTACGGTCGTTGGTGCTGGTCACCCCGGTCGGCCGGGCCGCCCGGGAGCCCGACCCGGCGGAGCTCGCCGCGATCCGGGCGGCGCGCGCGGCCGAGCCCTGGTACCCGGACGCGGCCGAGGCGGAGGCCCTGCTGGCCGCCGGGGCGGGAGATCCGGCGGAGCTGGTCCGGCGGATCACGCCGTTCTTCTGGGGCACCTGGAACGAGCGGGCCCGCGCGGCGGCCTTCGACCCGGAGCTGGTGTCGGCCGCGCCCTGGATGCGGGACGCGTTCTACTCGAGCGCGGGCGCGGGTGCGGGTGCGGACGGGGCCGGTGCCGCGCCCCGGCCGGTGGCGGCGCCGGTGCTGGTGGTCGCCGGTGAGCGGGACGGGATGATCGGCACCGCCCCGGCGCGCCTGGCCGCCGCCCTGCACCCGGCCGCCCGGCTCGCCGTCCTGCCGGGAGTGGGCCACCGGCCGTGGGTGGAGGACCCGGCCGGGTTCGCCGCGCTGGTGGGGGAGTTCCTGGAAGGCGCCTGAACCGGACGTTCCGGGCTGAGGTCCTGACCCGAAGCAGCACGGACCTTCGGTGGGCTCCGGCCGTCAGCAGCTCGGACTCGCCGTTCCCCGAGCCCCCGAACAGGTGCCCTCAGGTGCCCTCAGGAGTCCTGCTCCGTGAGGTGCCGGTAGAGCGGGGTGAGGAGGTGCGCGAGGTCGGGGGCGAGTTCGGGGAGGGCGGGGGCGGGCGAGTCGGGGGGTGTGGGGC
The DNA here is from genome assembly GCF_042894345.1 of Kitasatospora sp. NPDC001540. Lineage (NCBI taxonomy): Bacteria > Bacillati > Actinomycetota > Actinomycetes > Kitasatosporales > Streptomycetaceae > Kitasatospora > Kitasatospora sp. NPDC001540. The sequence continues at coordinate 22,010 of NZ_JBIAVO010000043.1, forward strand.
GGAGGGTGAACTCGCCCTGCCAGAAGGTGTCGAGGCACTGGTCGATCGGCTGGTCCACGGGGTCAGGCTCCGGTCGCGTCGGCGGAGAGGGTGAGGAGTTCGCGGAGCTGCTCGGTGGGGAGCTCGGTCAGCCAGTGCTCGCCGGTGCCGACCACCGCATCCGCCAACTCTCGTTTGCTGTCGATGAGTTCGGCGATGCGTTCCTCGACGGTGCCGGTGCACACCAGCCTGCGGACCTGGACGTCGCGCTGCTGGCCGATGCGGTGGGCCCGGTCGGTGGCCTGGTCCTCGGTGGCGGGGTTCCACCAGCGGTCGAGGTGGACGACCTGGTTGGCGGCGGTGAGGTTGAGCCCGGTGCCGCCCGCCTTCAGGGAGAGCAGGAACACCCCCGGCCCGTCCGGGGCCTGGAAGCGGTCGACGAGTTCCTGGCGGCGCGGCGCGGTCAGGCCGCCGTGCAGGTGCAGGACGGGGGTGCCCAGGCGGCGGCGCAGGTGGGGCTGGAGCAGGGTGCCGAACTCGGCGTACTGGGTGAAGACGAGGGCCCGGTCGCCCTCCGCCAGGGCCTCCCGCAGCAGTGCGACCAGGCGTTCGACCTTGCCGGAGCGGCCGCCCAACGGCGAGCGGTCACGCAGGAGTTGGGCCGGGTGGTTGCAGACCTGCTTGAGTCGGCCGAGGGCCGCCAGCACGGCGCCCTTGCGCTCGACGCCGCGGATGCCGCCGAGGCGGTCGAGCAGGTCGGCGACGACGGCCTGGTAGAGCCCGGCCTGTTCGGGGGTGAGGTTGCAGCGGACGGTGAACTCCTGCTTGGCGGGCAGCTGTCGGCCGATCTCGGGGTCGCTCTTGAGGCGGCGCAGCAGGAAGGGCGCGGTGAGCCGCTGGAGCGCGGCGGCGACCTCCCGGTTGCCGGACTGCTCGATCGGGACGGCGTAGCGTTCGCGGAAGGACTCGGGGGTGCCGAACAGGCCGGGGTTGGCGAAGTCGAGGACGGTGTGGAGTTCGGCGAGGCGGTTCTCGACGGGGGTGCCGGTGAGGGCGATCCGGGGGCCGGAGCGCAGCGAGCGCAGGGCGCGGGACTGGCGGGCGGCGCGGTTCTTGGCGTGCTGGGCCTCGTCGGCGACGATCCGCCGCCAGTGGACGGCGCGCAGCGCGGCGGCGTCCCGCTGGAGGACGCCGTAGGTGGTGATCACCAGGTCGGCGGCGGGGTCGGGGGCGGTGCGGTCGGGGCCGTGGTGGAGCTGGACGCGCAGCCGGGGGGCGAAGCGGGCGGCCTCGCGCTGCCAGTTGCCGACCAGCGAGGTGGGGCAGACCAGCAGGACGGGGCCGCGGGCGCCGCGGGCGTGTTCGAGGGCGAGCAGGGCGAGGGTCTGGACGGTCTTGCCGAGGCCCATGTCGTCGGCGAGGACGGCGCCGAGGCCGAGCCGTCCGAGGGCGTCCAGCCAGGCCAGTCCGCGTTCCTGGTACGGGCGCAGGGCACCGGTGAAGCCGGGCGGGGACGGGGTGCGGCGGGCGCCGGGGAGGCGGCCGAGGCGCCCGGCCAGCAGGTCGCCGAGCGGGCCGTCGGCGTGCACGGCGGTGACCGGGAGGCCGTCGACGACGGCTCCGTCGGTGGCGGCGAGGCGGAGCAGGGCGGCGGCGTCGAGCTGCGGGTCGTCGCGGCGGGCGGCGAGGAAGCGCAGGGCGGCGGCGAGCTGTCCGGCGTCCACCTCGATCCACCGGCCGCGGAACCGGACCAGGCCCGCCTGGGCGGCCGCGAGTTCGTCCAACTCCTGCTGGCTGAGCGGCTGTTGGCCGACAGCGAGCTGCCAGCGGAAGTCCAGCAGGGCGTCCCGGTCGGCCTGGGCGGCGCGCCGGACGGAGCCGGGGGCGGTGGTGCGCGCGGTGGCGGCGAGGCCGAGCCGGGGGCGGCGCTGCCACCAGGCGGGCAGCAGGACGCCGTGCCCGGCGGCGGCGAGCGCGGGGGCGGTGTCGCGCAGGAAGGCGAGCGCTCCGGCCCGGTCGAGGTCGATCCCGGTGGGGCGGGTGCGGTGCAGGGCGGCCCGCAGCTCGGGCAGCAGGCGGGCGGCGCGGTCGAGTTCGGCGAGGTACGCCGCGACCGGGTCGTCGACCGCCCGGGCCAGCGCGGCGGACCCCGGCCCGGCGGACCAGAGTTCGGCGGCGGGCAGCAGCAGCGAGGGCCGGTCGACCGGGCCCAGCAGCACGTCCAGCCGCCAGTTCTCGTCCACGGCGGTGGCGTCCGGGTCGTCGGCGGCGGTGCCGAGCGGTTCGGCGAGGCGGAAGGCCAGCCGGACCAGGCCCAGCGGCTCGGTCCCGGCCGCACCGGCGGCCAGCCGGGCGACCTGCGCGGGGTCGGGCGGGGCGGGCAGCCGCCCGTCGGGGCCGTGCAGCGCGGCCACCCAGGCGGGCGCGCCGGGCGGCTCCGGGGCGTCCTCCCCCAGCGCGACCCGGGTCTCGTGGTCGGTGAGGGCCTCCAGCACGGTCGCGAACAGGGCGCCGCCGGTGGGCTCGTGCCCGTACTCGGCGCGGGCGACCGGCGGGCACCCGGCCGCCAGCGCGCGGGCCTCCCGGTGGCTGGCCGGGTCGTGCGCGGGCCGCCAGCGCGCCGCCCACCCGCCGGGCTCCGCGACCAGCGCGGGCAGCACCCGGCCGCGCCCCGCCAGCCGCCAGGCCAGGTCGTGCACGCCGGTCAGCCAGCGCAGCGACGCCCCGTACGCGAGCTCCACCGCTCGGCCGCCGGGCAGCTCGACGGTGGTGCCGGGCCAGTACGGGTCGAACAGCTCGCCGAGCAGTTGCGCGGCCTCCGGCAGGTCGAACAGCAGCGCCGGGACGCGCCAGGGCCGCAGCTCCGGGCCGCGCGCGGTGGAGCCGACCGGCAGGTCGGGCGAGGGCGTGGGCCGGGAGCCGAGCGTCGGCAGCCGCAGGGTCAGCCAGCGCTCGTCGCCGCGCTCCGCCAGCCAGGCCGGGCCGGGCCCGACCGCCCGCAGCAGCGCCGCGACCTCGGCGGCCGGGCAGGCGTACGGGTGCCGCGAGCCCTCCCGCCCGCGCCCGGTGAACGCCGCGCCGTCCTCCGCCCACACCCCGAGCCGCCCGTCGGCCCGCCACTGGGCGTGCAGGACGTACATCGAGGACCTCCGGTGGGCGGGCGCAAGGGCCTTCCAGCGTAGATCGGCCCGCCGACACCTCCGCAGGACGCGGGGCCGGGGGCCCTCAGCTCAGGTGGAACACCGGCCCGCGCGGGGTGAACGGCAGGCTCGCGCCGCGCGGGACGAGGTAGGCGTGCTCGCGGCGCGGGACGCGCAGGACGTCGCAGTCGGTGTCGGTGATGATCAGCAGGGGCGCGGTGGCCGGGAAGTCGGGGGCGCGGGCGAGCAGGTCGACGCCGGGTTGCAGGACGGTGCCGCCCCGGCCGCGGACCCGGACCCGGCCGGCGAGTTCGGCGACCGGCAGGTAGCCCGCGTCGTGGGGCGCGGCGTCGCAGTAGACGACCCGGGCGGCGGGGACGTCGCGGGCGGCCGCGTAGGAGGCGATCGCGCCGAGCGCCTTGCCGAGCAGGGTGCGGTCCATCGAGCCGGAGGTGTCGAGCAGCACGCCGAAGGTGCGGCGCGGGGTCTCCTCGTACGGGTGGTGGCGTCCGGCGCGCGGGATGTCGGGGCTGGCGGACTGGCGGCGGGAGGGGCGGGCGTAGGAGCGCAGCGGTTCGGGGCGGGGGACGTGCTCGTCGAACCAGCGGGCGAGCCGGGCGTCCCAGGGCAGCGGCGGCTGGGCGAGGGCGCGGATCTCCTCGACCAGCCCGGCGGGCAGCAGGCCGCGGTCGCGGACGTGCAGGTCGAAGCCCTGCTGGAGGCCGCGCCGGTAGAAGTCGTCGAGGTCGACGTAGCCGCGGCCGCCCGCGCGGGGCAGCGGTTCGCCGAGGACGTCGCCGAGGCCCTTGCCGCGCAGGGTGGCGAGGCGGCGCAGGCGGCGCTGGTCGCGGGCGATCCGGTCGTAGACCTCCTCGGCGGACAGGCCCTTCAGCTCGGGGTCGTGGAGCAGTCCTTCGGGCATCTCGCCGACGCCCATCTCCAGCAGCCAGCCGTTGATGACGTAGTCGGCGGCGACGTTGAACAGGTACGGGTCGCGGCCGCCGGTCCGGTCGCCGTGGCGGAGGGCGGCGTGCAGCATCTCGTGGGCGAGGACGAAGCGCCACTCCTCGTCGGTGTGGTGGCGCAGCGGGTTGAGGTAGATCTCGCCCGCCTCGGCGTTGACGGCGGCGATCGTGATGCCGTGGGCGCGGGCGAGTTCGGCGTCGGCGACGAGGGTGAGTCCGGCGGCGAGGCCGCCGAGCAGGGGGTAGTGGGCGACGAACCAGCCGAGGGCGCGGTCCCAGGGGCGCTGCGGGAGGCGGGCGCCGTCGAGGGTCTCGCGGCGGCCGGCGGCGACGTCCATGGCGGCGGAGACGGTGCGGGTGAGGGCGTGGGCGAAGGCGAGGGTCCAGTCCTCCGGGTCCTGGCGGGCGGTCCAGGGCGTGAGGTGCTGGTCGGGCCGGTCGCCGCCGGTGCCGCAGGCCCGGTACTCGGGCGGGACGCCGTCGCGGCGCCAGCGGGCGGCGAGTTCCTCCTCGTCGCCGCCGGGCCAGCTGCCGGGCAGGTCGTCGGGGGCGCGGCCGATCGGGAAGGTGTGCAGGAAGCGGTTGACGACGGCGCAGCGGGCGGCGAGGTCGGCGGCGTCGGGCTGGACGCGGGCGCCGCGGGCGGCGGGGAGGTGGCCGAAGCCGAGGTGGAGCAGGGCGTGGGCGAGGGCCCGGGCCCACTCCTCGGGTTCGGCGCGGCGGCGGCGGTTGTGGTGCAGGGTGCCGTGCGAGTCGGCGACGACCCAGCCGGTGGCGGGGTGCAGCGGGCAGTCGTCCTCGTCCCGGACGCACAGCCCGGCGGGGACGGCGTCGAGCGCGGGGTTGCCGTGGACCGCGGCCAGTCCGGCGGTGAACGCGGCCTTGACCGGGTCGGGCTCGGCGGCCTTCTCCGGCCCGGCGGCCCGGCGGCGACCGCTCACCGGCGGGCCTCGACCAGGCGCGGCAGGTCGCGGGCGGCCTCGATCAGGAACCAGGACGGCAGCACGGGGTTGCCGTCGGGGCCGTCGGCGATCACGGTCTGGGCGACCTCGACGGAGATCTCGGCGAGCTGCACCAGCAGCGACTTGGAGCGGTACGCGTGCTGGCGGACGGTCGGCGAGGCGTGCTCCTTGCGGGCGGGCAGCTCCTTGACCAGGCGGCCGCGGAAGGAGTCGGCGAGGTAGTAGAGCAGGTCGCGGTCCTCGACGCGGTGCGGCCAGGAGGCGTCGCCCTTGAGGATCGCGTCCAGCCCGTAGGCGTTGCGGACGATCTTGACGTAGCCGCAGAAGGCGACGGCGTGGGCGGGGGTGAGCAGGCCGTGGGCGATCACCTTCAGGGTGTCCTCGCCGAGGCCGGGGCCGAAGGAGTGCAGCGCGTCGGAGAGCATGTGCCAGGCGCGCGGGGTGGAGAACGGCTCCTCGGTCTTCGGCGGGGCGGACCACAGGTGGTCGGGCCGGTCGGTGAGGTGGTCGAGGACCCACGGGTGGATGCCGTGCCCGGCGGCCCAGCCGAGCCAGTCGTCGGAGCTGGCCCGCAGGTGGACGTGGACCAGGCGGTTGAGCAGCGCGGACGGCATCGGGCGGGCGAGCGCGCCGTCGGTGGCGCGGTTGCCCGCGCCGATCACGATCGAGCCGGGCGGCAGTTCGTAGCTGCCGATCCGGCGGTCGAGGATCAGCGAGTAGAAGGCCTTCTGGACGTCGGGGGTGGCGGCGTTCAGCTCGTCCAGGAACAGGCAGTACGGCTGGTCGCGGGCGATGGTCTCGGGCGGGCAGAACCGGGAGCGGCCCTCGGGGGTGAGCTGCGGGACGCCGATCAGGTCCTCGGGGGCCAGCTGGGTGCCGAGCAGCGAGACGCACTCCAGGCCGAGCGACTCGGCGAACTGGTTGACCAGCGAGGACTTGCCGATGCCGGGCGCGCCCCAGAGGAACACCGGCCGCACGGTGGCGAGGCCGAGCAGCAGTTCGGGGACCTGGGACGGGGACACGGTGACGGCAGACTGCACGACTCTCCCAGGGAGGGTGGGGTTTCGGGGGTCCGGCGGCCAGTGTGAACGGCGCGGCGGGCGGGCGCACCCGGTTTTCCGGGCGGTGGCGACGGCTGTCCACAGGCTGGGGACAACGCTGTGCGCGGCACCCCGCCGGGAACTTTGGACAACTTTCAACATCATGGTTGAAAGTTGAACCAGATCGGCGTACGGTGAACCACGTGAACAAGTTGAAGCCTCAACAAACGGCTTCGACCCCCGTACCGAGGAGAGAAGCCATGGGCATCTTCAACCGCAGCAAGAACACCGCCGCCACCGTCGCCGCCCCGGCCACCGCCGTCCAGGGCCCGGACCTGGCCCACCTGACCGGCGACTACACCATCGACGCCGCCCACTCCAGGATCGGCTTCGCGGTCCGGCACGCGATGGTCACCAACGTCCGCGGCGAGTTCGCCGAGTACGAGGGCAAGCTGCACCTGGACGGCAGCAACCCGGCCGCGTCCACCGCCGAGCTGGTGATCAAGGTCGCCTCGATCAGCACCGGCCAGGCCCAGCGCGACGAGCACCTGCGCACCGGCGACTTCTTCGACGCCGCCGCGCACCCGGAGATCACCTTCAGGTCGACCTCCGCCGAGCGGGTCGACGGCGACACCTACCGCCTGCACGGCGACCTCACCATCAAGGGCACCACCCGCCCGGTCACCCTCGACCTGGAGTTCACCGGCGCGGCCACCGACGTGTACGGCGCCAACCGGGTCGGCTTCGAGGGCGGCACCAGCGTCGACCGCACCGCCTGGGGCCTGACCTACAACGCCGCGCTGGAGACCGGCGGCGTGCTGATCGGCGAGAAGGTCAAGCTGACGCTGGACGTCTCCGCCGTGCGAGCCTCCTGAACCCGCCTGCCCGGGCCGCCCGTTCGGCCTCCCCGGTACCGCCCCCGCCGTCCCCCTCGGCGGGGGCGCCGCCGTTCCCGGGTGCTCAACCGCCGCCCCCGGGCCCTCGGTTGCCGCTCCCCGGCCCTCGGTCGGGCAGCAGCGCCGCGTCCTCGGCCGGTAGCCAGCTGCCCGGCGGACGGATCAACCAGCCCTCGGCGGCGGCGAGTTCGGCCGCGCAGGCGCGCAGCGCGGTCAGCCCCGGGTGGCGGACGCCCGGGCGGTGCACCAGGCCGACCAGGCTGAGCGGCACCGGGTCGACCAGCGGGCGGGCCACCGCGCCGGGGACGCCGTGCGCCCCGGCGGAGGTCAGCACCGGGCTGCCGTGCCGGGACAGGTAGCGGGCGAACTCGGCGGCGCCGACCGGCGGGGTGCGGGCGGGCGCGGCGCTCAGGCCGTGCGCGGCGAGCAGCCGCAGGCCGAGGTCGGTCCACTCGGCGGTGGCGGGCTGCCCGGCCAGCACGTCCACCGGGTGCCCGGCGAGCGCGGCCAGCGGGACGGCGGGCAGCGCGGCCAGCGGGTGCCCCAGCGGCAGGAAGACCGCCATCGGTTCCAGCCGGACCGGCAGGTGCACCAGCCGGGCCCGGTCGGCGGCGGGCAGCCCGGCGTACCGGCCGAACGAGGCGTCCAGCCGGTGGGCGGCCAACTCCCGTGCGGCGGCGGTGAGTCCGCCGCAGTAGCGAGCCAGCAGCTCGGCCTCCGGGCAGTGCCGGCGGGCTGCGGCGAGCACCCGTTCGGCAGCGGAGTCCGGGCCCCAGTCCTGGCTGTTGAGGTCGACCAGCAGCGCCCGGGTCTCGCCGAGCGCGGTGATCTCAGCCTGCAGATCCAGCAGTTGGCGCGCCTTGGGGAGCAGCGCGGCGCCCGCCTCGGTCAACTCGACGCTGCGGGTGGAGCGGTGCAGCAGCACGCAACCCAACTCCCGTTCCAGCGCCTGGACGTCGCGGCTGACCGCCTGCTGGGCCAGGTGCAGGCGCTCGGCGGCGCGGCCGAAGTGCAGGGTCTCGGCGACAGCGGCGAAGCTGCGCAGCAGGCGGGGGTGGAGGTCGCGGGGCACGCCCGAAGATTAACAACAGGAAGCGGTGAATCCGGCGGAGCAGGTGTTGGACGCCCCGCTCCCCCGCCCCCGAGGCTGGAGGCTCTCCCCTCCCCCTCTGGAGCCCCTCCTTGTCGCTGCCGCTCGCCCGCTACCGCCCGGTGTTCGCCGCCCCCGGCACGCTGACCTTCACCCTCTCCGGACTGCTCGGCCGCCTCGCCCTGGCGATGAACGGCGTCTGCGTCGTGGTGCTGGTCGCCGACCGGCGCGGCTCGTACGCGCTGGCCGGGGCGGTCTCCGCGGTCGGGGTGCTGGCGGGCGCGGCCCTGCTGCCACCGCTGGGGCGGCTGGTCGACCGCCGCGGGCAGGCCCGGGTCGCGGTGCCCGCGGTGCTGGCCGCCGCGCTGCCGACGGCGGCCCTGCTGCTGTGCGTGCGCTCCGGCGCGCCCGCCTGGACGCTCTTCCTGTGCTGGGCGCTCTCCGGCAGCAGCCCCGACCTGGGCGGCATGGCCCGGGCCCGCTGGGCGCACCTGCACCGCGCCGACCCGGCCGTGCTGCACCGGGCCAACGCGCTGGAGCAGTCGCTGGACGAACTGTGCTTCATGGCCGGCCCGGTGCTCGGCATGGCCCTGTGCACCGCCGTCGCCCCCGAGGCCGGGCTGCTCACCGCCCGGGCGCTGGGCACCGCGGGCACCCTGCTGTTCGCCGCGCAGCGCGCCACCGAGCCGCCCACGGCCGCCCAACGACCGTCCCGCGCGAGGGGGTTGCTCCGGACGCCGGGCCTGCCGCCACTGCTCGCGGTGTTCCTGGCCGCCGGGGTGCTGTTCGGGTCGCTGGAGGTGACCACGCTCGCGTACACCGACGCGCTCGGCCGGCAGTCGGCCGGGGGCGCGCTGCTGGCCCTGGTGGCGGCCGGGTCCTGCGTCTCGGGGCTGGTGTTCGGCGCCGTCCGGCCGCGCCGACCGGCGGCGGTGCGGCTGGCGCTGGGCACCGGCGCGATGGCCGCCCTGATGCTGCTGCCGCTGGCGGCGGGCCTGGCCGGGGCGGGCGTCCCGCTGCTGGGCGCGGCGCTGCTGGCGGCCGGGTCGGGCACCGCGCCGACCATGGTCAGCGGCATGACGCTGGCCCAACGACTGCTGCCCGCGGGCCGGTTGACCGAGGGGATGGCGCTGGCGGTCTCGGCCATCCTGGTCGGCATCTCGACCGGGGCGACCCTCGGCGGCGCCCTCGCCCAGCACACCGCCCCCGGCACCGGCTACCTGCTGCCCTCCGCCGCCGCCCTGCTCGCCCTGCTCGCGGCCACCCGCCTCGCCCGGCGGACGTGACCGACCACTCCGCGCCGCGCCACGCCCCGACCGGGCGGGGCGGGTCAGCGCCAGCCGTACCCGTACTCGGGCAGCTGCGTCCCGTCCGGGAAGTGCGCGGTGCCGCGGCCCAGGCGGCGGGCGCCGTGCCGCTCGTAGAAGGCGATCGCGCGCCGGTTGGCGGCCAGCACGTCCAGCCGGACGGGCGCCCGCGGGTAGCGGGCCAGCGCGGCGCGCAGCAGGTGGGTGCCGATGCCGCCGCCGGTGCGGTCGGGGCGCACGTGCAACTGCTCCAGCCGGACTTCGCCGCCGTCCGGCACGAGGTAGGCGAAGCCGAGCGCGGAGCCGCCCGGGCCGCCCTCGGCCAGCAGCAGGACGGGCGTGTCGGCGGGCGTCCCGTAGTCGGCCTCCAGCCGCAGCGTCCAGAGCAGTTCCTGGTCGGCGGCCTCCGCGTCCAGCGCCCACTGCGGCACCAGCCCGGCGCACGCGCTGCGGCGGCCCGCGGTGTGCAGCCGGGCGACGGCGGCGGCGTCCGCGGCGCCGCCCTCGCGCAGGGCGGGCGGCGGCGCGGGCGGCGGCGGGGTGCGGTCGGTGGCGGGCATCCGACCAGCCTGCCACACCCCCCTTCCCCGGCCTTTCCGCGCCGAGGGGTTGAGCGTGCCCGAACCGTGCCCTAGAGTCGTCCCCACGGATTTCTGAACATGTTCGAAACTCCGCCTCCGGATGTCGCCCCCGGCCCGCCGGACGGACGGCTCGGCGCGCCCGACCGACCCGGTGCCGGGGGGCACCGGGCACGGCTCCGGCTTCCGATTCGCCCTCCCGGTCCGGAGTTGTCCCGGTCCGGGCTAGGCTCGGGCCCGTAGGCGACCGTGACGGAAGCGAATCAGGCGGGGCAGGTGTCAGGGAACGGCCAGGAGCAGGCTCAGCAGCGCCCGGTGGGATCCGGCGACGCGGGGAGCGGGAGCGACAGGGACGGGCAGGCCACCGGCCTGCCCGCGTCCGGCGAGCTGGCGGGCGGGCGGGCCCAGCCGAAGACCGACAAGAGCGAGGCCACCCGCGCGCTGATCCTGGAGACCGCGATGCGGCTGTTCCAGGAGCGCGGCTACGAGAAGACCACCATGCGGGCGATCGCCACCGAGGCGGGCGTCTCGGTCGGCAGCGCGTACTACTACTTCGCGGCCAAGGAGTTCCTGATCCAGGGCTTCTACGACCGGATGACGTACGACCACGCCGCCGACGCCAAGGCCCGGATGGCGCACACCCGGGACTTCGCCGAGCGCCTCCAGATCGCGATCGAGTCCTGGATCGACACCGCCGCGCCGTACCACGAGTTCTCCGCCCAGTTCTTCCGCACCGCGGCCGACCCGACCAGCTCGCTCAGCCCGTTCTCCAACGAGTCCCACCCCGCCCGCGCCACCGCCGTCGAGCTCTTCCGCGACGTGCTGCAGGGCTCCGAGCTCGCCCCGAAGCTGGACGCCGAACTGGTCGAGCTGCTGCCCGACGTGCTCTGGCTGCACCTGATGGTCGTCGTCCTCTACTGGGTCTTCGACCGCACCCCCGACACCGAGCGCACCCGCGAGTTCGTCCGCCGCTCCACCCCGCTGGTGGCCCGGCTGATCAACCTCTCCCGCTACCGGGTCTTCCGCCCCCTGGTCCGCGACGCCAAGGGCCTGATCCAGGACTTCGTGCTGCCCAGCATCGGCAAGGGCATCGTCAAGTGACACCCGGCCGGGCGGCCGACCGCACCGCCCGGCACCGGTGTGAGGGTCGTGCCCCGGAAGCGGCCGGAGCGGCCTCGGGCGGGGGCGCGGACGGCGGACGAGGACACCCGCTGACGGGGCGTCGGCGGGCCCGGCCCCGGCGTGGTGGCGCACCCCGGCGAGGACGGGCAACGGTCGCTGTGGAGCCGTGAGTTGACGTGCCATGAGGCTCTCCCCGTGCGGATCCGGTGAACGGTCCGCCTGAACAGAGGAGCGAGCCGGACGCCGCACTCCCCCCACGCCCCGTGACGTGCGTCACGGCCGTCACGGTCGTCGCGGGAGTCCGACCGGGACGGGACGGGGCGCCGTGCGGACGGCGGCGATCCGGACGGCGGGGCCGTGGACCACCGGCAGCCTGGGCATGATCGTGCGGCGCAGCGCGTGCAGGGAGAGCGGATGCCGGGACCGGGAGCACACCGGCAGGGTGTTCGGCGGCCGGACGGGCGGCGGCGGCACCGGAGCACCGGCGGCGCCCGCCCGGTGGCGGCCCCGGGGCGCGCCGCTTCCGACGCGGTGGCCGGAGAGGTACCGGACGAACCCGAGGACGACGAGGAGTACGGGGACGGTCACGCAGGGTGCCGCCCAGGCGCTAAGCTGGAACACGTCGGAGCCCCTTGAGCTTGCAGGGTTCGGGAAGTCGCTCCGACGCGGCCCCGGGGGTGTTGCTTCACCCACCGGGGCACTTCTCTGCTGTCGCGGGCGACTCGAATGACCCGAACGCTATGCAGGGGCGGCCCGGCTGTCGATCCGTCGGTTTCGAACGGCAACGCCCGCCCGGAACTCGCGTTCACCCCTCCGGGTGGTCACGACCGCCCATGACGCCCCAGCTCACCCGCAGTACGCCAGAGTTGCGCCCGCGCCGCGCCAACTCCACGCCACCGCAAGGATGTTCGACACCCGCAAAGGTGAACTCGGCACACTCCAGGTTGACACCGCCCGCCTGCTCGACTCCCCCCGCCCCGCAGGGCACGGACGGGTCAGAAGCTGTCCGGGTTCCAGGGCGCGCGGGCGGTGCGCAGCAGGGCGTCGGCGCGGGCGGCCGCGCCCGGGGTCAGCTCGGTGAGCAGGGCCGCGTCGGCGAGGGCCGCCGCGCTGCCGCCGCCCAGGTAGAGGCCGCCGAGCCGGGAGACGTCGAGCGCGAGGTCGGCCGGATCGTCGGTGGGGACGATCCGGCCGGTGCCGTCGGCGGCGGCCTCCAGGGCCCAGCGCCCGGCCGTCCAGCCCGCGCGGTCGGCGACGTCCAGCACCAGGCGGCCGGGGGTCTCGTAGCGGCGGGCGGCGAACGCGGCGGGCAGGTCGAGCAGCCGCAGCCAGGTGAAGTCGGCGTTCTCCTCGTGCGGCTTGGCGCCGCGCGGGTCTCCGAGCAGCAGCGGCAGCGGGTCGCCGGGGCCGAGGTACGGGGCGACGACGTGGCGCACCCAGTCGACGGAGAAGGCGAACGCCCAGAGCGCGTTGGCGGTCTCCCGGTCGAGCGCGAGGAAGTCCCGGACGGTCAGCGGGCAGTCCGGGTAGGAGCCGTCCCACTTGTCGTCGACGGTGTAGTTGACCATGCCGGTGAGGGTGCCGTCGGCGGTGCGGTGGAAGGCGGTGAAGCCCTGCTTCCAGTCGAAGCCGGGCAGGTCGATCTCGCCCGACCGCAGCCGCCACCAGGCCTCGGGCCGGCCGATCGCGCCGGGCTGGGTGGGGCGCCAGCGCTCGTGCAGTTCGGGCCCGAGCTTGCGGAACTCCTCCAGGGTGGCGAAGTCGATCCGGTGGCCCTCGTGCACGGGCAGCCCGGCCCGGATGCCGCCGGAACGCAGCACGTCCACCCGCCAACCGGCCAGCGGGGCGGCCGAGCCGAAGCCGAAGCGGCCGTAGATGTTGTGCTCGGCGGCGATCAGGATCGCGGCCGCCGCGCCGCGCTCGCGGGCCGCGGTCAGGTCCTGCCGCATCATGCCGCTGAGCAGGCCGCGCCGCCGGTGGGTCGCGTTGACGGTGACGCCGGTGATCGCGTCGACCGGCAGTTGCACCCCGCCGGGCACGGTCAGTTCGGTGTCGAAGCTGCGGAAGGTCGCCACGCAGCGCGGCCGCCCGTCGGCCGCCGGACCGTCGTGGTCGAAGGCGCCCAGCATCCGCCCCGGCTCGTACAGCAGCTCCCGCCACTCCGTCGCCGGGGCGACGTGCGGGCGCATGAACCCGAGCGCGATCGCCCGGTCCCAGTCGGCCAGTTCCTCATGGGTGATCGGCCGGATCTCGATGCCCCGGTGGGGGCCCTGCTGCGCGTCGTTGCCCATCGAGCCACCGTACGACGGCCTCCCGGCCCCGGCATCCGGTTTTTCCCGCCGCCCTGGCTGCCGGGCAACGCGTGCGGCCGGGCGACTGCCGGGCTGCGGATCCGCTGAGACGCCGGGAGCGGCGGAACGCTTGTCGCCACCGCCGAGGACGCCGGATGATCGGCTCATGCCCATGAGCCGAGGCGCCTTCGACGACGTCCCCTGCGCGGACTCTTCCCCCTCCTGCCCGCTGCTGCCGCCGAGTCGCTCCGGTGCACGGCTCGCACCATTGACGCGGCTCGGCCCGGGGCCTCCGCGGCGCAGTGGGAGTGGGAGCCGGCGCATGCGGTTTTCACCGGGCCGGAGTCCCGGACACGGGTGATCCTCCTCCTCGACATCGTTCAGGAGCAGGAGGGCAGTGACTGGTTGGAGTTCCAGCTCCAGGTGGGTTGGACGGCGCAGGGTCGGCACGAGCTGACCGCCGCGGTCAACGTGGGCTGCTGGTGCGAGACCGACCACGGCACCCATGACGTCGATGTCCTCGGCCTCGTCATCGGTGACGGCATCTCGCTGCCCCGGGCCTTCGAAGCGGGTGCCGAGCGCATGACGGGGTGGCTGGCCGACCCTCGCGATGCAGACTTCTGGCGAGCCCGGGCCGACTTGCCGGCCCGCATCCAGAGCCGGGAGCTGACCGGTACCTCCGTACGGCCTGGTCGTCCGACGCTTCGTCCATGACGGCGGCTTTTCACGGGACGGTACGTCGGCTCGAAGATTCGCTCCGCACCTCCGGCCGGGGTGAGTCGGTAGCAGGTACGGCGGCGTCCGGGGCCGCGCCCCGGGGCGGCCCCGGGGACTCCACCGGACTCGGAACCGCTCACCCGGCGGGCGCCGGTCAGGGGCGGGCGTAGAAGTCCGGGCGGCCCATGATCCAGAGGCTGGCCTGCTTGATGGCGGTACCGGGGCGGGGGGCCTCGATCATCTGGTCGTCGCCGAGGTAGATGGCGACGTGGTAGATGTCGGCGGCGCGGCCGGTCTTGGTCCAGAACACCAGGTCGCCGGGGCGGAGTTGGGCGTAGCTGACCGGGGTGGACTCGGCGTACTGGTCGGCGGCGAAGTGGGTGAGGCGCTTGCCGCCGAGGCGCCAGGCCATCATGGTCAGGCCGGAGCAGTCGTAGCCCTGCGGGCCCTCGCCGCCCCAGATGTAGGGCAGGCCGATGACGGAGCGGGCGAAGGCGAGGGCGGCCGCGGAGCCGCCCGCCGACCAGGCGCTCTCGCGCTGCGGGGCGGGGTGGTGGCGGGCGGCGTTGGCCTGGGCGGCCGCGGCGGCCGCCTCGGCCTCGGCCTGGGCGCGGCGGGCGGCCTCCTCGGCCTCGCGGGCGGCGATGGCGTCGAGCGCCTCCTGGCGTTGGCGTTCGAGCTCGACGGTGGTGTGGCGGGCGGTGGCGAGTTCGGCGAGCAGGGTCTCCCGGCGGGCGGTGGTCTCGGCGACCCGGGCCTGCTGGTCGGCGACGTGCTGCTGGGCGCGTTCCTTGGCGTCGCGGACCGTCCCGGCGGCGGCGCGGGCGGCGGCCTCGGCGCTGCGGGCCTCGTCGGCGGCGCGGGCGGCGGCCCGCGCGGTGGCGGTGGCGTCGTCGAGGATCTGCCGGGTCCGGGCGCCCGCGGTGCCGACGGCGGCGGCCCGGTCGGAGAGCGAGGCGGTGCCGTGCGGGTCCAACAGGGCGTTGATGGCCGAGAGTTGGGGCGAGGCGCCCTGCCGGTAGATCTCGGCGAGCAGCCCGGCGGCCCGGTCGGCGGCTTCGGCCCGGGCGGTCTCGGCGGCAGCCGAGCGCTCGGCGGCGGACCGGGCGGCCTGTTCGGCGCGGTCGAGCCGGACGAGTGCGCCGTTGTACGCCTCGACGGCCTGTTCGGCCGCCTGCCCGGCCCGGTCGAGTTCGCCCCGGGCGGCGGCCAGCAGGGCTTCGAGGGCGGTGGCGTCGGCGGCCTTGGCGTCGGCGTCGGCGTGGGCGCGGGCGACGTCCTCCGCGGAGGGGAAGTCGGGCTCCGGGTCGTCGGCGGGCCGGGCCGGGACGAAGGCGGTCGCGGCGAAGGCGGCCGGGGCGAAGGCGGTCGGGGCGCTCGCCGCCGGGGCGCTCGCCGCGGGCAGCAGGGCGAGCAGGGAGGCGGTGGCGAGGAGGAGGGTGGGGAGGAGCCTGCGCGGCATGACGGGTCCTCTCTCGGCGGCGGGCCGCGGTCTCTGACGATCAGCCAGATATCCCATGACGTGACGATCCGGTCACGCACCGCAAGATTCTCAGACCGGCCGGTGACCCGGTGCCATCGCCATACGGCCGCACGAGTGAGATGTCGGATTGTCTGAACGGGCAGGCGCGCCGAACGATCAGGACGCCCGCGAACCTCACCGACCCGCCCCCGCACCGCCCCCGCTTTCAACCGCCCTTCAACGCCGCCCCGCGGACCGCCCCGGCCCGGTCGCGGTGGTCCGGGTCCGCCCGGCCCGCACCGTCCGGCGGCGGCGCTGCGCCCGGGCCCGCCGGGCCGGGTCCCCGCCCGCGCCGTCCCCGCCCTGCGCACCGTCCGGGCCGTGCGTCCCGTACCCGCCCGGCCCGTACCCGCCGTGCGCCCCGTGGCCGCGGTCGGCGGCCGCGGCGCCCCGCCCCGGGCGGCGGCGGTGGGCGAGGGCCCGGGCGGCCATCCGCTCGGCGACCGCGTGGGCCTTCGGGTGCCCGGCCGGAACCTTGTCGGGCGCCCCGGCGATCAGGTCGAACAGCCAGGTGCGGGCCCGGTCCGTCCGCGCGTGCAGCCGCCGTTCGCGCCGGTTCGCGCGCGCCATCCGCCGGGGGCGGCGGGTGTAGCGCCAGCGCGCCCAGGGGCTGGCGGGGCGGGCCAGCCGGATCGCGCCGATCCAGGACAGGCCGGGCACCATGATGCCGAGCAGGCCCGTCCAGACCTTGCCCTTGAGCAGCGCGACCAGGCAGACCAGCGCGTTGACCCCGATCACCGCGACCAGCCCCCAGCGGGTGTCCTGGCCGGGGACGACGCCGAGCGGCACGTAGCCGGTGAGCAGCAGCGCGGTGAGCAGGATGCCGAGGATCACCGCGTCCACCGACTTGCGGCCCTGCTCGCTCCAGTAGACGTCGTCCAGGTGCAGGATCAGCGCGAACTCGTCCAGCACCAGCCCGCAGCCGATGCCGAAGGACAGGCCGAACCAGTCGATCCAGGGGTGGCCGCCGTCGGTGGCGAAGGTGCCGATGCCGCCGATCAGCAGGAAGCCGAGGCCGAACACCATGTGGTGGATGTGCAGGCCGCCGGGGGTGATGTTGCCCGGCCACCAGCGGACCTGGGCGCGGATCATCCGGGTGCTGAACCGGATGAACGCGAAGGAGGTGATGAACCCGACCAGCAGCAGGAACAGCGGCTGCTTGTGGGCGTCCACGATGTGGTGGCGGTAGCCGTCCAGCAGTGCACTGATCATCGGGTGGTGCCTCTATCCGACAGGGGGGGCTTGCTCAGAAACCGCGGGTGCGCTTCGCCGCCCGGCGCGGGATCAGCACGTGCGGGGTGTCGCGCTCGCTGGCGCCGGGGTTCTTCAGGAACAGCCGGGCCACCTCGCCGCCGAGGTTCACGCCGATGGCCAGCGCCAGCGCCAGCGCGACCGCCCGGGAGGCGGAGACCAGCCCGGACGCGGGGTGGCCCTGGGCGAAGGCCAGCATGCCGAGGTACAGCGCCGAACCGGGCATCAGCGGCCCGATCGCCGCGGTCACGTACGGCAGCGCGGAGGCCGCCCGGTAGCGGGCCAGCAACTGCCCGAACAGGCCGACCAGGCCCGCCGCGACGCCGGTGGCGACGATCGGCGAGATGTCCGCGTTGTGGGTCAGCACGCCGTACGTGGACCAGCCGATCGCCGCGTTTATCACCACCATCGGCAGCGAGTGCCGGTCGGTCTGCAGCAGCATCGCGAAGGCCAGCGCCAGCACCATCGCGGCGACCAGTTGGACGGGCGGGTTGGTGCTGCCGCCCAGGCTCTCGTCCGGCCGCAGCCTGGCGTTGTAGTTGACGCCGACGTACAGCACCAGCATCACGCCGATGACGATGCCCGCGATCAGGTACACCACCTCCAGCAGCCGGGCCGCGGCGGTGATGTAGAAGCCGGTCAGGCCGTCCTGGACGGCGGCGACCATGGCCCGGCCGGGCAGCAGCGCGAACAGCCCACCGGTGATCACCACCGAGCCGCGCAGGTGCAGTTCGTTGAAGGACAGCAGGATGCCGCAGAGCGCGGCGGGCATCGCGGCGATCACGAACTGGTAGAACTCGGGCAGCCCGCGGCGGGCGATCGCCGAGGCCAGCCGGTCGCCCACCACGGCGGTGGTGAACGCGGAGACGAACACCAGCCAGGCCGTGGAGTCGACCTGCCCGCCGACCAGGAAGGACGCCGCCCCGGCCAGCAGCCCGGTGGCCAGCGCCATCAGCCACGCCGGGTACGGGTGCCGGTTGCGGCGGATCCCGGCCAGCCGCCGGTACGCGTCGTTGACGGTGACCTGCTCGGCGGTGATGTCGGCGACCAGCTCGTACACGGCGGCCAGCCGGGTGTAGTCGGAGGTGCGGCGGCGCACCACCCGGTCCGCGGTGACCGGCGGGTCGATCAGCGAGGGCTGGTGCGAGATCGAGATCAGCGTGAAGGTGACCTGCGGTTCGCAGTGGTCGAGCCGGTACGCGTGGGCGATGCCGAGCATCGCGGCCTCCACGTCCTCGGCGGCCTCGCCGCTGGCGAGCAGCAGCTCGCCGATCCGCAGCGACAGGTCGAGCACCCGCGGCACGTTGCGCTGGGCCTGCGCCCCGGCGGAGGGGTGCAGTTCGCGCGGGGTGCGCTCGAAGGCGGGGCGCTCGGCCATCGGCGTCCGCAGCAGGGTGCGCATCCGGTCCGGCCAGGGGGCGTCGCCGGGGGCGCCCTTGTGCAGCTCGGCCAGGTCGATGCCGCGGGACGGGGTGTAGCCCGCCGCGTTCCACTCCTCGGGCGTCAGGGTGTCCTGGTACAGCGCGCCGCGGCGGCCCCGGGCGGCCTCGGCGGGCTCCGGCGCCGGGTGGTGGCCGAGCAGGCCCTCGGTCTGCGCCGGCTGCGGCGCGTGCGGCACGCTGACGGCCCGTTCGATCGGCGGCGCGTCCGGCCCGAGCAGCCCCTCGGTGGGCGGCGCTTCCTGCGCCGGCGCGCCCTCCGGCTCCCGATCGGACACGGTGCTCCTTCGCCTCCCCGGCCGCCCGCCCGGTCGGGGCGGCCTCCTGGCCTCCACCTTGCCCGATCGGCGGCGCGGGTGCGAACAGCGCCCGACGTGGGCCGCGCCACCCGGGGCACCCGGCCTCCCCTCCCACCCGGAAGGCCATGAATCGGACACAATGACCGGCTATGAGCGAGCAGCGGACGACGGCCGACGACGCCGACGGCCCCGGGGACGGGGGCAGCGAGAGCGTCACCACGGTGATCGTGGCGGGCCTGTGCAACCTCGGCATCGCCCTCGCCAAGGCCGTGGCGGGCGCGATCAGCGGCTCCAGCGCGATGCTCTCCGAGGCCGCGCACTCCTTCGCCGACACCGTCACCGAGGTGCTGCTCTTCCTCTCCCTCAAGCGCAGCACCCGCCCCGCCGACGACGCGCACCCGCTCGGCCACGGCCGCGAACGCTACCTGTGGGCGCTGCTCGCCTCCTTCGCGACCTTCGTCGGCGGCGCGGTGTTCTCCGTCCACGACGGCGTCCACACCCTGCGGCACGGCGAGGAGCTGGGCAGCCCGGCCCTCTCGTACCTGATCCTCGCCGTCGCCTTCGTCCTGGAGTCCGTCTCGCTGGCCCGGACGGTCCGTCAGCTGCGCGGCACGACCCGGCGGCTGCGGGTCGGCGGCTACCGCTACCTGCGCCACACCTCCGACACCACCGTGAAGGCCGTCTTCCTGGAGGACTCCGCCGCCCTGGTCGGCCTGCTGCTGGCCTTCGGCGGCCTGCTCGGCGCCCAGCTCACCGGCGACGCGCTCTGGGACGGCCTGGCCTCCGTCCTGATCGGCGCGCTGCTCGCCTGGGTCGCCTACGTGCTGGCCCGCGACAACGCCTCGCTGCTGATCGGCCGCGCCCTGCCCGAACGCTACGAACGCGTGATCGCCGAGACCCTCACCGCCCAGCCCCGGGTGGTCCGCGTCCTCGACCTGGTCACCAGCGTGTACGGCCCCGACGACGTCCTGGTCGCCGCCAAGGTCGACTTCGCCGACCTGGCCACCGCCGCCGAGATCGAGACCGCCTGCGACCGGGCCGAACGCGCCGTCCGACAGGCCGTCCCCGCCGTCACCCGGGTCTACCTCGACCCGACTCCGCCCCGGCGCTGATGCTCACAGAGCAGCGGTGTCCAGGACAAGGCCGAACGGCTCCGGAAGCTGGATCGGCGTGCCGAACGGGTGCGGGCCGTCCACCACGGCGTAGCCGAGGTCGTGGGGCTCGGAGAACAGGGTGCACTCACGACCCTGCCGATCGACCAGCAGGTAGAGCGGGGCACCGTACTGCGCGTAGCGCTTGCGCTTGGTGACGCGGTCAGTATCGCCGTTGGATTCGGAGGTGACCTCAACGACCAGCAGGGTTTGATCGGGAGTGAGCGCGGCGGCGCCGAGCGCCAGATCCTCGGGAACAACGGCGATGTCGGCCAGGTACCAGTTCGGGGAGCCCGGTAGGTCAAGGTTGCCGGAACCGCTGACACAGCCGAGTTCGTCGATCCGGACGTCGAGCTGGCGGCGGATCCGCGCCACGACGCGCTCGTGGTCCCACATCGGTGACACCAGGACGATCCGCCCCTCGATGACCTGGGCCCACCGGTGGTCGATGAGCTGCACGGCGTACTTCAGCGCTGCCTCGTGGTCCACATCGCCGTAAGCGATCTGCTGTGCACTCATGCCGGGCTCCCTCGCTCGCCTGCGGCACCCGTCCCGGGCGGGCCGTACCCCACCACCGTACCCGGCCCGAAGGACGGCGAGCTCGTCTTCCGAACCGGCGGGCCGGGACGGCGGAGTCCCGGCCGCCGTCCCGGCCCGCTCCCTCCCGAACCGTCTCAGCGCTCCGGGGTGATCTGCGTGGACCACTCGTTGGCAAAGTGCTCCATCTGCTTCAGCACCAGGTTGATGGCCTCGGGCGCGTCGCCCGGCGGGTAGTTGTGCCGGGCGAGCAGACGCTTGATGGCGCTGCGCAACCGGGCCCGCACGGGCTCGCGGGCGATCCAGTCCGGTCTGAGCTTGCTGCGCACTTCCGCCACCAGCTCGCGGGCGATGCCGGCCAGGACGTCGTCCTTCATCATCGAGCGGACGGTGCCGTGGTCGGCCACCGCGTCGTAGAAAGCGAGTTCACGCCAGTCCAAGTGCGGCTCGAACCGCTCGCCACGACGGGCGTCCGCGACCACCTCCTTGGCCATCTCCACCAGTTTGGCGATGAGTTCCGCACTCGTGCACTGCTGCCGCATGTAACGGACCATCAGGTCCTGCAACCGCTCGGAGAACACCGTCCGACGGACGATGTTGTGCCGGGTCACCTCGCGCATCTTCCGCTCGATGAGCCGACGCAGCGCTTCGGCCGCCAAGTGCGGGGTCTCGCTGCCCTGCAACTTGGCGATGAGCGCGTCGTTGAGCTGCGTCAGGTCGGCCGCTTCCAGGCCCGCCTCGGCGAACAGGTCGGTCACTCCGCCGGTCTCCACGACCGAGGACGTCAACTGGGCGAGGTACAGCTCCACGTCGCGGGCGACGGGCAGCCCCCGTGCCTCGCGCTCCAACGCGTCGTACTTCGCCATGTACGCCCGCACCTCGACGAAGAACTGGATGTCGCGACGCCAGAACGGGTCGTCCGGGAAGCGCCCGCCGATGTCGCTGGAACTCCCGCAGAGCGCGTAGAACCGCTCCAACCGGTGCGCGTGCTCGCGGAAGCGCCGCCCCAGGGTCTGCCGCGGATCGTCCAGCTTCTCCGGGTTGTTACCAGGAGTACGCGGGTCCCGCAGGTGGTTCGCGGCCCGGATCGCGGCGTCGATGAACGCCGTCCTCGACGGCATGTCCAAGCGGGCCCGCCAGTCGAAGCCCCGCAGGATGTCGTTGAGGATGTCGTACTCGTTGCGCAGTTCGTCCAGTGCCCGGTCGAGTTCCTGGCCGAGCGTGCGGTCCTGCTGGTCAGCGTCGGTGTACTCGGCGATCGCCCGCTGGAGGTTCTCGGTCAGCGGCGCGTACCCGACGAGGAGCCCGTCCTCCTTGCCCCGGTACCGGCGGTTGACCCGGGCCAGTGCCTGCATCAGGCCCGCGCCCTTCAACGGCCGATCCAGGTACATCGTGTGGACAGGGGGCGCGTCGAAGCCCGTCAGCAGCATGTTGTTGACGATGAGGAGTTCGAGCTCGTCGTCCGGGTCCTTGGCCCGGTTGATGACCGCCTTGCGCCTGCTGTCGCTCAACGCGTGGTCCAGCAGCCGCCGGGGGTCCTTGCGCGAGTTGGACGAGAACACGATCTTCATCGCGCCCTTGCTGTCCTCGTCGCTGTGCCACTCGGGCCGCAGCTCGCGCAACGCGTCGTACACGCTGACGCAGATCTCGCGGGTCGCGCAGACCACCATGGCCTTGCCGGTCGCACCGCCCGTCTCGGAGACACCGACGAACGGCTGCATCGCCTTCCGCCGCGTCTCCCAGTGCTCCACCAGGTCCGCCGCCAGGTCCCTGATCCGGGCGGGCGCACCGTACATCGCGTTCATGGTCGCGACGGCCTGCTCGACCCGGGTCCGCTCGACGTCGTCCAGGCCGTCCGTGATCCGGTCGGCCTCCGCGTCGATCTCCGTCGGGTCCACGTCCCGGTCCAGAACGAGGTTGATCACCCGGCTTTCGTGGAACACCTTGACGGTGGCGCCGTCGTCCGCCGCCCGCTTGAGGTCGTAGATGTCGATGTAGTCACCGAACACGTCACGCGTGTTGCGGTCCGCCTCAGCGATCGGAGTACCCGTGAACGCGAGCAGCGTGGCGTGCGGCAGTGCGTCACGCAGGTGCCGGGCGTAACCGTCGAGACTGTCGTAGTGGCTGCGGTGCGCCTCGTCCACGATCACCACGATGTTGCGGCGGTCGGAGAGCAACGGGTGGTCCGCGCCGGACTCCCGCTCCTCCTTCGTCCGACCGAACTTCTGCAACGTGGTGAACAGGATGCCGCCGACCCGTTTGGCCGCAAGCTCCTCCCGCAGCTCCGCCCGGGCCAGCACCTGCTTCGGCGCCTCCGGCAGGATCTCGCTCTCCAGGAACGTCGAGTACAGCTGGTCGTCCAGGTCCGTGCGGTCCGTGATCACGACGACGGTCGGGTTCAGGAGGGCCGGATCCCGCATCACCATGGTGGTGGTGAGGACCATCTCCTCCGACTTGCCCGACCCCTGCGTGTGCCAGACGACACCCGCCTTCCCGTCACTGCGCGCCGCCACCCGCACGGCCTCGGCGGCCCTCGTCACCGCGTGGTACTGGTGCGGCTTGGCGACGCGCTTCACCCGCTTCGCCGGCACGAAGTTGACGAACGACTTCACCAGAGCGAGGAACCGCTCCTGCCCGAACAGTCCGTGCAGGGCCAGGTTCTGCCCCGAGTCCCATATGCCCTCGGCTGACAACAGGTCGACCCGCTCCCCGAGTTCGTCCGTGTTCCACGGCGCGAAGTGCTCATACGGAGTGAACGGCGTCCCGTACTTGGCGGTCACCCCGTCCGAGACCAGCACCACCGCGTTGAACCGGAACGCCGTCGGGAACTCCTCGACGTAGCGGGTGACCTGCGTGTGCGCGTCCTGGAGCGTGGCGTCCTCGTCGCCGGCGCGCTTCAACTCCAGGACGGCGAGCGGCAGCCCGTTGACGTACAGGACGACGTCGAAGCGGCGGTTCTTCTCCCCGTCGATCACGGCGACCTGGTTGAGCGCCCGGTAGACGTTCCCGGCCGGGTCGTCGAGGTCGACCAGCCGAACGGTCGGGTTGTGCTCGGCCCCGAACCCGTCGACGTACGACACGGACCGCACACCGGCCGTCAGGAAACCGTGCGCGGTCCGGTTCTCCTCGTACGCGTCCTGCGAGGCAGGCGTCACCGCAGCCGCGATGACGTCCTGGACCGCGGACGGCGGCAACTCGGGGTTGAGCCGCTCCACCGCCTCCTGCAAGTCCTGGTACAGGACCATGTCCTCCCACGACCTCCGCTGCCCCGCCCCCGGCGCGAACTCGTTCCCGGCCCCCGGCACCCAACCGAGCTCGGCGAGTTCGTCCAGCGCGAGGTGCTCCCAATCGGCTTCGTAGGGACGGTAGTTCTCTCTGTTGCCGTCAGCGGAGGCGTACGTCATACCTGGTCCTCGACAATCTTCTCGGCGTCACGGACACGGAGGCGGCCGGACATGAGCTGGGGAAGGAGAGTGTCGCGCAGCACGGCGAGGGCCTTGGACTCCTGTCGTGCCAGAGCCGCCCTGCTGGCCAAATCCTTGATTTTTTGTCCCGCCCCGCCAAACTGGCGAGGGTCAACGACCTCCATAGCCATAACCTCCGCTGGGCGGACACGCTGGTGACTCTTCGAGGTTCCGGTGACCTTCGCAGCCAGACTCTCCCGAAAGCCCCGCTGGCTGGTGACCGCCCACAGCTCATGCACCGTCAGAGAGCCCTTGGGCACCAAGACCAGGAACTCAGTCGATGCCAGCGACGGGACGTCCGGATCCGGCTCGACATTCCATACGCGGGGGATCTCCGGGTTCAGCTTCGACAGAAGGACCGCCGGCTCGGAAACGGTGAACTTTCCGCTCTTGATCGATCCTGGAGAAACCCGCTCGGGCAGCTTCCCCGTATCGAACGCAGGGAGGCTGTAGTGGTCAACGACGGCATCCACGATCTCCTGCGGTGCGACCTGCTCCTTGTGAAGGACGCAGATATCCTCCATACGAACACGCCCTCGCTCAGGCTCGCCGGAAACAAGGAGTGCAGCGAGATCCTCGGCCGTGGCCGTGATGCGCTCATTGGCGGCGATCTTTTCGTCCAGTGCCCCGAGCACCGACACGATCGCCCGCTGCTCGGAGAGCCTCGGCAGTCGGATGGGCCAGGTATGAAGGGAGACCAGCGGGATCCGATCCACTGTGGCGCCGTGGATCGTGCGTGCCGCGATGGTCTCCTGGAACTCCGGTCCGAGATAGGCGTAGAGCAGGAACTGCGGCTCTACCACACCCTCCTTGGGCCGGAGGATACCCATCCGGCGTCCAAGCGCGGCCCGCACCCCCGCAGGCATGAGGGCCGCCTCACCCAGACGTGTCTCGTACGAGAAGAGAACGTCCCCCTCCCGCGGCGTCACCCTCCGCGTCCACGTAGCGAAGTCCTCCTCCGAGAGATGTGCAGATTCGGCCAGGTTGAGACGCCCTTTTTCCAGGCTGGAGATGCTGAGGAACCAAGGCCCCGTATCGGTCTTCTTTGGCGTGGCGTGCGGGCCGTCGAAGACGGTGGCCACTTCGCCGATCGTGGTTTCGGCCCACTCCGCCCGCTCTCCTTCCCTGCTCCTCCCGGACCACTGACCCGTACCGCCGGTTTCCGATTTCTGCCCGCTCACCGCTCCCCCTCCATTTCCTCCGTCGTCGCCGAAAGCTCGTCCAGTGCGTCCCAGGTGCCCTCCGCCTCCAGCACCTTCCTCATCTCCCGCTCCGCCTCCTCCTCCGCCCGCAGCGCCTCCAGCGCGCGCCGCTGGGCGTCGAACGTCTCGTAGCGCTTGGCGGAGGCCGCAACAGCGGACGCGTGGGTGGCCCTGCCCGGGCCGGGGAGGACCGGCAGGTCGTTCATCTCGATGAAGCGGGCCGTCGCGGTCACCCATTCCGCCATGGTGATCTGCTGTCGCCGCCGGGCACGGAGTTCTGCGAAGTCGAGGAACTGGGTGGTCAGCAGGTTCAGCGTGCCGATCTCCTCCGAGGTGAGGTAGTTCTTCGCGACACCGGCATCCGCCTTTCGAACCCGTCCACCACTCCAAGCGGTGAGGCCCAGGTTGGGCTTGTCCGGGTCACATCGGGTGAAGATGAGTTCCGCAGCCGTCTGCCGGGTCGCCGCGTAGAGCAGCTTGTTCTGGATCGTGGCGTAGAACGTCCGGGCCGTTTCGCTGTCGGACTGGTAGTCCGCGCTGGTCGCCGCGAAGACGTCCCGCACCTTCTGGTAGAACCGCTTCTCCGAGGCGCGAATCTCGCGGATCCGCTCCAGCAGCTCGTCGAAGTAATCGAAGCCGTCGGGGCCCGGGTTCTTCAGGCGTTCGTCGTTGAGGACGAACCCCTTGACCAGGTAGTCACGCAGCGTCGTCGTCGCCCACTGGCGGAACTGGATGCCGCGCGAGGACCGCACGCGGTACCCGACCGCGAGGATCATGTCGAGGTTGTAAACGAGTACCTCGCGCCGGACCAGGCGCGAGCCCTCCTGGCGAACCATTTCCGTAGAGGAAATAGTTGCCTCGGTGAGTTCTCCGTCCTCCAGGATCTGGCCGATCCGCTTGTTGATGTTGGGGATGCCCGTCTCGAACAGATCCGCCATCTCGGCCTGCGTCAGCCACACCGTGCCGCCGACGGCCCGCAGCTGGATCTGGTTGCGTCCATCCTCCGTCCGGTAGATGACCAGTTCGCCGGAGTTCCCGGGGGATTGCTCAGACATCGAGCCTCCCCAACTGCTCCCGAACCGTCTTCTCCAGCTCCGCCGACTTCTCGAACAGGCCGAAGAGCTCCTCCGTCAGCGAGGCGATCCGCGCCGCCACCGCCTCCGCGTCCTCCTCCTCCGCCTCGACGGCTCCCACGTACCGCCCCGGCGTCAGCACATACCCGTGCTCGCGCACCGTCGCCAGGTCCGCCGAGAAGCAGAAGCCCGGCGCGTCCTCGTACGTCAGGCCCTCCGCCTTCGCCGAAGCCGTGCCGCGCCACGCGTGGTAGACGCCGGCGATCTTCACCAACTCGGCGTCGGTGAGCACGCGTTCCGTGCGGTCGACCATCTCGCCCATCTCGCGGGCGTCGATGAACAGGATCTCCCCCCGGCGGTCGGCCAGCGCCTTGCCGGCCTGCGGGGACTTGTCCTTGGCGAGGAACCACAGGCAGGCCGGGATCTGCGTCGTCCGGAACAGCTGCGAGGGCAGTGCGACCATGCAGGCGACCAAGTCGGCTTCCACCATCGCCCGACGGATCTCGCCCTCGCCGCTCGACTGCGAGCTCATCGAGCCGTTGGCCAGCACCACGCCCGCTGTGCCGCGCTCGCCCAGCTTCGACACCATGTGCTGGAGCCACGCGTAGTTGGCGTTGTTGCGCGGCGGGACGCCGTACCTCCATCGCGCATCGTTCTCGTCGCGGGACCAGTCCTTGATGTTGAAGGGCGGGTTGGCCATGACGAAGTCGGCCCGCAGGTCGGGGTGCTTGTCGTCGGCGAAGGTGTCGCCCCAGCGGGCGGCGAGGTTGCCGTCGATGCCGTGGATGGCGAGGTTCATCTTCGCCAGGCGCCACGTCCGTTCGTTCAACTCCTGGCCGTAGACCGCGATGTCGGCCTTGTGGTCGCGACCCCGGTGGGCCTCGATGAACTTGCTGGCCTGGACGAACATGCCGCCGGAGCCGCACGCGGGGTCGTAGACCCGCCCGTGGTAGGGCTCCAGGATCTCGACGATCAGGCGCACCACGGACTGCGGGGTGTAGAACTCGCCGCCGCGCTTGCCCTCGGCGCGGGCGAAGTTGCCGAGGAAGTACTCGTAGACCTCGCCGAGCACGTCCTGGGCGGGCTTGTCCTCGGTGCCGCCGAAGCGCGCGTCGCTGATCAGGTCGACCAGTTCGGCGAGGCGCTTCTGGTCGACGTTGTCCCGGTTGAAGATCTTGGGAAGGACGCCGGCCAGCGCGGTGTTCTCCCGCATCACCGCGTCCATCGCCTCGTCGAGGAGCTTGCCGACCCCCTGACTCTTGGCGTTGGCGGCGATCCACGACCAGCGGGCGGTCTCCGGCACCCAGAAGACGTGGGCGCCGGTGTACTCGTCGCGGTCCTCCAGGAAGTCGGCGAGCCGGTCCTCGACGATGCCGTCCGCCGCGAGCTCCTTCGTCAGTTCGTTGCGGCGCTCCTCGAACGCGTCGGAGACGTACTTCAGGAAGATCAGCCCGAGGACGAACTCCTTGTACTGGGCTGCGTCGATGGAGCCGCGCAGCTTGTCGGCGGCCTTCCACAGGATGGCCTGGATCTCCTTCGCGGTGGAGGCGCTGAACAGTTCCGCCTGCTCGGTGGGCTTCTTGCTGCGAGGTGGCATGGGGTGGAACGTCTCCTTCAGTCGGTCGGGAGGAAGGTCGGGATGGTCAGGGTGCCGTCGGCCAGGCCGGCGGCGACGAGACGGGCAAGGTCGTCGAGGGCCGCCGTCTGCTGCCGCAGTTGCTCGGCCCGGCGCTCGATCTCGGCGAGCACCGCGTCGTACCGCTCGACTTCGTCCGCCGACAGGTCGGGCACGTTCAGGTCCTCGATCCCGCGCGAGGCCCGCACCGCGCCGGCGGTACGGCCCTGGTCCGCGGCGGCGGCCCGCAGCAGTGCCGCCAAGACACGGGGGCGGAGCGGCAGTTCGGCGTCCGGGCGGACCCGCAGGATGCGGGCGGGGGCGAGGACGACGGACAGTCCTTCGACGTCGACGTGCACCCCGAAGCGCGGGCTGGTCGTGACGACCAGGTCTCCCGGTTCGGTGAACTGGACGTGTTCGTACGCCGTCAACACCACGCCCCGGTCGATGCGGCGGCGGCCGAACGGGGTGCTGCCCGTGATCTCCTCCGGACCGATCACCGCGTAGTGCCCCTCGGCCGCGAGGTGCCCGGGGGCGATGCGATGGCCCGGGCGGCGGCGCAGCCGGTGTTCCGCGAGCAGTCGGCGAACGGTCGTGCGGCGCACCGGCTGGTCCTCGGACCTCAGTACGGCCCCCACCGTCAACGGCGCGCTGGGTGCGGCCGGTTCGGCGAGGCGCCGCTCCAAGTCGGCGATCCGGGAGGGGCGTTCGATAACCGACGCCGCGTGGCGGGCCTCCGTCGGACGCTGCGGCGGGGTGAACGCGGCCCCGGGGCGGTCGTCCAGCTCCTTGGCTGGCACGATGGCCGCGTGGCGCGGCTGGTGCCGCCGCTCGCCCTGCCACCGGGAGGCGCGCCAGATGGCGACCTCCTCGGCGAGCTCGTCGAGGACGGGTTCGGTGAGCGGCTGCGCCGAGTAGTCGGCGAGGAGGATCCGACCCGTGCGCTCGTCCTCCGGGCTGCGCGCCAGGATCCAGATGGCGGTGCGGTAGCCGGGGCGGTAGGCGAACGCCCCGTCGGGCAGGCTGATCGCCGCCTTGAGCAGACCCTCGTGCAGGAAGGAACGGCGGAGCAGGTCGGCTTTCCCGTAGCGGGGCAGCGGGTGGACGAGGGCGTCGGCGGGGCCGAGGACGACTGCGGTCGCGCCCTCGCCGAGGTAGTCGGCGAGGTCCTGCACCCGTTCGAGCACCCGGTGCGCGTCCCGCGTCTCGCCGGACTCGTACGGGAGGGCGCACACCAGCAGGTCGGGGTTGCCCCAGATGTCCGCCGCCAGTTCTTCGCCCTGGGCGACGTCGAGGGCGAACTCGTACACGCCCCGCACGAGCATCCGACGCCGGACGAGCCGGACGAGCGCTGGGTCGCGCTCGGCCGCGAGATAGGTGTGCCTCGACTCCTCGGGCGCCGCCGCATGCAGGGCCACGAGCAGATCGCCGCTGCGGGCCCAGGGGGTGGCGATGACCGACTCGTCCGCCAGGCCGTCGGCACCGGCCAGTGCGACGAGGGCGCGGACGACCACCGCGGCGGGCTCCTCTGCCGCCACGGCGTGGAAGCCCAGCCGGTGGCGGGCTTCCAGCACCCATTCGAAGGCCTCGGCCGGACTGTACGCGGCCTCGACCAGTTCGTCCGCCAAGGACGCGAGGGGCCGCCCCAGCCGCTCCGGCTCAGGCACGGCGGCCAGCTCCGCGAGGAGGAAGGCATCCTCCGGGTCGAGTTCGGCGGTCTGCCGGAGCAGGTCGGCCCAGGGCCGTGCGCCGACGGGTGCGTCGTGCTGCTGCCGTAGGCAGATCAGCGCGGTCAGGGCGCCGACCAGTACCTCTGCGGAGAGCTGTGCGGACTGCCAGGCGGCGAGCGTGTGCAGAGCTGCTTCGGCTCGCAGCCGCCGAGGATCGGCGTTGCCCCGTCCGGTGCCGAGCAGCCAGTCGACGATCTGCTGGGCATCGAACAGCGGGCTGGTGCCGCGGTGGGCCACTGGTGCGGGGAAGTCGGGGTGTCGGCGGCTCCAGGTGGTGGGGACTGGGCGTTTGACCTGGGCGAGGGCCGCGATGTCCGGATAGCCGACGAGCCGGACGGGCAGCGCGGCTTCCGGAACGGGCGTGTCGATCGGTGCCGCACCGTCCATCCTGGGCCCCCTTCTCCATCGGCAGTCATCGGCCACCGCAGAACCGAACGGGTTCGCGGCGACTGCCAGAAGCCTACCTTCCTCATGATTTCGTTCAATATAAATTCCGATAACCAGGGTTATCAGAGTCAAAAATGGCTCCCGCTGCGGCACAGGGAAAGATACCGCCTGCCCGATCAGCCAGCTACTCACAGCAGGAGTCCCCGTGACCGTCCCTCCCTCACCTCCCGCCCCATCCCGTAAGCCGCCCCGGTTCAAGGCGTGGCTGACCCACGGCGCGACGGCGCTCATCGCCCTGCTCCTGGGGGCCGGAGTCGCCGCCCCCGAGGACGAGGGGCAGGACACCGCCCAGGCCGGGTCGGCGAGCACAGCTACGGCAACGGTCACCGCCCCCGCCGCCCCCGCGCCCACCGTGACCGTCACCGCGGCCGCCTCTGCCACGAGCGCGCCGGAGACCCCTGCCCCTCCACCGTCCCCGGACGGTCCGGCGACCTCGTTCTCGGGCGACGGCAAGTACCTGGTCGGCGAGGACATCGAGGCCGGCACCTACAAGACGGCCGGGCCCGCGGAGAGCGTGATCCCCAACTGCTATTGGGCCCGCTACAAGGACGCCTCCGGTGAACTCTCCTCGATCATCGCCAACGAGAACGCCCAGGGGCAGACCCGGGTGACCGTCCGCAAGGGCGAGTACCTGGAGGTCCGAGGCTGCTCGAAGTGGGAGAAGACCGGCTGACCGCCGCCCGCCGACGGCCGTTCCGCACACCTCTCCGCCAGGACGGCCCGATCTGCCTCGGCTGTAGGGCGCTCAGTTCGACCGGTCGGGTGGGAAACTCGGCCGGACCCCACCAACTCAAGGAGTTCAAGGCGTGACAACAGACGTCCACGACGAACCGGGCGAGGGCATACCCGGGCAGCGGGTGCTCGACCTCTTGGACAAGGCGATCGGTCTCCAGACCCCGCTGGTCCGCAAGAACATCGCCCGGTCACGCCAGCGGAACCCGGAGGCGACACTGGCCCAGACGATCCGCGCCCTGGAGCGCATGTACGTCAGCGGCCTGACGGGAACGGGCGCCGCGGTCGGCGGTGCCGCGGCCGCGCCCGGCGTCGGAACCGGGGTCGCCCTGGCGCTGTCGGCCGGCGAGGCTCTCTCGTCACTCGAACTGAGCGCCCTCTTCGCGCTCTCGCTCGCCGAAGTCCACGGTGTCCCCATCGACGAACTCGAACGCCGCCGGACGATCGTGATGGGAATCATGCTCGGCGGCTCCGGTTCCGCCACCATCACCAAGATCGCCGAACGAACGGGGCAGCACTGGGCCCGCCAGATCGTCGCCAGCATCCCGGTCCAGACGTTGCGTCAGATCAACAAGGTCCTGGGGCGGAACTTCGTCGTGAAGTACGGGACCAAGCAAGGGATCATCGTCCTCGGCCGAGTGATTCCGTTCGGCGTCGGCGCCGTGATCGGCGGCGGCGCCAACGCCGGCCTCGCCGCCTTGGCCGTACGGGCCGGCCGTCGCGCGTTCGGCCCGGCACCGGACACGTGGGAGCAGGGCTGAAGGTCGGTACTCCGCCCGGTGTCGTCGCCGGTTCCCATGCTTGCCGCCATGGACCGGGAGCTGGAACGAGCCGCCCTCGTCGCGTTCCTGCGGCGAGGGGGTCGTTCCTGGTCGGAGCTCACCGATCAGGTCGAAGCCGTTGGCAGCGCGCGAGGTCCTGACGTCCTCACCCGATGCTTCCGGACAGGGAGCCCTGTTCGACACCCATCCTCCGGAAGACCTGGCCGCCATCGCGGGCGAGATCCCCCACCGGGGCCGTGACGGCATGCGGTTCGTCACGATCCTGGACGAGGACTACCCCTTCTACCTACGACTGGTTCACCAGCGCCCGCCGTTCCTCTTCCTCCGGGGCACTTCCCTGGAAGACGACCCCCGAGTCGCCTTGGTCGGCACCCGCGAACCCACCCCACAGGGGATGGCCCGTGCCCGGGCCATCGCGGGTGGGCTCGCCGAACGCGGAGTGACGGTCGTCAGCGGCCTGGCCGCCGGCATCGACACCGCGGCTCACCGCGCGGCCCTCGCTGTCGGCGGCAGGACCGTCCCCGTCATCGGCACCGGCCGTCACGTGAACGCCTCCTACGACGGGGCCCCACGCTCATCGGTCGGGCCGTCTTCGCGAATTCTCATGGGAGACGTGCGTGTTCGAGCGATAGAACCGCGCTTCACGCTCCGGCCCAGGAACAGAGCACACGTCCGCCTCTTCGACTTACCCGGCAACTTCTAAGTCATCAGGAGTCTGATAACCAGAGTTACCAGCAATCCATAATCAAAATGACACCAGCGCTCTCTAACGTTCTGTCGTGTCAAGGCAGGCGGGGCGCAACGCCCCCCAGCCCCCATCGACAGGCCGGAGGCGCACCATGACCGAACCCGAACAGCACCAGCAGTCCGCACTCCCCCTGGCCGATACCGTGGCAGCACGCCTGGCCGAAGCGACCCTCCCCGAGCCCGTGAAGGCCCTGCTCCGGGACGCCCTCGACAGCGGCGCGCACACTGGTGCCGCCACCCCGTCCGGACGGGTCTTCCTGGAGGCGGTGACCGTCAACGGCTTCCGGGGCATCGGCCCCCAGGCCCGGCTCGGCCTCAAGCCCCGCCCCGGGGTGAACCTGGTGGTGGGGCGCAACGGGTCCGGCAAGACCAGCGTGGCCGAGTCCATCGAGGTCGCCTTCACCGGTGCCAGGTCTTCTCGGCAGGGCCGGAACGCCGACCGCGACAGCCAGTGGTACAACCTGCACGACGGTAACGCCCCCAAGATCGAGTTGAGGTTGGCGATCGAGGGCGACCAGGGCCGCAGCACTCTGACCCGGAGCTGGCCCGGCACCGAACTCGACGGCTCCCAGGCCGTGTTCAAGCGGCCGGGCCACGGCACCGGCCCGCTCTCCGGTACGGGGTGGGAGAGGGCAGCGGTCGACCACCGGCCGTTCCTCTCGCACGACGACCTGCACCGGATGCTCAAGGGGAGTCCCTCCGCCCGGTACGACACGATCGCCACCATCCTCGGCATGGAACAGCTTTCGCTCGCCACCAACGAGTTGAAGGCCCGCGAGAAGGCCCTCGCCGACACCGCGCGGCAGGTGCGGGAGGCGCTGCCCGGGTTGAAGGAAGCCCTGTACGCCCTGGAGGACGACGACCGTGCCGCCCAGGCCCTGATCGCGGTGGACGTTCCCGACGCGCCGGACCTGGACAGCATCGACTCCCTCGTCGCCGGTCTCCCCGCGGCCGACGCGGGCCGGCTCGCGGAGCTCCAGGCCGAAGCCGCCGCCCACGGGCCCGACCTGGAACAGGTCGGACAGGCCGTCCACCGGCTGCGGCTCGCCGTCGCCGACCTGGACGACGTCCGCAGCACCGACGCCGAGCGCGCCCGGCTCCGCGCCGACCTGCTGGAGATGGCGCTCGTGCACGCGGACCGGCACCCCGGGGACGACAGCTGCCCGACCTGCGGCGCCCAGGAAGCCATCGGCCCGAAGTGGTACGAGGACGCCGCCCGTCAGGTCGAGGAGCTGCGCGCCGAGGCGAAGTCCGCCGAGGACGCCCGGGCTGCCGTCCGCTCGGGGGTCCAGGCCCTGCATCGCCTGATTCACCGTCCGGCGCGGACTCCCGCTTCGTTGGCCGGCCCGTGGGAGGTCTGGATGGACTGCCGGGACATCACCGAGCCGGTCGAACTCGCCCGGAGCGCCGAGCAGAGCGCCCGGGTGCTGGCCGAGGCCTGCGCCACTGTCCGGCGGCGGGCGGCGGATGAGCTGGCGGAGCGTGACGAGCGGTGGAGGGCGTTCGTCACGCGGCTCGCCGCCTGGGCCGAGCAGGCCCGCGCGGTGGCCCGGGACAAGATCCTGCTCGGCCACCTCCGCAAGGCGCTGAACTGGCTCAAGGCGCTCTCCACCGAACTCCGGGAGCAGCGGATGGAGCGCTTCAGCCGGGACGCCCAGCGGATCTGGGAGCTCCTGCGGCAGGAGAGCAACGTCGGCCTCACCTCGGTGAACCTGAGGGGCAGTGAGAAGGCGACCGTCCGTCAGCTCGTCATGTCGGCCTCCGTCGACGGCAAGGACGCGCCGGCGCTCGACGTCATGAGCGCGGGCGAGCAGCACTCCCTGGCGCTCGCACTGTTCCTGCCCAGGGCCAGCACCGAGGACAGCCCGTTCGGCTTCCTCGTCATCGACGATCCGGTGCAGTCCATGGACCCGACCAAGGTGCACGGGCTCGCCCAGGTACTGCACGAGTTGGGCAAGCGGCGGCAGGTCGTCGTGTTCACCCACGACACCCGGCTGCAGAAGGCGTTCACCGACCAGGAACTCCCGGTCACGGTCTTCCAGGTGACGCGCGGCGAGGAGTCCCGGGTGAAGGTGGAGTGCGTCAGCGACCCGGTCGCCCGGGCCATCGACGACGCGCGGGCGATCGCACTCACCTCCGGGCTTCCCCCCGCGACGTACGACCACGTGCTGCCCGGTCTGTGCCGGATCGCCCTGGAGAACGCGTTCCTGGAGGCGGCGTGGATCCGCCACCACCGGGCCGGTGGGAAGGAGCACGTCCTGCAGGCCGCTCTCGACAAGGCGGAGCGGCTCTCACAGGTCGCCGCGCTCGCGCTCTTCGGCGACCTGGCACGGACCGCCGATGTCGGCGCCGAGATCGAACGGCGCTGGGGCAGGCAGGAACGCGCTCTGATCCAGCAGTGCCAGCGCGGAGCCCACCCGGGCGGGGTCTCCGTCGGCGACCCGCTCCGCTTCGTCTCGCACGTCGAAGCTCTCACCATGAAGATCCGCAAGCCGGAGGCGACCGCATGACCACGCACCGTTCCACCACCGTCGAGGGCCTGTTGCTGGCCGCCGACCGCCTGCTGGAGGGTCCGCTCACCACCGGCGCGACCGCAAGCGGCCGCCACCGCGGCATCTGCTTGGCGCTGCGGACCGCGATCGAACTGCACGTCAACCTGGTCCTGGAGGCCAGGACCCCCGGACTGTCCCGCACCACCGGGCGGGCCAAGCTGCTCATCCTGTACTCCTGCACGGCCGCCGGGACCGCCCGCCGGACGAAGGCCCTGTGGTCCCAGCTCAGCCTGGGGTGTCACTACCACCGGTACGAACTCGGCCCCACCCACGACCAGGTTCGCGGATGGCGGCGCGAAGTCGACTCCCTGATCCAGGAGTTGTCCCACGCAGCTCCTGCGGCACCTGGCTGACGGCTGCTCCCCCTGCCGGACCGGCCGCCCCGGCGGAGGGGGCGGCCGGTCGGGGGCGGTCAGAGTCCGTAGTCGTCGACGATCTTCTGGTGGCGGGCGGTGTCGGCGCCCGCCGCCTCGGCCAGGGCGGGCCAGGCGAGGGGGTGGGCGAGGTCGGCGGTGAGGGTGGTGAGGAGGGCGTCGGCCCGGGCGGCGGTGCCGGTGGGCGGGACGCCGAGGGCGGCGTAGATGCCGGGGAGGTCGTCCTGCCCGCCGGTGGGGTCGGTGATCCGGTAGCCGTCGCCGCTGTAGACCCAGACGGCGTGCCCGGCCTCCCGGAGGGCGTCGCGCAGGGCGTACCACTGCTCGGGTTCGGGGCAGGCGCCGTCGATCCAGTAGGTGGTGTAGCCCGCCGGGTCGAGCAGGGTGAGGAGTTCGAAGACCGGGCGCCAGTCCTCGGCCTCCACGGAGCCGGGCTCCGGGCGGTCGTTGAGGACGGCCGGGGAGAACACCACGACGTCGCCGTGGTTGAGGTCGACGTCCTCGCCCAGCACCGGGAGCACCCGGGCGGTGGCCGGACCGGTGCGCAGCGCGGGCAGGTCGGTGGTGGTGCCGTTGGTGCGGGGGACGCGCAGCTCGATCAGCTGCCACTCCTCCTCGACCGGGCCGCTGTCGGTGTCGAACTCGATGCCGAGCCGGGCCCCGGCGGCGCGGACGGCCGCCCAGTCGCGGTTGGCGGTGGCGGCGGTGACCAGGTGCCACAGGTCGGGCTCCTGGACGGTGCGGTGCTCGTCCGCCTCGCCCGCCTCGGCCGGGTCGAGGGCGTGCTCCAGCAGCTCCTGGTAGAGCCGCTGGGCCTCGGCGTGATCGCCGCGCCGGGTGGCGGCGGCCGCGGCCAGGCGGCGGGTGTTGAGCGCGTCGGGCGAGTGGGCGAGGACGGCGGCGCACTGTTCGCCGACCTCCGCCCAGCGGCCCTGGGCGGCGGCCCAGCGGGCGCGCAGCCAGTGCGCGTCGGACGGGTCCTCGGGGGTGGCCGCGGCGAGTCGGGCGGCCAGGCGTTCGACGCCCTCGCCGTCCTCGGCGTCGATCAGCAACTGGCCGAGCATGCCGGTGAGGTACTCGTGGCCCGGGTCCAACTCCAGTTGGGACCATGCGAGTTCGGTGACGGCCCGGGTGTGGCCGAGGGCTCCGAGAGCCCCGGCCAGGTTGACCACCAGGACGGTGTCGGGCGTCCCGCCGAGGGCCAGCGCGGCGGCCAGCAGCTCGGCGCCGGTCTCCGGGTCGGGCCGGTGCTCGGCCAGCCACTTCGGCAACTCCTCGACCGGAACCGGCAGTTCGGGCCGCGGCAGGGCCTCGGCGGCGGTCCGCAGTTCGGCCACCTGCTCGGCGACGCCCTCGGTGCGGCGGAGCTGTCCGAGCTTGCGCTCGCCGGTGCGGGCCAGGGTGAGGGCGACCTCGCGGGCGCCGCGGGCCAGGGCCAGCCGTCCGGCCCGCAACACCAGCTCCAGACAAGGCCGGTGCGAGCCCGCCGCGTCCAACTCACCGGCCCAGGAGGCGAGTCGGGCGCCGAGTGCGGCGTCGTTGTCGAACTCCTTCGCGGCGACCAGCAGTTCGACGGCGGAGGACCAGCGGTGCCGGATGTCGGGGTACCGGTCGGCCTCCTCGGCGTCCGGCAGCAGCTCCAACGCGTGGTCGGTGCGGCCGAGCGCGGCGAACTGCAGGGCGCGGCCCACCGCGAGCTTGCGCCGGTCGTCGTCGTCCAGCCGGTTCCCGGCCGCGACGTAGGCGCGTTCGGCGGTGTCGTAGGCCTCCAGCGCGTCCTGGTGGCGGCCGAGCCGGTACAGGGCGGAGGCGCGGCTGTGCGCGAAGGACAGCGAGGTGCGCTCGCCCGCCGCCCGGATCCGGGTCTCGGCCCGGTCCAGGTGGGTGAGCGCGTCGGCAGGGCGGCCGTCGTCCTCCAGGGTGTCGGCGTACTCGCGGGAGAGGCAGTCGAAGCAGGCCCGGGCCGGTTCGACCCGCTGCAGCGCCTCCTCCAGCACGGCGAGCCGCTCCGGGACGTAGCCGGGGCCGTCGATGTTGGCGTGGCAGATGGTGAAGTCCTGGACGGCGCACACCGATTGGGGGCAGGCCGCGGTCTCCTCGCGGTGCGCGAACTCCAGCAGCGACACCGCCTCGGACATCGCGGCCTCGCCCTGGTGGCGCTTGTTCAGCAGGTTCTGCAGCCGCCAGTGCCGCAGGAACACCTCCACCCAGGGCAGGCCCAGCGCCCGCGCCGAGGCCAGCGCCTCCGGGAACATCGCGTCCAACTGCTCGTTGCGGCCCTCGACGGCGTGCCCGGCGATCTCGGCGAGCGCGTCGGCCAGCCGGTACTGGCCGGACTCGGCGAGCTGGCGGTGGGTGTCGTGCACCCAGGACCAGATGTCGGTGGTCATCGTTCCTCGTCCCCTCGCGGAAGGTCTGCTGCGGAGATGGTGTCGGGCACCGCCGACCCGCCGTCGACGGGGACGGGCGCGGTGAGCGCGGCCACCGCGGTGGAGATCCCGGACAGCGCCGCCCCCAGGTCGCCGTTCGCGGAGCCGGAGGCCGCCGCCATGATGACCTTCAGCGAACGCAGCAGCGCCGCCGCGGTGGCCGCCCCGGTGTGCCCGTCCCGGTACGCGGTCAGCAGGTCGCGGACGGCCGGCGAGGCCAGGTTCAGGTACAGCCGGGCCTTGACCGCGCCGTCGGTGCGCGCGGTGAACGCCCGCGCCAACTGCAGCGCGGCGGACGGGATCCGGGCGTCCGCCCGGTCGTCCTCGATCCGCGCCTTCAACTCGGCCTCGCGGTCCGGCACCAGCACCAGCGGCAGCCCGGGCGGGTCGAACCTCGCGGGCACCAGTTGCTCGCCGTCCTCGGCCAGCGCGGCCGTCAGCCAGGCCTGCTGCTCGGCGGGCAGCGGCGCGTCCGGGGCCCGGAACAGCTCCTTGTTGCCGCTCTCGCTGCCCAGTTCGACGATCCGGCACTCGCGCAACTGCGCGTAGCGGCGCAGGAACGGCAGCACCGCGTACCGGTCGCCGCGGGCGATCGGCACCTGCATCGCCCGGTACAGCATCTCCTCGAAGCCGCCGCCGCTGCCCAGCGCCACGTGCACCGCGCCGGAGCCCGCGGCCCGCAGCGCGCCCGCGGTCAGCTCGCCCTGCGAGGTCGGCACCGGGACGTCGTCGGCGAGCAGCGTGAACAGCCGCTCGTCGCAGAGCGCCGCGCCCAGCAGGTCCTGCCCGTGCCGGGCCAGGATCCGCCGCCAGGCCGCCGGGTGCAGCCGGGCGGTCTCGTACAGGCCGTCCACGATCGCGTCGGCCAGCGCCTGCTGCAGCGCCCGGTAGTGCTCGTCGCGCTGCAGGTCCTCGCGGCTGGCGGTGGGGGTGAGCCGGGACGACTCGACCACGCCGCCGATGAAACCGGCCCAACTGGGCAGCAGGTCACGGGCGTCGTCGGCGAGCAGCATGCCGCGCAGGTACACCGCGAGGTCCCGGTTGTCGCTCGACCCGTACGTCCCGCCGTCCTGCACCCACAGCAGCCCGACCGCGTCGGTGCGGCCCTCGACGGGCGCCACCGGGAAGGCGGTCAGCGGCTCGAAGCTGCGGGCGAACGCGGAGGCGAAGCGCATCCGGTGCTGGTGCGCCGGGCCCGGCAGGTCCTGCCGCCAGGGCACCGCCACGTCGTTGACCGGCTGCTCGTCCGCGCCGACGTACACCGCGATCGGCAGCAGCACGCAGTACCGCGCCAGCACCTCGCGCAGCGCGGACTCGTCCGCCAGGTGGGCGTGTTCGGCCTTCAGCCGCAGCCGCACCACCGTCCCCGGCCCGGGCCGCGCCGGGGCGGGCTCCACGCTGTACTGCTCGCCGCCCCGGCTGCGGTAGGTGTGCGCGGCCAGCGGCTCGCGGTGCGAGGCGGTGGTCACGGTCACCTCCTCGGCCACCGAGAACGCCGAGAGGAAGCCCAGCCCGAACGCCCCGATCAGGTCCTGGTTGCCGGTGAGGTCGCGCAGCATCCGGGTGTAGCCGGTGCCGACAGTCGCCAGGT
Organism: Kitasatospora sp. NPDC001540; assembly: GCF_042894345.1. NCBI lineage: Bacteria > Bacillati > Actinomycetota > Actinomycetes > Kitasatosporales > Streptomycetaceae > Kitasatospora > Kitasatospora sp. NPDC001540. The sequence goes on from NZ_JBIAVO010000043.1 coordinate 61,034, forward strand.
ACGCGTGGATCTCCGGCTCGGTCAGCCCCGCCCCGTTGTCCTCGATCGCCACCGTCCGCGCCGCCGGGTCCCCGGTGACCCGGATCAGCGGGCGGTACGCCCCCTCCGGGTCCTCCAACTTCCGCCGGGTGTGCGAGTCGTGGGCGTTCTGCACGAGTTCGCGCAGCGCCACCAGCGGCGTGGAGTACAGGTGCGTGGCGAGCACTCCCACCAGTCCACCGAGATCGACCTCCGTGGTGCGGAGATTCGCCGAGTTCTCGGAGGCGGGGAATTCGGCGCCGCTTCCGTCGGGCCCGGAAGCAGGGGGAAGACCATCAGACATAAGGCCCCAGTGTGCCAGTACGACAATCGGGCGACCACCGTTTTCCGATTTCCGGTTTCTGTCGATCCTCGGTCAAGCGGAGGTTGACGCACTGGGGGCTCCGATCGGCCCGCCCGGCGCGGTGAAATCCCATGTCAGCGTGGTGTTCCGACGATCCCGCCCGGTTCCGGAACTATTTCACAAGAGTGACACCTTCGAGCGAACCCGCGTGCCCCGACTGGAACCCGAACGGCCCAGTCGGCAATCCTGATGACGCGACGTCAGGAACCGACGCGGACGGGGCGGCCACCCCGCGGCGTCACATTCGCACCAGTTAGCAGGGAGACCACCGTGTCCCGTATTCGCGCAGTCGCCGTCGTCACCGCCCTCGGCGCCTTCCTCCTCGCGGGGGTCGGCACCGCTTCCGCCGACAACGGCGCCGGCGCCGACCACTCCTCCGACAGCAGCGTGGTCAGCAACATCGGTTCGAACAACATCATCGGTTCCGTCCACGGCAACGCCAACAGCTCCCAGCAGACCGCGACCGGGTCCGGCGCCGGCAACCAGAACAACACCCTCGGCGTCACCGACAACACCGGCGGCGTCGGCGCCCTCCAGTCCAACGCGAACCTGGCGCACACCGTCTACTACCCCTTCGTCCTGTACTAAGCCGCTCCGCGGGTGCACCGCCAGAACGCGCACCCCCAGAACGCGCACCCCAGGGGCGCGGGGAACCGCACGGGCAACCCCGCACCCACTGCAAGATCGCGAGGTGACATCAACTCACCGCCCGCCTCGCGATCTTGCTGGCGTTCACCTCCCTCCCCCAGCCCCAAGGGGGGCTGGGAGATGCCCCCCTTCGCGCAGTTCCCCGCGCCCCTGAATGCACCATCCCGCCAACGCGGCAGCCCTCCCCGCGCCACGTCTGCACCGTCCCGCGCCCGTCCGTACGCCCCTCGTCTCATCCACCGCCCAGCGCCGCGGCCGCGTACGCCGCCACCGCCGCGGGCGTTCCCGCTCCGCTGCGGGCCGTGTCGATCGCGACCGCGATCATCGCGTGGACGCGCACCCGGGCCTCCGCCGACGGTTCGTTCGGCATCGAAGTGTGCTCGACCCAGGCGCGGAGGAACGCGCGGCGGAAGTCGACCGCGACGCGGCGTTCGCCCGGGGCGAGGCGTTCGGTCTCGGAGAGCATCACGCCGAGGTAGTCGCGTTCCCGCCAGGCGAACGCGGCGAAGGCCTCCACCGCGGGGGCGGGGCCCGCCGCGAGGACCGGCAGCACCTCGCGGCGCAGTTGCTCCCGGCCGCGGTCGAGGACGGCGGCGAGCAGCGCGGACTTCGTGCCGAAGTGCTTGTAGACGCTGGGCCCGGCGATGCCGACGGCCGCCCCGAGTTGCTCCATCGAGACGTTGTCGAACCCGCGCCGGTGGAACAGCCGGGTCGCCGCCGCCACCAGTGCGTCCCGACGCCCCACCCCCTCCGGCACCGGCCGGCCGGGCGGACCGGACGAACCGGGCGGACCGGACGAACCGGGCGGACCGGGCTCCACCGACGCCCCGAACTCCCGTACCGCCAGCAGGCGTTCCCGCATCCCGCCCAGCAGTTCCAGGTACCGCCGCCGGGGCAGCACCACCCCGTGGTGGCTCAGGCTGCCGTAGGCGGAGAGCACCGCCCACCGGGCCGACTCGCCCTCCTCGCCCTCCTCGCCCGCTGATTCACGGACGGCCGCGCGCAACTGCCGTCGCAGCACCGCCCGTTGCCCCGGCGGCAGCAGCCTCGCGTCGCGCTGCCAGAGCGTCCCGAACTCCCTTCGCTCCAGGGCGAGTTCAGCGAGCTCACCGGGCCTGCCGGAGGCCGTCGCCGCGCAGACCGCGTGCAGGCCCGACTCGACGGCGCGCAGCAGGAGTTCGGACTTGTTGCGGAAGTGCCGGTAGAGCGCGGGGGCGGTGATGCCGACCTCGGCGGCGATCTCGGCCATCGAGACCCGGTGGTAGCCGTCGCGGTGGAAGCGGGCGGCCGCGACGGCGAGGATCCGGGCCCGCCGACCGGGCGGCCTGCGCACCACCGGACGCCGCTGCACCACCGCGATCCCCTCCCCCGGCCGTCCCCGCACGCCTCGCGCCCAGGCTAGCAACGGTTCACTTAACCCCCGCCGACGCCCGTCGCCGCGCCGCTCGACGAGCACACCGCCCGCCCTGGACACCGGAAGCTACCGGCGATTAACTTGACTGCGCGATCAGCCGCAGCCGAAGGGAGCGCACCGTGCGCCGCACCGTGTACAACGAGGACCACGAGGCGTTCCGGGAGACCATCCGGGACTTCATCGCCAACGAGGTCGTTCCGGTCTACGAGAGCTGGGAGGAGGCCGGCCACCCGCCGCGCGACTTCTACCGCAAGCTCGGCGAACTCGGCGTGTTCGGCATCGAGGTCCCGGAGGAGTACGGCGGCGCGGGCGAGACCGGCTTCAAGTACCAGGCGGTGATCTACGAGGAGACCGCCCGCGCGGGCGTCACCTTCGGCTCCTCCGGCGTGCACACCGGCCTGGTGCTGCCGTACCTGATGGAGTACGCCAACGAGGAGCAGAAGCAGCGCTGGCTGCCGGGCTTCGTCTCGGGCGAGATCATGACGGCCATCGCGATGACCGAGCCGGGCGCGGGCTCCGACCTGGCGGGCATCTCCACCACGGCGAAGCTGTCCGCGGACGGCACCCACTACGTCCTGAACGGTGCGAAGACCTTCATCACCGGCGGCGTGCTGGCCGACCTGGTGCTGGTGGTCTGCCGCACCGCCCCGTACGACCCGGCGGACCGCCGCGCGGGCCTGTCCATCCTGTGCGTGGACACCAAGTCCGAGGGCTACGCGGTCGGCCGCAAGCTGCAGAAGATCGGCCTGCGCACCTCCGACACCGCGGAGCTGTCCTTCAGCGACGTCAAGGTGCCGGTGGAGAACCTGCTCGGCGAGGAGGGCAGGGCGTTCTCCTACCTGACCCACAACCTGGTGCAGGAGCGCCTGGCGATCGCGGTCGGCGCGTACGCCTCGGCGGCCGCGGCGGTGCAGTTCGCGGTGAAGTACGTCAAGGACCGCAAGGTGTTCGGCAAGGCCGTCGCCGAGTTCCAGAACACCAAGTTCTCGCTGGCCGACTGCCAGGCCCAGGTGCTCGCCCAGCAGGCGATGGTCGACCAGGCGCTGGAGCTCTACCAGAACGGCGAGCTGACGGTGGCGGACGCCGCCGCGGCCAAGCTGTTCTGCACCGAGTCGGCCTCCGAGGTGATCGACAAGTGCCTGCAGCTGCACGGCGGCTACGGCTACATCCTGGAGTACCCGATCGCCCGCCTCTACACCGACAACCGGGTGTTCCGGATCTACGGCGGCACCAGCGAGGTCATGCGGACGATCATCGCCAAGTCGCTCGGCCTGTGACCGGCGGCTGAGACCCACCGGGCGAAGGCGCGCCGGGCGAAGGCGCGCCGGGCCCGGGCGCACCGGGCCCGGGCGCACCGGAGGGGGGGGGCCCCCCCCGGGGGGCCCCCCCCCCCCCCCCCCCCCCCCCCCCCCGCGGGGGGGCGGGGGGGGCCCCCCCCCCCGGCGCGCCGCCCCCCCCCCCCCCCCCCCCCCCGCCGGGGCCCGCGGCGCGGGGGGCGGCGGGCCGGGGGGCGGCCGCGGGCGGGG
>NZ_JBIAVO010000044.1:0-60936 GCF_042894345.1 Kitasatospora sp. NPDC001540
GTGATCCTCTCCGAGGAGTACCAACTCCACCCCGAACAGTCCACCGACGCCATCGTCGTCCACCACCCCGAAGCCAAGTACTTCAACGCCAGGTAGACATGCGCAGACATCCACGGAGCCTGCCCGAGGTGCTGGGTTCGGGTGAGCGGAGCATCTCCTTCGAGTTCTTCCCGGCCAAGGACGAGGCCGGTGACCGGAGGCTGTGGACGGCCTTGCGGCGCGTGGAGCCGGTCGCGCCCGCCTTCGTCTCGGTGACCTACGGCGCCGGCGGCTCCTCGCGCGACCAGACCATCAGCACAACGGAACGCATCGTCGCGGGGACCACGCTCCGTCTGGTCGCGCACCTGACCGCGGTGGGGCATTCGGTCACCGACCTGCGGGCGATCGTCCGCCGCTACGCGGATGCGGGGATTCGCGATGTGCTGGCGCTGCGGGGCGATCCGCCGGGCGACCCGCAGGGGGCGTGGCACCCGCATCCCCGGGGGGTCCGCTACGCCGCCGAACTGGTCGAGCTGATCAAGGGGTGGGGGGCGTTCACCGTCGGTGTCGCGGCCTTCCCCGAGGGGCATCCTCGTTCCCCCGACCGGGAGAGCGATCTGCGGCACTTCGTGGCCAAGTGCCGGGCAGGCGCCGACTACGCAGTGACACAGATGTTCTTCCGGGCCGAGGACTACCTGCGGCTGCGGGACCGGGTGGCGGCGGCGGGATGCACGACCCCGATCATTCCCGAGATCATGCCGGCGACGCACTTCGAGCAGATCCGCAAGTTCGCCCGACTGAGCAGTGCGACACTTCCCTCCGCCCTTGCGGAGCAACTGGAGCGGGCGCGCGATGACGCCGCCGCCTCGCACCGCATCGGGGTGGAGCACGCGACCGGCCTGGCTGAGGTGCTGCTGCGTGAGGGCGCGCCCGGCCTGCACTTCATCACCTTGAACCGTCCAGCTGCTTCGTTGGACATCTACCGGGCTCTCGGGCTGGACCAACAGCCGGTCCGGACGGCGCCCCCCGAGGAGCTGGGGGGCGTGCCGGTCTCCGCCCGGAGGGGCGAGCGCCTGGAGGAGTGCGGGTAGCGCACCGAGCAGGCGTTGACCCGGCCCGACGGTCGGGCGCCGACCAAGACGCCCCTGTCCGGCGTGACGTCGGACGCCGGACAGGGGAGCTGGTCCGCGCGGCCTCACTCCGTGGTGGTCCGCCCCGAGGCTCGCAGGGCCAGTCCGGCCAGGAGTGCGTCGAGGCTGATCTCGAAGCTCTCGTCCGGTGTCAGGTGCTGGGCGCCGGCCTGGAGGAACCGTGAGAACGCCGGGTACCGTCCGCTGGCGACGATGCCGCCGAGGAACTCCTGCAGCACGTTGTGCACTTCGTGGTTGGTCCGGTCGCCGGCCCGCCTGCGCTGCATCTCGCGCTCCTCGGCTTCGCACATGGCGGCGCCCAGGACGTGGCCCGTGACGATGCCGGCGTAGGCGGCCGCCTCGGCGATGGGGAGTCCGGCGCCCTCGGCCACCGTCATGATGTGGTCCAGCCAGTCGAGCGCACGGGGCCCGAAGAGCGGCCGGCGGAAGGTGAGCGACGGGAACCACGGGTGGCGGGCGATCGCCGCGCGCAGTTCCAGGGCCGCGGTCCGCAGGTCGGCCTGCCACTGTCCGGGTTTCGGCTCGGGCAGGACCAGTTCGGCGAGGACGCCGTCGATGAGCAGGTCCTCCAGGTCCCCGAGGTATCGGACGTGGCTGGGGACGGATCGTCCCGCCGGCCCCAGTTCGCTCGTCAGACGGGCGACGGACACCGCGGGCAGCCCTTCTCCGTCAGCGATCCGCAGCAGCGCGGCGACCACGTCTGCCCTGCTCAGCGGCGGATCGAGAAGGTCGCCGTCGGGCTCGGCCTCGGACCATATCAGTGTCTCGTAGAAGGCTGGTTCTTCGGTGTCGGCCGCCATCTCCCACTCCCTATCGGTCGGGGTGCGCGTCAACGCCCGCAGGACGCCCGGGCCGTCGCCGGGGGCGGTCGGGCGGACGGGCCGCGCGTCGTCTGTGCCCTTGGACGATGGCCCAGTCTGCTCGAGGCACTCTCAATGTGGGCTCTTGCTCGTGGTGCAGCGCAGGCCGACGGCCCCGCGGACGGGAGCATCGGCCGGCGGCGCTCCTGCGGCCGGCGCCCGGCCGGGGCCGGGCGCCGGCAACGCGCGCCTAGGAGTTGGCCTGTACGAACTTCCGGGTGCCGAGTGCGAGCGAGCCGACGACGAGGACGCCGGCGACGACGGCGCCTTCGAGGACGGACCGCGTGGCGTAGTGCCCGAGGAAGAGGTCGCGCATGCCGTCGACGATGTACCGGAACGGGCTGAAGTGCGAGAGCACGGACAGCCAGCCCGGGGCGAAGGTCATGGGCAGCAGGATCCCGGAGAGCAGCAGCAGGGGCAGGGCGACGGTGTTGACGACGGGGGCGAAGAGGTACTCGGTGGGCAGGCTCAGGGCCAGCAGGTAGGACATGGAGGCCAGGCTGATCGCGAGCGCGAGGACCATGACGAAGCTCCCCACGACGCCGACGAGGGGGGCCCGCAGTCCGAAGCCGACCGCCACCAGGGTGAGCATGACCGCCTGGATGAGCATGACGACCGCGTCCCGCATGACTCGCCCCAGCAGGAGGGCGAGGCGGCTGATGGGGGTGACACGCATGCGCTCGATCACGCCGGCGCGCATGTCGGGGATCAGGTTGAACCCGGCGTACCCGGCGCCGAACAGGCCGAGCTGGACGAGGAGGCCCGGCACGTACATCTGCCAGGCGTTGCTGCCGGAGGCGTCGGGGAGGGCCTTTTCCAGCATCGGGCCGAACAGGAGCAGGTACAGCACGGGCTGGACCATGCCGATCAGAATGCTGATCTTGCTCTTCATGGTCGTGTCGAGGTGCCGGCGGAAGAGCAGCACCGAATCGCTGATGATCTGCATGGGGTTCTCTCTCAGACATTCATGGGCTGCTGGCCCGGCAGGTTGATGGAGCGGTTCGTGATGGACAGGAAGACGTCGTCCAGGGTGGGGCGCTCGACCTGGATGGACAGGGGCTCGATGCCCGCCTCGTCGAGGGTGCGGAGGAACTGCAGGAGGACCCGGTCGTTGTGCTCGACCGTCAGCCGTAGGCCCTGTGCCTGGGCCTTGACCTCCTGGACCGCGGGGTGCTGGGCGAGGACGGCTTCGGCACGGTCCGCGTCGGTGGCGAGTTCGATGGTGACGATGTCGTATCCGAGCTGGGCCTTGAGGTTCTCCGGGCTGTCTTCGGCGACCACTCGGCCCTTGTCGATGATGAGGACGCGGTCGCAGAGGGCGTCCGCCTCATCGAGGTAGTGGGTGCTCAGGAACACGGTGGTCCCGTAGTTCTCGCGGACCTTGCGGACGTGCTCCCAGAGCAGGCTCCGGCTCTGGGGGTCCAGGGCTGCGCTCGGTTCGTCGAGGAAGAGGACATCGGGCCGGTGGGTGAGGCCGAGGGCGATGTCCAGCCGTCGGCGCTGCCCCCCGGAGAGCGTCACGGTCGGCCGATCGGCGAGGTCCTCGAGGTCGAACTCCTGGATGAGCTGGTCGGCTCGCCGGACGGCGTCGGCCTGGTTCATCTGGTAGAGCCGACCCTGGAGGACCAGCTCGCTGCGCCCCGAGGCCGCGGGCGACGTTCCGCCGGACTGGGCGACATACCCGATCTTGCGGCGCACGCCCTGGGCGTCGGTGCTGAGGTCGTGACCGGCTACTCGGGCGCTGCCCGAGGTGGGCTTCAGGAGTGTCGTCAGCATGCGCAGCGTGGTGGTCTTGCCGGCACCGTTCTGTCCGAGGAAGCCGACGATCTCTCCCTGGGCGACGTCGAAGCTGACGCCGGCGACCGCCTCGACGAGGCCGTTCTTGGTCTTGTAGGTCTTGGTCAGGTCTTGTACTTGCACCGAGTGCACATCGGCTCCTAAGGGGTTCGAGCTGCTGCGTGAGCGCGTGTCTGATGCCGCCGTGCACTCGTGAGGGCAGGCGGTGTGGGCGGGTCGGGTGGTCGGATGCGCGAACGGCGCGGGGGGTCTGTGGCGTCCGGTCAGCTGTTGTACTGGCCGAAGACGCGGGTGCTCAGCCGCATCGACAGGGCGGCGAGGGCCATCACGACGAGGGCGCCGATGGCGACCGGCTGCGTGCTGAAGCGACCGTCGAACAGGTCCCGCATCGCGTCGACCGCGTAGCGCAGCGGGTTCGCGTCGCTGATCCCGCGCAGCCATCCAGGGGCGAAGGTCATCGGGAGCAGGATCCCGGAGAGCAGCATGAGGGGCAGGCAGATGCCGTTGAGCACCGGGGCGAAGAGGTATTCGAGGGGGAGCCTGAGTGCCAGCATGTAGGACAGGGAGGCCAGGCTGATGCCGAGGAGCAGCACGTAGCCGGCTGATGCGAGGACGCCGGGGAGCGAGGCCCGCAGCCCGAAGGCGAGGCCGAGGGCGAGGATGCAGAGGAGTTGGATCGTCAGGAGGACCAGGTCCCGCAGGACCCTGCCCAGCAGGAGGGCGAGCCGACTGGCGGGGGTCACCCGGAGCCGTTCGAGGTACCCGGAGCGCATGTCGGGGATGAGGTTGAAGCCGGCGTAGGCGGTGGTGAACAGGGCCAACTGCACGAGCAGCCCGGGGATGTACATGCGCCAGGCGTTGTCTCCCTGGGAGGGCAGGGCTTTGGTGAGCAGGGGCCCGAACAGGAAGAGGTACACGCAGGGCTGGACCAGCCCGATGGCGATCCCGACGCGGTTGCGCAGTGAAGCCGATACCTCGTCACGGAAGACGATCATCGCGTCCCGGATGGTGTGCATGACGGTCTCCCTCAGGCGTGGGCGTGTTCGGTGGCCTCGGTCCGGCCCCGGTGGGTGATTGCCAGGAAAACGTCGTCGAGCGAGGGCTTGACGACGCGCACGCTCTCCACGCGGACCTCGGCCAGGTCGAGTTGGCGCAGGAGAACGCTGAGGTTCTGGTCGGCCTGGTCACAGGCCAGCGAGAGGCTGTTGCCGTCGGCGCTCACACTGTGCACTCCGTCGACGCGGGCGAGGGTCTCCACGGCCCGGTCGACGGCGTCGGCAACGTCGATCTGGACGGTGTCGTGGGCGATCGCCGCTTTCAGCTGCTCCGGGGTGTCCTCGGCGACGACGCGCCCCCGGTCGATGATGAGGACGCGGTCGCAGAGGTTGTCCGCCTCGTCCAGGTAGTGCGTACTGATGAAGACGGTCGTGCCGTGCTCCTCCCTCAGCCGCCGGATGTGTGACCACACCAGGGCCCGGCTCTGCGGGTCGAGGTTGGCGGTGGGTTCGTCGAGGAAGAGCACCGGCGGTCGGTGGACCAGGCCGAGCGCCATGTCCACCCGGCGGCGCTGACCGCCCGAGAGGGTTGCCGCGGTTCGCTCGGCGAGGTCCTCGATCTCGAATTCCGCCAGCACGGCGTCGGCCCGGGCGTGGGCCTCGCTCTTGGACATGCCGTGGAGCCGGCCCTGGAGAACGATGTCGTTCCGAATGATCGCCGCGGGTTTGGCTCCCCCGGTCTGCGATACGTAGCCGATCGTCCTGCGGACCTCTCCGCTGGCGCGCAGCAGGTCGTGTCCCGCGATGACGGCGCTGCCCCCGCTCGGTTTGAGCAGCGTCGTCAGCATGCGCATGGTGGTCGTCTTGCCGGCCCCGTTGGGGCCGAGGAAACCGACGATCTCCCCGGCCCCGACTTCGAAGTCGACGCCCGCGACGGCTGTCACGTTCCCCTTCTTGGAGGAGAACGTCTTGGTCAGCCCTCTGACCTGAATCATCGTGATAACTCCTCCTCGTTGACGTCCTGGTACCGCTGGTCGGCGCTGGACGCGGTGGCTGCTGCATTCACGACGAGCCGCCTGCGGACGCCAGCGCGGACCTGGTCGGCTCCGGCCTGTCGGGCCAGGTGAGGGTGCCTTCGCCCATCTCGCGGACGATCCGGAGGCACCAGTCCCGCTCGGCGGTGGCCATCGCTGCCGCGTAATCGGCTTCGATGATGAACAGCCTGGGAACGTGTTGGCGCTCGGCTTCGGCCAGGGTCGCCTGGATCCCACGGATCTCGGTGTCGAGCACGGAGACGCGCTCCTGGAGTGCCTGTACGGCCCGCTCCTGCCCGAGGGCCCCGAGATAGCTGACGGCGGCGAGGAAGCTCGGGTACTCCTTGACCGGTGTGCGGACGAGTTCGTCCAGCCACTGGGCGAACTCGAGTTGTCCGAGTTCGGTGAGGGAGTAGACGGTCCTCTCGGGACGCCGCCCTTCGCGCTCCGTGGTGTCGGCCGCGATCCAGCCCACTCGCTGCAGTGCCTCGACCACGTCGTAGAGCGAGCCGGTTCGCACCTTGAAACTGCCGTCCAGTTTGCGCTCGCGCAGTGTCGCGCCCATCTCGTAGGGGTGCATGGGCTGCTCGGTCAAAAGCCCGAGCACGGCGAGACCGAGCAGATTCGAGACCGGCCTTCTCTTTGCCATCGTGCCCTCCGCGTCTTGGTTGGTCGGATCCGAATAATCTATCCAACAGGACTGCCGACGGAGATGAGGCCGCTGATCGAGCGCAGGTAGTCGGCGGTCGGCCCCGAACCGGATTCCCGCAGGTCGCCGGGGGTTCCGGCGTGCAGGATCCGGCCGCCCTTGTCACCGGCCCCCGGGCCCAGGTCCACGATCCAGTCGGCGGCGCCCGCCACGTGCAGGTCGTGCTCCGCCAGGATCACCGTGCTGCCGCGGGCGACCAGGCTGTCGAGGGCCTCCACGAGGACCTGCACGTCCGCGGGGTGCAGTCCGGTGAACGGCTCGTCGAGGACGGCCAGGCCGGGCCGCTTGCCCGTGCGGCTCAACGCGGCCGCGAGCTTGAGCCGCTGGGCCTCGCCTCCGGACAGGACCGTCGCGCTCTGCCCCAGCCGCAGGTACCCCAGCCCCACACGGACCAGATCCCGCAGGATCGCCTGCAGGGCGGGCAGGTCGAAGAAGTCGACCGCTTCGTCGACGGTCAGGTCGAGGACTTCGTCGATCGCCCGGGAACGCCACGTGACGCCGAGGACCTGGGGCTCGAAGCGGCGGCCTTCGCAGGCCTCGCAGGTCACCCACACGTCGGGCAGGAAGTGCATGTCCACCTGGCGCACCCCGTGGCCGGCGCAGACCTCGCAGCGGCCGCCTGCCGAGTTGAACGAGAAGTCGGAGGCGGTCAGTCCACGTCGGCGTGCGGCGTCGGTACCCGCGTAGAGCCCTCGGATCAGGTTGAACGCCTTGGTGTAGGTGGCCGGGTTCGACCGGGGGGTTCGCCCGATGGGCTCCTGGTCCACGATGCTGACCCAGTCCAGGTCGGCGTCCCAGGACACGGCACCGACCCCCGAGGGGCGCTTCCCGTCCAGCCGGGCCTGGACCGCCTGGGCGAACCCGTCGATCAGCAGTGTGCTCTTGCCGCTGCCGCTGACGCCGGTCAAGCAGGTGAGCGCTCCCTGGGGAACGCTCACGCGCTCCGCGCGCACCGTCTTCACGGAGACGTCCGTGAGCACGAGGCGCCGGTCCGCGCGCAGCGCCCGCGGCGTGCGGTGCACACGGTGGCCGTGGTCGGCGAGGTAGCGTCCGGTCAGGGAGTGGGCGACGCCGGCGACGACCTGCGGCGAGCCTTCCGCGACGAGCTGCCCCCCGTTGCGGCCGGCGCGGGGACCGATGTCGATCACCCAGTCCGCGCACTTGATCAGCTCGGGGTCGTGCTCGATCATCAGGATCGTGTTCTCTGCCGCGCGCAGCTCCTCGAGGAGGAGCCGCAGTTGCTGCTTGTCGGCCGGGTGGAGGCCGGCCGAGGGTTCGTCGAGGACGAAGGCGACGCCGGACAGGGCAGTGCACAGTTGGGCGGCCACCCTCGCGCGCTGCAGTTCGCCACCGGACAGCGTCGGAGCGCTGCGGGAGAGTCCGATGTGGCCCAGGCCGAGCCGCTGCATCAGGCGGAGCCGTGCGAGCAGTCCGGGCAGCACGGCTTGGGCGGCCTCGCGCTGGGTGGGACCGAGTTCTCCCGAGAGGCGCTCGGCCCACAGGACGGCCTCGCTGATGGGGCTGGCCAGGACCTCGCCGAGACGGCTCCCCCCGAGGGTGACGGTGCGGGCGATCAGCCCCAGACCGGTGCCCTGGCACTCCGCGCAGACCTGGCTGCGGATGTAGGGGCTGTACCGCTCCTTCGCGGCCGGGGTGGGGGCGGCCGCGTGCAGGCGCTCGACCTCGGCGATGACCCCCGGCCACTGACGGTGGTTGCGGACATTGATGGTCGTTCCGCTCTTCTTCATCGTGGTGTCGTAGACGACGTTCACCATGGCGGCGCCGGTGCCGTGCAGGACGGCCCTCTGGAAACCGGCGGGCTGATCGGCCCACGGCCCGTTGAGGTCGGCCCCGTGCAGCCGCGCCAGCTCGGCGAGCAGCGCCCTGTCCGGTTCGCGGGCGTCGGCGAACCAGGCCGAGGCGCCGTCGAGCAGGGGCAGTTCCGGTCGGGCGATGAGCAGGGCCGGATCGGCTGCGGCGTGCTGGCCGCTGCCGGAGCAGACCGAGCAGCAGCCGTCGGGGTTGCGGGGGCTGAACTGCGAGGGCTTCAGGACCCGGCTGATGCTGCCGTCCCAGTCGGGCCCCAGCGGGGGCAGGCTGGCGAAGAGCAGGCCCAGGTAGTCATCGGCGGCGGTGATGGTGGCGACGGTGGATCCGGGGCTGCGGTTGGGCGAGCGCTGGTCGACGGCGAGGGTCGGGGGCAGCCCGTCGACCCGGTCGACCTGGGGGCGGTCGCGGGGGGTCATGAACTGGCGGACGAAGGGGCTCATGCCCTCGAGGTAACGCAGCTGGGCCTCGGCGTGGATGGTGTCCATCAGCAGGGAGGTCTTCCCGCTGCCGCTCACGCCCGTGAACGCGACGATCTTGCCCTTCGGCACGGCCACCGACACGTTCTGAAGGTTGTGCGTGCGTGCTCCGACCACGTCGATCGTGCCCTGGGTCACTGCTGTTCTCCCCACGCATAGTCGGTTCCGACTAATCAGTCGCTCCCGACTATACGGATCCGACTGTCACTCCTCAAGTCGTGTCGGATCCCCGAACCACCGCGCCAGGGCGCTGCGGAACTGCGCCGGGTCGCTCCCCGGACCCGCGGCCCACGCGAGATAGCCATCGGGGCGAACGACGAGGATCGCGGCTTCGGGCCGTTCCGGCACCCGCCCCTCGACCAGATCGACCCTGTCCCGCCAGCTCCGGGCGGTCTCCAACAGCTCAGGGCGGTCTCCGGGAACCACGACGAGCGGGCGGGCGGAGCGGAGCAACTCGGCGAGCGGGGTCCCGACCCCACGGCCGGTCACGACGGTGAGCTGGCCGGCGAACGACCCCGCCAGCGGGTGGGCGGCTTCGGCCGGCCCGGTCGGCAGGCCCGCGCACCGGACCGAGACGCCGCTGATCATCCCCGCGAAGAAGGCGTTCGCTTCGCCCAAGGCCAGGAGCTCGTTCATGATCGTCCGCAACGGGGTGGTGTGCTGCTCGTCCGGGCGCATCAGTGCGAGCTGTGCCCGCGTGTTGAGCAGGACGCGTTCGCCGGCGGCGTGCCGTTCCTCGTGATAGGTGTCGAGCAGCTCCTCCGATCCCCAACCGCGCACCCGCGCGGCGAGCTTCCAACCGAGGTTGATGGCGTCCTGCAGACCCGTGTTGAGGCCCTGCCCGCCGATCGGGAAGTGCACGTGGGCCGCGTCACCGGCGAGGAAGACGCGTCCGGTGCGGTAACGCTCGGCCTGACGCGTGGCGTCGCCGAACCGGGACAGCCACTGCACCGGGGTCGTGAGGGCGAGCCGCTCGCCGCGCACGCGCTCCACCGCCTCGCTGAGTTCGTCGAGGGTGACGGGCGGGCTCCCGGCAGGGGGCGTGCGCCCGTACTCGATCGCCACCACCCGTCCCATGCCGCCTTCGGGCGGGAAAGCGAGCACGAGCACACCGTCGGCGGTGCGCTGCCACTGACGCGGTACGTTCCGCTCGGGCGTGGTCACGTAGCCTATGAGGGCGCTCACGGTCGCCTCGGTGCCGGGGAACGCGACGCCGGCGAGGCGCCGCACCGTGCTGCGCCCACCGTCGCAGCCGACGAGGTAACGGGCACGGACGCGGTAGCTCCCCTCCGCGGTGGAGACCGTGACCTCGACACCGTCCTCGTCCTGGCTGAGATCCACCACCTCGTGGCCACGCCGGACCTGCGCCCCCAGCGCACTGGCGTGTTCGGCCAGGAGCTCCTCGGTCCGCGACTGCGGCACCATGGCGCTGTAGGGGTGACGGGTGTCCAGCGCCGAGAAGTCGAGGCCGTGCTCGAACATGCCGGCGAACGGCAGTCCCTTGGCCAGTTGGGTGTCCTCGAGGAAGCCCCCGAGCAGGCCGCGGAGGTCGAGGCTCTCGACCGTGCGGATGTGGAGCGCTCCGGCCCGGTCGTGTCCGGCCGGCTGCTGCAGCCGTTCGAGCACCAGCGTCTGCACGCCCCCGGCGCGCAGCTCCGAGGCGAGCATGAGACCCACGGGCCCCCCGCCAACGACGACGACGTCTGTCTCCACCGGCTTGTCCGCTGTGGTCACTTGAGTGCTGCCTTCCTTGCGCTGAGGTCTTGGAGGACGGAGGCCACCTCGGCGGGGCTGGGCCTGCTCGCCATCTGGGCGCGCAGCGCCTCGGCCCTCAGGGCCCACTGCGGCGAGGCGAGCATGTCGACTACGGCCCGTTCGACGGCGGGGCCGTCGGCCTGGCGAGCCGTCAGGTGGGTTCCGGCGCCCGTGGCGGCGAGGCGCTCGCCGTTCAGGGACCGCTCGAAGGTGTCGCTCACCACCAGCTGGGGGATGCCGCGGGAGACCGCGTCGAGCATGGTGTTCGCCCCTCCGTGATGCAGGATCGCGGAGCAGGCGGGGAGCACCGCGTGGAGCGGAGCCCCGGTGACGGGGCGCACGGCTTCGGGAAGCTGCGGAAGTCGCTCCAGGTCCGCCGGGGGGACGACGAGCAGGACCTCCTTGCCGATGCCGGCCAGGCGCTCCAGCATGCGGACGAACGGGTGGCCGTTGGGCATGGCGTCGCCGAAGGTCCCCCACGTCACGCAGATCCGGTCGGCGGGCGAGACGCCTATGAGCCAGGGCGGTACCGGACCCGGCCGGTCCACGGGCACGTACCGCACGGGGATCGCCGTGCCGGCCCCGAGGTGCTGCAGGTCCTGCGGGCAGGGATCGATGACGAACCGGTCGTGGAAGTCCGCGGGCGCCGCGCCGCGGGCGTGGAACTCGTCCGCCAGGGACTCGTGGACCCGGTGGCGGAGCCACTGCCCGGGGGTGGTGGCCAGCAGGTCGGGACCCCACAGGTGGCGGAACGTCACGACGGGGCGGGCGGCCGCGACAACTTCCGCGGCGAAGGCGACGGGCTCGTAGACCACCGCGTCGGGCTGCCAGTTGTCGACGACGGCGAACAGGCCGTCCATCATGTCCCGCGCGCTGCGGGCGAACAGGTTGACGAGGTGGTCCTTTCCACCGTGGCCGTGCTGCTCACTGGTCTCGGACACGCTGCGCCGGTGGCTCTCGGCGAAGTCCCCGTCGCCGCCGACGAGGGTGACCGTCAGGCCCGTCGCGAGCGCGCCGGGCGCGGAGTCCGCCGAACAGGCGACGCGGACGTCGTGGCCCGCCGCCCGTAGCGCCCAGGCGAGCGGGACCATGGGGATCAGGTGGGAGGCCGAGACCGAGCAGACGAACAGGACCCGCATGACTCTCCCCCGCGTTTCTGCGCCGGACGCCGACCTTGGGTCCGGCAACGTGGTCGCCGGAGCAGGTCCGACGCTACGGGCGGGTGCTCGAGGGCGGGCCGAGTCACACTCGTCCGTCATGTCGAGCCCGGTTCGAGTCCGGTCCGATCCGCGGTGGGGAGCCTTCTCCCATCCGGCGAAGCGCCTGGCGCCCCGCACCCGACGCACCACGCAAGGGATGTCTCATGCGCGTCCTGCTGTGCAGCACCCCCATGCTCGGGCACTTCAACCCGATGGTTCCGCTCGCCTGGGCGCTGCGCGCCGCCGGCCACGAGGTGCTGGCCGCGGCCAGCGAGGACTTCGCCGGTCAGGTCTGCGAACGCGGGCTGCCGGTGGCGTCGCTCCCCGCTGTCGACTTCAAAGCCGTGATGGGCCGCGACCGGCAGGGACGCCCGGTGCCGTACCACGGCGATGCCGAGGAGCGGGTGCTGCGCAGCGGACGTGGCTGGGGCAGGCTGGGCGCGCACCTGTTGGACGGGATGAGTCGCATCGTCTCCGGCTGGAAGCCGGATCTCGTCGTCGTCGACCCGGTCGAGTACGCGGGGCGTCTGGCTGCGGCCCGACGGGGCATTCCGGTGGTCGAGCACGCTTGGGGCGTCTGGCCGGATCCGCTGTTCGCGGTGGGAGCGCAGGAGGAGTTGGCACCGGAGCTGGAACGGCTCGGACTGGGCAGCCTGCCGGTTCCCGACGAGCGCCTGGATTTCTGTTCGCCGAGCCTTCAGCGGAAGGGGGTGTCCGCGACAGCGATGCGGTACGTGTCGGTCGCCGGCCCTGCGATGCTGCCCAAGTGGCTGGACGAGCCGCGGCATCGGCCGTTGGTGTGCCTGACGTTCGGGAGCATCCTGCCGAAGGTGAACCCGGAGGGGATGCTCGACCTCACCTCGCGCTTGGCGGAGATCGTGCCGACGCTCGGTGTCGACGTGGCGATCGCGACGGACCGGGCCACCGCGGCACAGCTGTCGCCCGTGCCCCCGGGCGTGGTGGCGGCCGGCTGGCTGCCGATGGACCTGGTCGTGCCGGCGTGCGCGGCGGTGCTGCACTACGGCGGCGCCGGGGTCACGATGATGTCCACGGCGGCAGCGGTTCCGCAGCTGGTCGTCGAGCTGCCGGTCGCCGACGCCCCTGAGCACGCGAGGCGGGTGGCTGCCGCAGGCCTGGGGATCTGCATCGAGCCTTCGGCCCTGAGCGCCGACACGGTGACGGAGGCTCTCGGCGATCTGCTCGGAGACGATTCGTGGCGGGCGCGGGCGGCGGAGGTCGCCGCCGAACAGGAGGGGCGGCCTCTGCCGATCGTGGTGGCCGAGGAGTTGGCCGCCCGCTGGGGCTGACGGCGGGCGGCCGACTCCGGGTCAGTCCCGCGGTCGGCTGGCCGACGCGGCGAGCTGTTCGAGTTCCGCGACGACCTGGGCGGGAGCGGGCTGGGACAGCATCTCGGCACGGAGCCGGGCGGCCGCGTGGGCGATCCCGCTGTCGTCGACGAGTCGCGCGACCGCCCGGCGGATGGCTTCCGCGGTCGCTTCCTCGCTCCGCAGGTGGATCCCGGCGCCGCTCTTCTCCAGGGCCGCTGAGATGTTGTCCTGGTCGGCCATGTGCGTGATCGCGAGCTGCGGCAGGCCGTAGCGGATCGCGTTGTAGACCGTTCCCGAACCGCCCTGGTGGACGATCGCGTCGCAGGTGTCGAGCAGCAGGTGCAGGGGCGGGGCGTCGAGCGCCACCACGTTGGGCGGGAGTTCGCCGAGGCCGTCACGGTCCGCGGGGTCGATCGCCACCACGAAGTCCGCGTCGATCCCGTCGACGGCTCGGATGATCTGCGGGAGGAGGAACGCCTTGTCGCCGATGATCCGGGTGATGGACCGGCCCCACGTGAGGCAGATGCGGGGGCGCCCCTCGGCGCGTGGCGGGAGCCCGGAGGGGACGCTGCCGGGACCGTTGTAGGGGACGTACTGCATCGAGATCCGGGTCGGCGAACCCGGCGGTTGCAGGCTCGGCGGGCACGGGTCGACAGTTCGGGTCGCGGGGTCACCGGTGACCTTCAGGCCGTAGCGCTCGTAGGGCTCGTAGAAGCCGGGCAGGACCGACAGGAGCTTCTCGCCCTCGACCGACCCGAGGAAGTCCCACCCCCACAGGTGTCGGATGCCCGGGATGCCCAGGACACGGGCGGCGACCAGGCCCGCGGGGCTCATGGTGTCGGCAACGATGAGGTCGGGCAGCCAGGCGCCGGCGAACTCCACGACGCTGTCCAGGTTCGAGAGCGTCGCCTCGCGCCAGGAGTCGAAGACCTCGTTGCCTTCGCCCCCCGCGGCCTGGGCCGGCTTCTCGCGCGCCTGCAGTTCCCGGGACAGGGTCCGCCGACGGATCCCGACCAGGTCCACGTCGCCGTCGATGGCCACCATGGGCAGGCCCGACCGGGTCACGAGGTCGCTCATGGAGGCCTGCGCCGCGATCAGGACCTCGTGGCCGGCCGCGCGAAAGGCGCCGGCCAGGGGCTGCATCACGAAGTAGTGGGTGGGCCAGGGGGAAGTGACTACCAGAACTCGCACGATCTCCGTCTCCTTGGGTCTTAGTGGTGCACGAGGGGGACCGCGGAGGGGAGCGGCTGCCCGCCGCGGGCGACGGACTCGAGCTCCGCCACGGTCGCCGCAGGCGTGGGCTGCGCGAGGATGCCCTGCGCGAGTTCCCTGGCGGCGGATCGGTAGCCGGGAAAACCCATCAGCTCGGCGATCTCACCGCGCAGGAGGCGGACGCCGTCTTCTCCCGCGGGCACTTCGTGGGTCAGGAAGTGCTGGGCGGCTCCGGCAGCGGCCAGGCGCGCACCGTTGACGGAGGGCTCCGGCCGGGCGGTGATCGCCAGCTGGGGAACTCCGGCGAGGGCGGCGGTCAGGCTGGTGCCGGCACCGCCGTGGTGGACGACCAGGTCGCAGGTGCCCATGAAGAGGTGCAGGGGGAGGTTCGTCGCGAGGCGGACGCGATCGTCGGCGAGCACGGGCTTGAGGCCCTCGACGGCCCTGTCGGTGACGGCGACCACGACCTCGTCGGCCATGCTGGTCGCCGCTCGGATGCACTGGGACACCAGGTCGAGCACGGAGTCTCCGCGCAGGGCGGTGCTGGTCGCTCCCCAGGTGACGCAGATCCGGGTGCCGCGTCGCGGCTCGAGCGGCCACAGCGGCATCACTCCGGGACCGTTGTAGGGGACGTAGCGCACCTGTCGGCAGGTCGGGCCGATCTCGTACCTCGTCCCGGGGGCGCAGGGGTCGAGCCAGGCGGTCGGTTCGGCGCGCAGCGGAGCCCCGACGCGTTCGTACAGTGCGGCGTATTCGGGGATGGGCTCGGATCCGAAGCGACGCATCTCGATCCTCTGGGGGCCGGGTGTGCCCCACAGATGGCTGACGCTGGGGATGCCGAGCGCGGAGGCGACCACGGGTCCGGCGAGGGTGACGGCATCGTGGACGACGAGGTCCGGGCGCCACGCGCGCGCGTACTCCAGCAGGTCGTCCAGCATGGCGTCCGCCATGACGGCCTGCATCCGTCCGAGGTTCTCGATCATCGCGAACTGGTCGTCGTTGAGCAGCTCGGGGTGGATCGGCCAGTCCTGGGGCCAGCGCTCCTGGCGGTGCCAGGCGGCGCGGCTGCGGTCGTTGGACAGCGCGGCCAGGTTCACGTCGCGTCCGACCGGGACGAAGGGCAGACCCGAGGCGGCCGCGATGGGTTGCAGGGCCGGTGTGCTGGCCACTCGTACTTCGTGGCCCGCGGCCAGGCATGCCTGCTCGATCGGGACCATCGGGAAGTGGTGCGAGTGCCAGGGGAAAGTGGTGAACAGTACCCGCATCAGCCCTACGTCCTTCCGATCGGCTGCGGCTTCATTCGCTGTGCACGATGAGGTCGGCGCCCAGGACCTGGTCGATGCGGGCCATCAGGTCCGCATCGAGCCGGCATCCCGACGCCTGGGCGTTGTGGCGCAGCTGCTCGGGGCCCGATGCCCCGATCACCGCACCGGCGACGCTCGCGTGCTGCAGCACCCAGGCGATGGCCAGCTGCGCCATGCTCAGTCCCGCTTCCCCGGCCAGTGGTGCCAGCTCCTGGACCCGGGTGAGCGCGTCGTCGGCATCGAGCCAACGCCGCATCAGCGGACCGCGGCCGCCCTTGAGGGCCGTGCCCCGCGATCCGGCCGGCCGGTCGGCCCCGGGGAGGTACTTGCCGGTCAGCACGCCCTGTTCGAGGGTGAAGTAGCTGATCTGGCCGATGCCGAGGTCGTCGCAGGTCTTGAAGACCTCGGCCTCCGGAACACGCCACAGCATCGAGTAGCGGGGCATGTGGCTCACCAGCGGCACGTGGAGTTCCCGAGCGAGCGCGGCGGCCTCGACGATGGACTCCACCGGCCATTCGGACATCCCCACGTAGAGGACCTTCCCGGCGCGCACCAGCTCGGAGAAGGTCCACATGACCTCCTCGAGCGGTGTGTCCGGGTCGTACCGGTGGGCGGTGTAGACGTCGATGTGGTCCACGCGCAGCCGGCGCAGCGACCCGTCCACCGACTCCAGTACGTGCTTGCGGGACAGGCCGCGTCCGTTGGGGCCGCCGGCGGTGGGCATGCCGACCTTGGTGCACAGGACGAGCTCTTCCCTGGGCTCTCCGGCCAGGGCGCGCCCGAGGAGGCTCTCCGAGCGAAACATGCCGTAGATGTCGGCGGTGTCGAAGGTCGTCACGCCCGCGTCCCGAGCGCCCCGGATGCATGCCAGGACCGTCTCGTCGGGGGTGTCGTCCTGGGGATACAGAAGGTTCCCGTAGACGATCTCGCTCACGGACAGGCCGCTGCGTCCAAGCTTTCGAAACTCCACGCGGTCACCGTGTGCCGCATCGGTCGAAGTCCGCTCGAAGGCTCATCCAGCATCCGGGACGACGCCACCTTAGAGCGCGGTTCGAGCCTGCCTCTACCGTCCGATTCGAAGCTCGGGACCGGCAGGACACCTCAGTTCGACGCGACGGAGATCCCATTGTCCCAGGCATTCGTGAGCCCTCACCGTACTGCCGGGGTCACTGGCATCGCGGACCGTGCCCGCTTCGCCGCCTCCGCGCGGGAGACGGACGGGTCCTTGTCGATGGACGAGTTCTGGCAGTGGCTCGCCCAGCGCCGCGAGGCGGTCCGCATGGACGTGGAGCTGATTCCCCTCGCGGACCTGAAACGGTGGGGATTCGAACCCGGCACCGGGAACCTGGTGCACGAGACCGGGCGCTTCTTCTCGGTCGAGGGAGTGCGCGCAAGGCTCGGGGGCGACGGGGCCGCCACCTGGGACCAGCCGATCATGAACCAGCCGGAGATCGGATTTCTCGGGATCCTCGTGAAGGAGATCGACGGAGTTCTGCACTGTCTGATGCAGGCGAAGGCCGAACCGGGCAACGCCCAGGGCTTCC
Source organism: Kitasatospora sp. NPDC001540 (assembly GCF_042894345.1). Classification (NCBI taxonomy): domain Bacteria; kingdom Bacillati; phylum Actinomycetota; class Actinomycetes; order Kitasatosporales; family Streptomycetaceae; genus Kitasatospora; species Kitasatospora sp. NPDC001540. Next base: position 17,174 of record NZ_JBIAVO010000044.1, read on the forward strand.
AGCTCTCCCCCACCGTCCAGGCGACTCGCAGCAACTACACCGGGGTGCACCGCGGCGGCGCCGTGCGGTACCTGGAGTACTTCACCGGTCCCCGGCAGGGCCGGGTCCTCGTGGACGTGCTGCTGTCCGAGCACGGGTCGTGGTTCTTCCGCAAGCGGAACCGCAACATGGTCGTCGAGGTGACCGAGGACGTCCCGGAGCACGAGGACTACTGCTGGCTGACCATCGGCCAGGTGCGGCACCTGCTCCAGGCGGAGGACCTGGTGAACATGGACACCCGCACGGTGCTGGCCTGCATCCCCCTCGACGCGGCGAGCGAGGCGGCGCCGCCCGGTGGCGCGAGCCCCTTCGGGGCGGCCCTGCTGGCGTCGCTCCGCGGCGACGCGCCGGCCGCGCACGACCTGCCGGAGCTGCTGCGCTGGTTCACCGACGTCAAGGCGCGGGCGGACCTGGTGAGCGAACGGATCCCCCTGGGCGCGATCGAAGGGTGGGTCACCACCCGCGATGAGATCCGGCACGAGTCCGGCAACGACTTCAGCATCGTCGCGGTGTCGGTGAGCGCGCGGAGCCGCGAAGTCACCCAGTGGACTCAGCCGCTTCTGCGGACCCGGGCCGAGGGCACCATCGCCTTCCTGGCCAGGCGGATCGAAGGCGTGGTCCACGTCCTCGTCCACGCCGGCGTGGAACCGGGGTTCGCCGACGCGATCGAGCTGGGTCCCACCGTCCAGTTCATCCCCGACAGCGACGGCTCCCCCCTGACGGCCGGGTACCAGCCCTACCTGAAGGAGATCCTCTCCGCGTCGCCGGACCAGGTCCGGTACGGCGTCACCCAGTCCGAGGAGGGCGGGCGGTTCTACCAGGTGCTGAGCCGCTACATGGTGGTGGAAGTCGACCACGAGGTCCCTCCGCACGAGGATTTCCGGTGGATGACCGTCGGGCAGCTCGTGGCGCTGCTGCAGCACAGCCACTACGTCAACGTCCAGGCGCGCAGCCTGATCGCCTGCCTGCAGTCGATCTGGTGAGGGCGTCGGTGGGAACAGGGGCCGCGCGACCCATCCGCCTCGGGGTCCTCGGGTGCGCGGAGATCGCCGGACGCCGCACGCTTCCGGCACTGACGAGGGTGGGGGACTTCACGCTCCGGGCCGTGGCCAGCCGGACGGCGCGGAAGGCGGAGGCCTTCGCTCGGAAGTTCGCCTGCCAGCCGGTCACCGGCTACGAGGAGCTCTTGTCCCGCGACGATCTCGACGCGGTGTACATCCCGCTGCCCGCGGCGCTGCACGCCCCGTGGGCCCGCGCGAGCCTCGAGGCGGGGCTGCACGTCCTGGTGGAGAAGCCGGCGTGCTCCACCGCCGCGGAAGCCGCCGCGCTGGTGGCCCTGGCGCGTGAACGCGGCTTGGTCCTGATGGAGAACTTCGGCTTCGTGCGTCACTCGCAACAGGCGCACGTACGCACCCTCCTGGCCGAGGGGGCGATCGGCGAACTGCGCGGCATGTCCGCCGAGTTCGCCTTCCCGCCGCTCCCCGCCGACGACATCCGCTACCTCCCGGAGCTGGGCGGAGGCGCCCTCTTCGACGCCGGTGTCTATCCGATCCGCGCTGCCCGCCTGCTGCTCGGCGACGCCCTGGACGTGGCCGGAGCCGTCCTGCGCACGGACGGCGAGCGCGGCGTCGACGTCGCCGGCGCCGCGCTGCTCACGACACCGGAGGGCGTCACCGCCCAGCTCGCGTTCGGGTTCGTCCACTCCTACCGCTGCGGCTACACCCTGTGGGGGTCCGAGGGGACGATCACCCTCGAGCGGGCCTACAGCGCGCCGGACGACCTCCAACCGGTGATGCGGCTGACCCGGGGCGGGCACAGCACCATTCACCACCTGGCTCCGGACCGGCAGTTCGACGCGATGCTCGGGGCGTTCGCTGCGGCCATCCACTCCGGCGACACCGTGTCCTGCACCGATGACCTCCTGCATCAGGCACAGCTCGTGGAGCGGGTCGCCACGTCCGCCCTGCGCACCGCCTTGCAGCCGCCCACCTCAACAGCAACGAGAAAGGCCATCACATGACTTCGACGGGCAACGCGACACAGGTCACGACCTGCCGAGTGTGCGGCGGGCAGGACTGGCAGCCGGTCGTCTCCTTCGGGGACCTCCCGCTGGCTGACAGCTTCCTCGAGCCGTCCGACTCGTACGACGCCGAACCGCGCTATCCCCTCGGTGTCATCTGCTGCAGGTCGTGCCGCTTGATGAGTCTGACCCACGTGGTCGATCCGGAGGTGCTCTACCGGACCTACCCGTACACCACGTCGGACTCCGAGATGATGACGAAGCACATGCAGCGCGTCGTCGAGATCTGCGGGGACCGGTTCGGTGTGACGGCCGGCAGCTTCGTCGTCGAGATCGGCAGCAACACGGGTTCGCAGCTGAAGGCGTTCCAGAAGGCCGGCATCCGCACGCTCGGCATCGACCCTGCGCTCAACATCGTGGAGGTGGCACGCCGTCGGGGCGTCGAGACGCTTCCCGACTTCTTCTCGGTCGAGACCGCCGCCTCGGTCAAGGAGAAGTACGGGGCGCCCCGGCTGATCCTGGGCCGGCACGTGTTCGCGCACATCGACGACATCTCAGGCGTGGTCGAGGGCGTCCGGAGCATGCTGGACCCCGACGGCCTGTTCGCCATCGAGGTGCCGTACGTGGTGGACATGCTGCAGCGCAACGAGTTCGACACGATCTACCACGAGCACCTGTCGTACTTCGGCGTGGGCACCCTGGCGACCCTCTTCGAGCGCCACGGTCTGAAGATCGTCGACGTGGAGCGGCTCCCGGTGCACGGCGGGTCGATCCTGGTGTTCGCCGGCCTGGCCGACGGCACCTGGGCAACCCGTCCGATCGTGGAGGAGCTCATCGCGGGCGAGCGCGCGTTCGGCCTGGACAAGGACGGAACCTACGAGCAGTTCGCCCTGAACTTCGCGTCGATCAAGGAGGAGTTGGTGTCGCTCATCCGGGGTCTGCGTGCCGACGGCAAGCGGATCGTCGGGTACGGCGCGCCGGCCAAGGGCAACACGCTGCTGAACGCCTGCGGGCTCGGCCTGGACGACCTCGAGTTCTGCTCGGACACCACCGAGTTCAAGCAGGGCAAGGTGCTGCCGGGCACGCACATTCCGGTGAGGGCACCGAGCGAGGTGGCGGTCGACGAGGTCGACTACTACCTCCTGCTCGCGTGGAACTACAGCGAGGAGATCCTGAAGAAGGAGCAGGCCTTCCTCGCGAAGGGCGGGCGCTTCATCCTGCCGAACCCGACCCCCTCCGTCGTCCCGTCCCAGGCGTGAACGACCGCGCAGCCGACCAGGGCCGCCGGACCGTGGTGATCACGGGCGGCGGCTCTGGGATCGGCAGGGCCACTGCGAGGCTGTTCGCCGACGAGGGGGCGCAGGTCCTGATCGTCGGCAGGACGGGGGACGCCCTGGAGGAGACCGCGCACGGGCGCCCCCGCATCCGGACTTTCGTGGCTGACGTGTCGACCGCCGACGCGCCGCAGGCAATCGTTCAGGCGGCCGTCAGGGAGTTCGGCGGCATCGACGTCCTGGTCAACAACGCCGGCATCACCAGGCCGGCGGTGCTCGGGGAGATCGATCGGGACCTCGCCGTCCAACAGCTCGGGACGAACCTGCTGGGTCCGGTCTTCCTGACCCAGGCCGCGCTCGCCCACCTGGGCCCCGGCTCGGTCGTCGTCAACGTCACCTCCAACCCCGCGGAGCGCGGGTGGCCGGCCAATTCGCTGTACGGAAGCACGAAGGTGGCCCTGGACTTCCTCACCCGGACATGGGCACGGGAGGTCGCCGCACGGGGCATCCGGGTCGTGTCCGTCGCGCCGGGAGTGACCGAGACGAACGCCCTGGCCAAGTCCGGCCTGTCGGAGGAGACGCTGTCCGCCAAGCGCGACTACCAGCGCATCCCATTGGGGCGCGCAGCGCAGCCGGAGGAGATCGCCTGGTGGATCCACACGGTCTGCGGCCCCGGGGCCGGATACCTGACCGGATCGGTCGTGCGTGTCGACGGCGGGGTGAGTGTCTGCTGACTCGGCGCCCTGTGCGGGTGTCAGGGCCGGCGCGGGGGGGGGGCCCCCCCCCGCCGCCCCCGGGCCCCCCCCCCGCCGGCCCGACCCCCCCCCCCCCCGGGAGACCCCCGGGTGGTGGGGCACGGGGGGGGGGGCGGGGGGGGGGGGGGGGGGGGGGGCCGCGCCCCGCGGGGGGGGGGCGCGCCCGCGCGGGGGGCGGCCCCGCCCCCCCCCCCCCGCGCCCCCCCCCCCCCCCCCGCCCTGACACCGATCAGCGCGGGACGAGCACCTGGTCGTGGTCCAGCGCGGGGTCGGCGGAGAGGATCGACTGGTGGAGCATCTGGACCTCACGCGACGGCTCCAGCCCCAACTCGTTGACCAGGGTGGTGCGCAGGCGCTGGAACGCGCTCAGGGCGTCCGGCCTGCGACTGGCCCGGTACAGAGCCAGCATCAGCTGGCGGTGGAAGGGCTCGTGCATGGGGTGTTGCGAGGTGAGGCCGGTCAGCTCGCTGATGAGGGTCGCGTGGGCTCCGGTGGCGAGTTCGGCGTCGAGGCACGTCTCGTAGGCGGTCAGACGGGACTCGTGCAGGCGGACGACCTCGCTGTCCAGGCGCCTGCCGGTCTTGACGTCGGCCAGGGCCGGCCCGCTCCACGTCCCGAGGGCCGTCCGCAGGCTGTGGGCCGCCTCGTGGAGCCGGCCGGCGGCGTACTGCCGCAGGCCCAGCGTCCGGGCCTGCTCGTAGCGGTTGAGGTCGAGGCAGTCCGGGGGGACGTGGAGCACGTAGCCGTTGAGAGTGGTGGCGAGGATCTCTTTGGGACCGACGCCCGGGACGGCTTCGGCGATCATGCGGCGCAGTTGAAAGACGTAGGTCTGCAGGGTCGTCATCGCGCTGGCCGGCGGCTTGTCGTCCCAGAGCTCCTCGATGAACGTCGGGACCGAGACCAGGTGGTTCGCGTTGAGCAGGAGCAGCGCGAGCACCTGCTTCGTCTTCCGCGCGCTCGGCATGACCGTGCGGCCGTCGGCCGTGAGAGATACCGGCCCAAGAACCCGCGCTTCCATCTCGCTTTCCGCCTTCCCCGATGGGCAGTAGTTCGGTGGCAAAATAAGAAGTTGGACCCTTTTGGGCAACTTCTAAAGCAATGGCACGGGCCCCGCCCCTTCGACTTGATCCGATTCTCCGGCCGACTTCAAGCAAGATACCTCACTTTCGGGGCCCGTGCCATGACAAGCCGTGGGCGATCTCATCCTTCACCCGGATCGCACACTGCAGGCACCCGCTCGACGCACACTTCGCTTCTCAAATATTCGGACCACTCCGCGGAGCGAGTCACAGCCTCTCATTGGTTCGCCACCCCCCCGCTGAATGAGGGTCATTTTCGGCCAGTTGGTCCGCCCCGCTGCACACCTATGCGAAACCTCGGATTCGTCCATCACTCGAGTGGTGTTCGAGCGGCCGATCCGACTCTGAAACAGCGGCACGGATGCCGGCTGAGACGGGAGGCATGGTGGTGCGGAGCACCGTTATAACCGGTATCGGGGTCATCGCCCCAGGAGGCCGCGGAACAGCAGAGTTCTGGAAGCTGATCAGCGAAGGCCGTACCGCGACGCGCGGCATAACGTTCTTCGATCCGTCCCCGTTCCGATCACGCATCGCCGCCGAATGCGACTTCGATCCGAAGATCGAGGGGCTCACCCCGCAAGAAGTCCGCCGGATGGACCGGGCAGCTCAGTTCGCTGTCGTAGCGGCATCGGAGGCGGTCGCGGACAGCGGGATTTCGATCAGCGATTCCCTGGCCGAGCGCACCGGTGTCGTCATCGGCAGCGCGGTGGGTTGCACCATGGGTCTAGAGGAGGAGTACGTCGTCGTCAGCGGCGGCGGCGGGGAAATCGACTTCGCATACGCGGCCCCGCATCTCTTCGGGTATCTCGTCCCGAGCTCCCTCGCCGTGGAGGTCGCCTGGAGGGTGGGCGCCGAAGGCCCTGCCTCCGTCGTTTCCACCGGATGCACGTCGGGTATCGACGCCGTTTCCCGCGCAGTCGAACTCATCAATGAGGGATCCGCCGACGTCATGGTGGCCGGCGCCACGGACGCGCCCATTTCGCCGATCACGGTCGCGTGCTTCGACGCCATCCGCGCGACGACCCCGCGCAACGACGACCCCGCTCACGCCTCACGTCCGTTCGACGCGAGCCGCAACGGCTTCGTCCTGGGCGAAGGCGCTGCCGTCTTCGTTCTCGAGGAGCGCTCGCGCGCCGAGGCCCGCGGCGCCCACATCTACGCCGAGATCACCGGCACGGCCACCCGCGCCAACGCGTTCCACATGACCGGCCTGCGCCCCGACGGCAGGGAACTCGGCGAGGCGATCACCACCGCGCTCGGCATGGCCCGCAAGAACCCCGAGGACGTCAGCTACGTCAACGCCCACGGATCCGGCACCAAGCAGAACGACCGGCACGAGACCGCGGCCTTCAAGCGCAGCCTGGGTGACCACGCCTACCGGGTGCCGGTCAGCTCGATCAAGTCCATGATCGGACACTCGCTGGGGGCCGTCGGCTCGCTGGAGATCGCGGCCTGCGCCCTGGCCATCGAGCACGGGGTGATCCCACCCACCGCGAACCTGCACGAAGCGGACCCGGAGTGCGACCTGGACTACGTACCGCTGACTGCCCGGGAGGCCCGCCTCGACACGGTGCTGACGGTCGGCAGCGGCTTCGGCGGGTTCCAGAGCGCGATGATCCTCAGCCGACCCGAGGCCAGGAGCACCCGATGAGCACGAGGCCGACCGCCGTGGTGACCGGACTGGGCATCGCAGCGCCCAACGGGCTGGGCACCGAGGACTACTGGGCCTCGGTCCTGGAGGGGCGCAGCGGCATCGGGCGCATCACCCGGTTCGTCCCCGACGCCTATCCATCCGTGCTGGCAGGGGAGCTGCCCGACTTCGACGGGGCCGCGCACCTGCCCGACCGCCTGCTGCCGCAGACCGACCGGGTGACCCAGATCGCGCTGACCATCACGGAGTGGGCGCTGGGGGACGCGGCGCTGGATCCCACCGGCCTGCCCGAGTACGAGATGGGCGTCGTCACCGCCAGCGGTTCGGGCGGTTTCGAGTTCGGCCAGCGCGAGCTGGAGAACCTCTGGAGCAAGGGGCCCGGCCATGTGAGTGCGTACCAGTCATTCGCCTGGTTCTACGCGGTGAACACCGGTCAGATCTCCATCCGGCACGGCATGCGCGGCCCCAGCGGCGTCCTGGTCACCGAGCAGGCCGGAGGCCTTGACGCACTGGCGCAGGCGCGCCGCAACCTGCGGTCCGGGGCCAAGTACATGATCGCTGGCGGTGTCGACGCGTCGCTGTGCCCGTGGGGTTGGGCGGCCGTCGCCTCCGGAGGCCGACTGTCGCGCAGTCAGGACCCCGCGCGGGCCTACCGGCCGTTCGCGCCCGACGCCGACGGGGCCGTGGCCGGCGAGGGCGGAGCGCTCCTGGTCGTGGAGGACATCGAGAGCGCGACGTCGCGCCACGCGCCGAAGGTGTACGGCGAGATCGCCGGGTACGCGGCCACCTTCGACCCGAAGCGCGGATCGGGGCGCGCCTCCGGACTGCGCCGTGCCATCGACCTCGCCCTCGCCGACGCGCACCTGGCCCCCAGGGACATCGACGTGGTCTTCGCCGACGGGGCCGGACTCCCCGCGCCGGACCTGGACGAGGCCGAGGCGATCGCAGCCGTGTTCGGCCCGCACAGCGTCCCGGTCACCGTTCCCAAGACGATGACCGGCCGCCTGAACGCCGGCGGCGGGGCACTGGACGTCGCCACCGCCCTGCTCGCGCTGCGCGACGGGGTCATCCCGCCGACCACCAACGTCCCCGCTCCCCCGGTGCGCCTGGGCGTCGACCTCGTCATCGGCGGGCCACGCCGCCGACCGCTGGCTGCCGCGCTCGTCCTGGCCCGCGGTGAGGGCGGCTTCAACGCGGCTCTCGTCGTGCGCGCGCCCCGTTGAGACGGGCGCCCACCGCCGTGGGCTGCGTCCCTTCCCCCTTTGAGCTGAAGAGCTGAGGCAGAGATGCGTGAAGTATTCATAGAGGACCTGTTCCGGGTGTTCGCGGAGGGAGCCGGGCGGATCGAGCTCGACCAGCCGGTGTCCGAGCTGATGGACACCCCGTTCTCCGCGATCGGCTACGACTCCCTGGCGATGCTCGAGACCGCCAGCCGACTGGAGCGGGAGTACGGGGTGACCCTGTCGGACGATGACGTCAACGACGCCAAAACGCCCCGGCTGCTGCTGCAACTGGTGAACGCGGCCCAGACGCGATGAAGCCGACCGAGCTGCGCTTGGACGGGCGCGTCGCCCTGGTGACCGGAGCGAGCCGAGGCCTTGGACGGGCCGTCGTGCGCAAACTCGCGGCGTCAGGTTGCACGGTCTACCTCAATGCCCGCGACGCCGGGACGGCTGGGGCGGCGGCCGCCGAACTGCGTGCACCGGGCTGCGATGTGACAGCGGCACCGGGTGACGTTTCACGACCCGGTGTCCTTCCCGAGTTGCTGCGAGGTCTCGCCGACAAGCACGGCCAGGTCGACATCCTGGTCCACTGCGCGGTCTCGCTCCACCGGATGCCGACCGTGGAACCGCGGTCGCAGGAGATGCACCAGGACTACGAGGTGGCCGTGGCCCCCCTCATCCACGCCGCGGCGACCCTGCCCGCGGTCATGCGCCCCCAGGGGGGGAGGGTCATCGCCGTCTCCAGCGCGGGCGCCAACCGCGTGGTGCCCGCCTACGTGAGCCTGGGCCTGGCCAAGGCGGCGCTGGAGAGCCTGGTCCGCTACCTGGCGGTCGCCCTGGCACCGGCGGGCGTGGCCGTGAACGCGGTGTCCACCGCACGGATGGACCGCGGCGACGCCACCGATCCGGTCTCCGCCGCCCTGGCCGCCCGGACGCCGGCCGGGCGGTTGACGCGTCCTGACGACATCGCCGACGCGGTCGCGCTGCTCTGCGCCGACGAGGCGTTCTGGCTGCGCGGACAAGTGATCACCGTCGACGGCGGCCTGGGACTGGTGGGTTGACCGTGATCAGCTCCGACGTCTGCGTCGTGGGCGCGGGTCCCGCAGGACTGACCCTCTCCCTCCTCCTGCTCAGGTCCGGGCTGACGGTCACCCTGGTCGAACGGTCCGCCCTTCACGGGCGCGAGTTCCGGGGCGAGATCCTGCAGCCCGGCGGCATGGAGCTCCTGGACGGCCTCGGTGTCCTGTCCGGAGCGATGGCTCGCGGTGGCTACCCGCTGGACCGCTTCCGGCTCCGCGAGGGGCGGCGCACTCTGCTGGACATCGACTACCGGCGCCTGGAGGCCCCGTACAACCAGCTGCTGAGCATCCCGCAGCAGCACCTCCTCGAGGAGCTGCTGGCGCACTGCGAGAAGCTCCCGGGCTTCACCTACCTGCCCGGCCACCGCGTGGGTTCCCTGCAGCGGCACGAAGGAAGGACCACCGGGCTGACCACGAGGTCGCCGGACGGCGGGACGCGGGTGAACGCCGGCTGCGTGGTCGGCGCGGACGGCCGGTACTCCAAGGTGCGTCAGCTCGCCGGGATCCAGGCGGGGAGGTTGGAGGCCTTCGACTTCGACGTCCTGTGGCTGAAGGTGCCCATCGGCAGCGCCGGTGCGGCGTCCGGGGCGCGGGAAGTCTCCGTCGTCCGTTCCCGGGGCAACCCCGTGCTGGTGTACCCGTCCTGGCCGGACTCCGTGCAGATCGGCTGGACCTTGCCGCACCGCTCGTTCGCGGGAAGCAAGGACGCCGTCTTCGCTCGGGCCCGCGAGGAGATCGTGCAGGCCCTCCCGCAGTACGCGGACGCCGTGCGCGCCGCGTTGGAGTCCGCGAACGACCTCACGCTGCTGGACGTGTTCGCGGGATGCGCCGACACCTGGGTGCAGGACGGGCTGGTGCTGATCGGTGATGCCGCCCACACCCACAGCCCGCTGGGCGCCCAGGGGATCAACCTCGCCATCCAGGACGCGGCGCTGCTGCACCCGGTCCTCACCGCGGCGGTCCGCGGGGGGAGCTTCGCGGCCGAGCACCTGCGCGCCTACGAAACCGGGCGTCGGCCGGCCATCGACGCCGTCATGAAGTTCCAGGTCATGCAGAGCCGCATGATGCTCGCGCGCGGCGGGCTCGAGGCGCGCCTGCGGCCCGTCGTGGCCCGGATCGTCGGCCGGACTCCCATCGGCACGAAGATCACGGCCCGCATCGCGTACGGAAGCAGCCCCGTGCCGCTGCGCACGGATCTCTTCACCTCCTGAGCAGCCCATCCCGACGAGGAGCGCCATCATGCGCGTGATCGACCTGTCCACACCGATAGACGCGTCCAAGTGGGAGCCGGAGCCGGTGGTCCACGAGATCATGACTCCGGCCGAGGGCGCCCGCCACATGAGTTCGGAGATGCGGGAGCACTTCGGGGTGGACTTCGACCCTGCCGTGCTCCCGGACCACGAACTGCTGTCCATCGACACCCTGACGCTGACCTCGCACACGGGCACGCACGTGGATGCCCCGTCCCACTACGGGAGCCGGGCTTCCTACGGCGAGCCCCGCCACATCGACCAGATGCCCCTGGACTGGTTCCAGCGTCCCGGGGTGGTCCTGGACATCAGTGGTTCCGGGACCGGAGCCGTGTCCGCCGATCACCTGGCGAAGGAACTGGACCGGATCGGCTACCGGCCCCGGCCGCTGGACATCGTGATGCTGCGGACGGGGGCGGACCAACTGGCCGGGACGCCGGAGTACTTCACCTCGTTCACGGGCCTGGACGCGTCCGCGGTGCACTACCTGCTCGACCTGGGCATCCGGGTGATCGGCACGGATGCCTTCAGCCTGGACGCACCCTTCGGCCACATGATCAAGCGCTTCCAGGAGAGCGGCGACGCCTCGGTGCTGTGGCCGGCCCACTTCGCCGGGCGCGAGCGCGAGTACTGCCAGATCGAACGGCTCGCGAACCTGGCCGCCCTCCCGGAGCCGTTCGGGTTCACGGTGAGCTGCTTCCCCGTGCGGATCACGGGTGCGGGGGCCGGTTGGACCCGTGCCGTGGCCCTGCTGGACACCTGACGCTGCCGTCCCGCCCGCTCACTCTTCCCAAGGAGAACAGAGACATGACCGTTCAGCAGCTCGGTCCCCTGGAATTCGCCGCACTGCGCGCGGAGGTGGAGCAGTTCTACGCCGCCCACCTGCAGCGCCTCGACTCGGGTGCCGCGGAGGCCTGGGCGGCGGACTTCACCGCGGACGGCTGGTTCCACCCGCAGACACTGCCGGCGCCGGTCCGGGGCCGGGCGGCGCTCGCCGCCGCGGCCAGGGACGCACACGCCAAGCTGGCGGCCGCGAACGAGCAGCACCGGCACTGGCACGGCATGGTCTCCGTCGACGCGCAGACCGACGGGTCCGTCAAGGTGCGCTGCTACGCCCTGGTGTTCGCCACGACCGCGGGCCAGGAACCGCGGCTGCACCGGACGTGCGTGTGCGAGGACCTGCTGGTCCGCGAGGAGGGCGCGCTGCGGATCAGCCAGCGGGTCGTCACGCGGGACGACATGCCCTGAGCAGGTCGCGAAAGCCTCGATGCGCTCATCGGTCGAGCAGGTCCAGCACCGCGGTCAGGGCGTTGGGCCGCTCGACGGTGGGCGCATGCCGCACCTGCAGGAACGTGCAGCCCAATGCTGTGGCGCCGCCGTCAGCGGTGGCGTCGTCGCCGACCATGACGATGTCCTCCGGCTCCCTGCCGAGCTGCTCGCAGGCCGCGCGGAACAGTTCCGGATCCGGCTTCTGCCTGTGGTGCTCGAAGGAGAGGACGAAGGCGTCGACGGCGGCCTCCAGGCCGTGGTGGCGGAAGACCGGCCTGAGGTCCCACGCGATGTTGCTGACGACGGCGACCGGCACCCCCCGGCGGCGCAGCTCGGTGAGCGTGCTGTGCGTGTCCGGGTAGGCGTGCCACGCCTGCGGTGCCATGTGGCGCTCGTACAGCGCGGCCGCGAGGTCGGGGTGCGGGAGGGGGCCGACGCTCTGCGCCAGCCCGGTGTACGCGGCTCGGTGGCGCTCCAGGTCCAGATCCCGCTCCTGCCACACCTCGACCAGGTGGGGAGGGACGGCCTGCGGCCAGGCTCCCCCGGGCAACGCGCCCGCCCGTTCGAGCGAGCTCGCCCACCCCACCCGCTCCGGGGCCGTGAGGGTCGCCCCGACGGCGTCCAGTGCGGCGTCGAGCCAGGCGGTCGCGGTCTCGACCCGGAACAGGGTGCCCGAGAAGTCGAACATCACAGCAGTGGCCATGGTCCTGATCCTCCCCAGTGCCCGCGCGAGCAGAAACCTCGGCAGGGAGGGGCCCGCGGCGGCAGCCGCGGGCCCCTCCCTGCCACTCGCGGCTACTCGGCGACGGTGTCGAACACGTCCGGTTCGGCCTTGGCGACCTTGCCCAGGCCGACGACCAGCTTGCGGAAGGCGTCAGCCGTCATCGCCGCCCGGTGCAGTTCCGGCGCCGTCCACTGGGCGGTCTCCACGTACACCTCGGGGTTGTTGCGGGAGCGGTAGAGCTGGTGGGACACGAAGCCGGGCTGCTGCTTCATGAAGTCGGTGATGGCGGAGATGGAGCGCTCGAACTCGTCGGCCTCTCCGATGACGGTGAGCTTGTTGATGACGGTCACCATGGCGGACTCCTCTAGTCGGGGGTGTGCTGGGCCCGTGCGCGCAGGTCGCGTCGCAGGATCTTGCCGTTCGGGGAACGCGGAATGGCGTCGATGGCGTCGATGCCGTGGAGCTGCTCGAACTCGGCGAGTTCTGCGTTGGTGTCGGCGAGGACGCGACCGAGGTCCGTACCGGGCGAGCGGGGGACGACGAAGGCGTGGGCCACGGCACCGCGGAAGGGATCGGGGACGTCGACGACGGCGCAGTCCGCGACGTCGTGGTGGCGGGCGAGGACCGCTTCGACCTCGCTGGGCGACACCAGCCAGTTGTCGCACTTGAAGACGTCCTTGAGGCGGTCCACGAGGAACAGCACTCCGTCGTCCCCGATGTAGCCGATGTCTCCGGTGGACAGCCATCCCTCGGAGTCGATCGGGCTTTCGACGCCGGCGAGGTATCCGAGCATCACCTGGGGACCGCGTACCTGCACCTCCCCGCGCTCGCCGGGGGGCAGCGGCCGACGGGTGTCCACGTCGACGGTCCGGCATTCCGTGTCCTCGACCGTCGGGCCCACGGAGCCGGGGGTGGGGTGCTCGGGCAGGTCTCCGTGGGTCAGTGGAGACGTCTCCGCAAGCCCGTATCCCTGGACCACTGCGAGGCCGAAGTGGGCTGACAGGGTTTCGGCGGCGGCCGGGGCGAGTGCGGAGCCCCCCGAGAGGATGGTCCGCGCGGTCGCGAGCCGAAGTTCGGGGAGCCGCGGGTCTGCCGCGAGTCGGGCCAGGCGCACCGGGAGGCTGTAGAAGTGCGTCGCACCGTGGTTGTTGGCCTCGTCGATGGCGTCCGCGCCGTCCTCGGACGCGCAGAGCACGTGCGTCGCCATGGCGGCGACGCCCGCGTTGAGGTGCATCGGGTGGAAGGACGGGAGGTGGTTGAGCATCACGGCGTCACCGTCGAGCCGGTGCGCACCGGCCACCTGGCGGGCATTGGTGACCAGGTTCCGGTGGGAGAGCATGACGCCCTTGGCCGGTCCCGTCGTGCCGCTGGTGAATTGGATGCACGCTATGTCGTCCGCGTCGGCCGGAGGGCTGGGCTCGACGGGCGGGTGGCCGGCTATGAGGTCGTCGAGGCACTCCGGGCCGGCGATTCCGGAGCCGGTGGCGCCGCCGCGGGTCAGGAGCACCTCCGTCAGCTCGGGGATCCACCGGCGGGCCTCTTGGATCCGGTCGCGCATCTGGGGGGTGACGATCGCGATCCGGGCGCCCGACAGCCGCAGCACGTGGGCGAGGTTCTCGCCGCGCAGGTGCGCGTTGACGATGGCGACGCTGGCACCGCCGCGCACGATCCCGTAGTAGGCGACGGCGAACGCCGGGTCGAGTGCTGCGACCAGGGCGACGACGCTGCCTGCGGCCTGCCAGCGGTCGCGTACGACGCCCGCGCAGCGCGATATGCGCGCGTCCAGTTCGGCGTAGGACAGTTGGGTGTCCTTGTCGCGCAGGGCGATGCGGTGGGGCACGGTCTGTGCGGCCGCCCGTACGAGACCGTCGAGCCGGTCGGGTGTCGTCGCCGGCTCAGGCACGGGCTCGGCCCTCGGCGAACGCCTTGGACAGCTGGAGGTTCTTCATGCTGTTGGCGCTCAGGACGTTGCGCAGGTAGTTGCGGGCGTCCTGGATCGTGGTCCCCTCTCCGAGGATGCCCAGGGCGCTCGGCTTGATGGTGACGGTGTGGCGGGCCGAGACGATGATCCCCTCGGGGGTCCGGGTGAAGCGCCAGTGGCCGGTGTGGGCGTCCAGCAGCGGCGGCAGCTTGATCTGCTTGTAGACGATCAGCCGCGGGGGCAGGCAGACGCGGACCGAGCGGGTGCTGTGCGGGACGCCGTCGGGGGTGCTGGTCTCCATGTCGAAGAACTGGATGCCGGGCTCGTCCTCGGTCATGGTGAGCTGGGAGACGTGAGCGATGCGCTCCGGCCACTTGTCGGCCTCGTTGAGGACCTCGTAGGCGTCCTCGGCGCGCCCGGCGACGAAGAGGGGGTCCTCGAAGGACAGCACCAGCTGATCGAGGAGCTCGCGGCGGTTCCCCTGGTCGAGGACGGCGTCGAGTTGGGCGGCAGCGTTGCGCTCGAGGTCGGCGAGGACCGCGGCCCGGGTTTCCTCGGTGGTGCCGTCCGAGAGGGTCAGTTCGTGGCGGACCTCGACGTCGGACCCGTCGGCGCTCTTGGTGAACAGCCATTCGACGCGAGAGGCGGCACGGGGGGCCTGCGGCTCGACGTCCTCAAGGGTGATCCTCATCGCTGAGCGGTCGAGGTGCCGTCGGGAGGTGCGGACCACCACCCGTCCCTGGTCGGGCGTGAGGAACCAACGCCGGACGACGTCGGTGCCCTCACCGGCCTCCAGGTACTCGGCGTGGACCGCGGCGGCGAAGAACTGGGGCCAGTTCTCCACCGCGGCGACGACGTCGAACAGGAACTCGGGGGGCGCGGCCGCGGTGCCTCGGTGGATCGTGGTCACGACGGCCGGGTTCGCAATCTGCTCAGGCACGGGTTGTCCTTCAGTCGGCTCGGATTCGGTGTTGGCCTCGACCGGGGTCAAGGAGCGGGGGTCAGCGGCAGTGCGGCCAGCGCCGCGTGCACGGCGTCGGCGTCCAGCCGGTCGCCGCGGGCTGCGAGGTAGGCATCGGGGCGGATCAGGAGCCATCCCTGGCCTCGAATGCCGAGTCCGTCCGCGAGCGTTCCGTACGGGTCGGGCAGCGCGTCGCCGGCCGACCGGGGCAGTTCGACCCGTACGGCCGCCGGCCCCGTGAGCGGCCGGGGCGTGTGATCGGTGATCTGCAGGGACGTTGCCAGCGCCTCGTAGGCGGAGGCCGTGCCGAGGTGCGCGGGCGTCGAGGGCGTGACGACTCGCACCGAGAGCCACCCCTGCTGGCGGTCGGCGAGGTCCCGCAGCCAGCGGGGGGCCTCCGTCTCGCCCGGACGCTCGGTGAAGGCGAGGAGCGTCCAGCGCGGATCCCGGAGCTGGCGGGCGAAGGCGGACCACCCGGGGTCGCCTTCGGCGGTGTCGGCGCTCACGGCGGTGACGCGCTCCCCGGGCGCGGGGTGTGCGGACGGGCCGGCTTGCACCGGCTGTGTCAGAGGGCTGTCCGGGTAGCCGACGAGGAGGGCCGACATGCGGCCGATGACTTTGCCCTCGATCCGACGTCGAATGGCCGGTACGCGGCGGATGACCGCGAAGGCCACCGGCATGGCCGCTGCGGCGACCGCGCTCTTGAGCGCGACCAGGCGGGTGGCGGTGCGGGTGGTCTCCAGCAGTTCGCCGCCGATCGGGACGCGCTCGGCCGAGTAGCTGTCGAGCAGGGCGTCGTGCGCGTGGCCGTGGATGACCATCGCGAGTTTCCACGACAGGTTGAAGGCCTCCTGGATGCCGGTGTTGAGGCCCTGTCCGGAGGCCGGGCTGTGCACGTGGGCGGCGTCCCCCGCGACGAAGCAGCGGCGGACCCGCATGGTCTGGATCATGCGCTGCTGAATGGTGAACACCGACACCCACGAGGGGGTCTTGACGGCGGCGCGGGTGCCCAGGCCCTTGGTCAGCTTGCGGGAGAACCGCTCGGCGACCTGCTCGGGGTGGCCCGCGTCCGACTGCACGGTGGTGTCCAGGAGCCGCCACTTGCCAGGGGTCGCGAAGGGGACCGCCATGACCGTCCCGCCCTCGACGTGGATCCAGTGGATGCTGTCCTGGGGGACGTTCATGTCGACGTCGGCGTCCGCGATCAGCCAGGTTTCGGTCGAGTCGCCGATCAGGGGCAGCTTCAGCAGTTTCCTGACGGTGCTGTGGCCGCCGTCGCAGCCGACGAGCCAGGGGACGCGCAGACGGGTGCTGGTGCCGTCCTGGAGCTGCAGCTCCGCGTCGACGCCGCCCTCGTGCTGTTCCAGCGCCATCAGTCGCGTCCCCCAGTGCACGGTGACGCCTCGGTCGACCACGGCCTGGCGCAGCACGCGCTCGGTGCCCGCCTGCTCGAGCAGCAGGGTGAAGGGGAAGCGGGTCGGGGTCGAGCGGTACTCGGCGCCCAGGCGGACGAGTTGGGCACCGTTGCTGTGCATGCTGAACGCCTGCATCCGGCGGCCGTGCTCGAGCATCGCCCCGAGGACACCCATCTGATCGTAGATCTCCAGGGTGCGGGCGTGGGTGGCCACGGCGCGGCTGGTCGGCGCGGGGCCGGCGGCGGCGTCGATCAGGTGGACGCGCACACCGCGGCGGGCCAGCTCGTGTGCGACGGTCAGGCCGACCGGGCCGGCGCCGACGACGAGGACTTGCGGATCACGCGGGTCGGGCTCGGGTCCGTCGGTCATCTTCTCCCCTGGCAGTCCCCTGTGATGGGGGGAGCCCTGTCGCGGCCCCCGTCCCCGGCATCCTTGGCCGCAGGTCTCGAGCAGCTCTCGAAGCGTGTTAGACCGCGGCCGGTGGTCAGCGGCCGCCGGCCACGGTGAGCGCCTCCCCGCTGATGTGGCCGTTGGCGGCCGACCCGAGGAACAGTGCCGCGGCGGCGATCTCGTCCGGGGCCGTCAGCCGGCCGGTCGGGGTGCGGGCGGTCTCGCCGTCGCGCACCGCCGCAGGGAGATCCCCGGCCACGCCCTCGGTGAGGGTCAGTCCGGGGCACACGACGTTGACGAGGATGCCGTCAGGACCCAGGTCCCAGGCCAGGCTCCGGGCGAAGCCGTGCAGGGCGGCCTTGGCCGCGCCGTAGAACTCCTGGCCGGGTGCCCCGTCGTGGACGATGTGCGAGGAGAGCAGCACGATCCGGCCCCAGCCCGACCGGCGCATCAACGGGACGGCCGCTTGGACCGTGCGGAGGGCACCGGCGAGGTTGGTGTCCAGGACCCGCTGCCACGCGGCCGGCTCGACGTCCTCGAAGTGCTGTCCGCGCGGTCGGCGCGCGCCGAGTTCGGCGGCGTTGGCGACCGCCACGTCGAGTGTTCCCCAGGTCTGTTCGACTTCGGCAACGGCTGCCCGCGCCGAGGCCGGGTCATCGAGTGCGTACGGCACGGCGATGGCTCGCCCGTCGGCCGCCCCCAGCCGGTCCGCCAGTGCCAGGGCGGCTTCCTTGTGACGGTGGTAGGTGAGGGCGACGCGCGCGCCCTCACGCGAGAACGCCTCGGCGGTCGCGCGCCCGATGCCGCGGCTCGCACCGGTGACGAGCACCACCCGGCCGCCCAGTCCCAAATCCATGTCGGTTCTCCCGTCGACGCGGTCGCTGCGCTCGCACGCTGTCAGGAAGGGCTCGAGGAGGACTCAATCGACCCGGACCGCAGCGGACGTGGACAGGGTCTCGAGCCCGGATCGAGCCGGGGTCTGCACCGTCGTACTCGCCGTTCCCAATGAAGCGGGAGAAGGACGTGACCGACATCAGCACCCCTGCAGTAACACGCGAAGACCTGTTCGAGATGATGCTGTCGCCCCGGCGGACGGCCGTACTGCGGGCGGGTATCGAGTTGCGCGTCTTCGACGGGCTGGCCGGCGGTCCCCTGGAGGCCGAGGATCTCGCGGAAAGGCTCGGCATCCATCCCCGCGGGATGCGGGTGCTGCTGGCCGCCCTGGCGGCGATCGGTCTGCTCGACGTGGAGAGCGGACGGTACCGGCTGGCCCCGGGGGCCGGTGAGGTGCTGGTGACCTCCAACCCGGGCTACTTCGGCTCCGCGATGCGGCTGGCGTCCAGCGACTACGAGTGGCAGGCCCTCGGGCGCCTCGCGGACGCCGTGCGCCACGGGGGCACCGTTCTCGAGCAGCACGCCGAGACCCCCGAGTACCCGTACTGGGAGGACTTCGCGGCCCTGCCCACGGGCAACACCTCGCGCGTGGCCGGCACCCTGGCCGATCTCCTGCGGGAGTGGGCGACCGAACGGCCGTCGCTGAACGTCCTGGACACGGCCTGCGGCCACGGCTACTACGGCTACACCTTGGCGGCGCGGTACCCGCAGGCCCGGGTGTGGGACGTGGACTGGCCCAACGTCCTGGACATCTCGGTGAGGCACGCCGAGCGCATGGGCGTGCGTGACCGGGTCGAGCTGATCCCCGGCGACATGTTCTCCGCGGAACTCGGGGGCCCCTACGACCTCACCATGATCACCAACGTGCTGCACCACTTCTCCGAAGAGCGTGCCACCGAGATGTTGACCAAGCTCGCCAAGGTGACCAAGGCTGACGGGAAGGTCGCCGTCGTGGCCATCACCACCGACGACCAGCCCCCGGCGCAGGACCCGATCCCGCACCTGTTCTCGGTGCTGATGCTGGCGTGGACGCACGAGGGCGAGTCGCACAGCATGGAGGCCTACCGCCGGATGTTCGCCGCGGCCGGTCTGACCGCCCCGCAGGTCCACTCGCTGCCCGGGGTTCCGCTGCGGATCCTGCTCGCCGACCGCGCCTGAGTCCGGGCGCCACCGCACACCCACCAGTCCGCAGATTTTCAGAAAGGCATCCCATGACGCAGTCCCTGCACGCCGACGCGGTAGCGGCCGCCCGCACACTCGCGCAGCTCAACACCGCATACACCCAGGCGAAGGTGCTGCACAGTGCCGTGGAGCTCGGGCTGTTCGAGGCGCTGGCCTCGGGGCCGGCGACCGCGGACGCGTTGTGCCAGCGCCTGGGCCTGCACCCGCGTCTGGCCCCGGACTTCCTCGGCGCCCTCGTCGGCCTGGACCTGCTGGAGTACCGCGACGGCCAGTACCACAACGCCCGTCCGGCACAGGTCCTCCTGGTGCCCGGCGGACCGCTGTCGCTCAACGGGTCCATCCGCCAGCACGGCAAGGTGCACTACGGCCTGTGGGCCGACCTGACCGATGCGCTGCGCGACGGCCGGGCGAAGTCCGGTCCGCAGACGCCGGCCGGCGCGGTCACCACGGAGCAGACCGACCTGGACGCGGCCCGCCGCTTCATGGCGCACATGGACTCCTTCAACTCGATCGTCGCCCCCGAGCTGGCGCAGAAGGTCGACTGGAGCAAGTACCGCACCTTCGTCGACGTCGGCGGGGCGCGCGGCAACCTGTCGGGCCTTCTGGTCAAGGCCCATCCGCACCTGAGCGGGACCGTGTTCGACGTGCCGGGGCTGCGCCCCCTGTTCGACGAGCACATGGAGACCCTCGGCACCACCGGCAAGGTCGGCTTCCAGGGCGGCGACTTCTTCTCCGACCCGCTCCCCGAGGCCGACGTCGTGATCTTCGGACACGTGCTGCACGACTGGCCGGAGGAGGCCCGCAAGAAGCTGATCGAGCGCGCCTTCCCCGCGGTCCGGCCCGGTGGCGCCCTCCTCGTCTACGACGCCATGATCGAGGACGGCGGCTTCGACGCGCACGCGCACCTGCAGAGCCTGATCTGCAGTCTGATGCGCGACGGCGGCTCGGAGTACACCGAGGGTGCCGCCCGCGAGTGGGCCGAGAAGGCGGGCTTCCGCGCGCAGGACGTGTTGCGGCTGAACACCGTGACCAATGACCGCCTGCTCATCGCGGTCAAGGACGCCTGACAGCGGCCCGGACGCCGTCCGCCCTCGGGCACACCCAATCCTTGACGCGGTAGAAGAGAGACACAGCATGAAGGCTCTCGTCCTGTCCGGGGGCAGCGGCACACGACTGCGCCCGTTGAGCTACTCCATACCCAAGCAACTCGTGCCCGTCGGCAACGCACCCGTGCTGTTCCACTGCCTGGCCAACATCCGCGACGCGGGCATCACCGAGGTCGGCATCATCATCGGCGACAACGGCGAGGAGATCCGCCGGGCCGTGGGCGACGGATCCGACCTCGGTCTGCAGGTCACCTTCATCCGACAGGAGGCCCCCCTGGGCCTGGCACACTGCGTGCAGATCGCCGAACCGTTCCTGGACGGCGAGTCCTTCATCATGTACTTGGGCGACAACGTGCTCGTCGGCGGCGTGGCCCCGCACGCCGAACGCTTCCGGACGAACCGGCCCGACGCCCAGGTGCTGGTGTGCAAGGTCGCAGATCCGCGCCACTACGGCGTCGCCGTGCTGGGGCCGGACGGCGCCGTCGAGCAGCTGATCGAGAAACCGTCCGAGCCGGTCGCCGACACCGCTCTGATCGGGGTGTACTTCTTCACCAAGGAGGTGCACACCGCGGTGGCCAGCATCCAGCCCAGCGCACGCGGGGAGCTGGAGATCACCGACGCCATCGAGTGGCTGCGGAAGAACGGCAGGAACGTACGGGCGGAGGTCTTCGAGGGCTACTGGAAGGACACCGGGCGCATCGAGGACGTCCTTGCCTGCAACCGCGTCCTGCTGGAGGCGCTCACCCCGTCCGTGGCCGGCAAGGTCGACGACGAGAGCGAGCTGGTGGGCCCGGGTCCGTTCGTCATCGAGGCCGGCGCGGTGATCGAGCGCTCCACCCTCATCGGTCCGGTGACGGTGGCCGCCGGTGCCGTCGTGCGCGACAGCACGATCGGCCCGTCGGTCTCGATCGGCCGCGACGCGGTGGTGGAACAGGCCGGCGTCGAGGACTCGATCGTGATGGACGGGTCCACCATCCGCGGTGTGCGGGGTGTCCACGGCTCCCTCATCGGCCGCAACGCCGAGGTCAGCCACGCGGCCGAAGCCCCTGCCCGCCACCGCTTCGTCCTTGGCGACGACTCCCGGATCGAGGCCGCCGCGTGAGGATCCTCGTCACCGGCGGCGCCGGCTTCATCGGCTCGCACTACGTCCGCAGCCTCCTGGCGGGCCAGTACCCCGCGTACCGCGGAGCCCAGGTCACGGTCGTGGACAAACTCACCTACGCGGGCACGACCACGAGCCTGCCCATGGCCGACCCCCGCCTGCAGTTCGTCCACGCGGACATCTGCGACGCCGAGCCGCTCCTCGAACTGCTGCCGGGCCACGACGCCGTCGTGCACTTCGCGGCCGAGTCGCACGTGGACCGGTCGATCGGCGGAGCCGCGGAGTTCGTGCGCACCAACGTCCAGGGCACCCACAACCTGCTGGAGTGCAGTCGTCTGACCGGCGTCCCGCGCGTGGTGGTGGTGTCGACCGACGAGGTCTACGGGAGCATCGCCACCGGCTCGTGGACGGAGGAGAGCCGGTTGGAGCCCAACTCCCCCTACTCGGCGTCCAAAGCCGCAGCCGATCTCATCGCCCGCTCCTACTGGCGCACCCACGCGATGGACATCTCCATCACGCGGTGTTCCAACAACTACGGCCCCTACCAGTTCCCCGAGAAGGTCATCCCGCTGTTCATCTCCAACCTCATGGACGGCAAGCCGGTGCCGCTCTACGGTGACGGCTCCAACGTCCGCGAGTGGCTGCACGTCGACGACCACTGCCGGGCGATCCAAGCGGTCCTCGAAGGTGGACGGGCCGGAGAGGTCTACAACGTCGGCGGCGGCCGGTCGCTGACGAACAAGGAGCTCACCGAACTCCTGATCACCCTGTGCGGAGCGGACTGGAGCGCCGTCCGTCACGTCGAGGACCGCAAGGGCCACGACCAGCGCTACGCGGTGGACGATTCGAAGATCCGTGAACAGCTCGGCTTCCGCAACCAGGTGGCCTTCGAGCAGGGCCTGGCCGACGTGGTGCGCTGGTACCAGGACAACCGCTCGTGGTGGGAACCGCTGCGCCGCCGTGAGGAAGCCGCCCTGCCCCGGACCTGAGGGGGCGGCGGCGCAGTCGGTCACTGCGCCGCCCTGCCCCTCAGCTGATCCCTCCCAGGGACGCCAGCGCGTTGGCCGCCGCCTGCGTGCAGTCCTGGCACGTGCCGTCGCTCTGGAGGGGGCCGCTGACGCGGGCTCCGCAATCCAGGCAGTACGCCTCGGCCGGCACGGCGTCAGCGCCCTCCCGCCGTCCCGTCCGACGTCTCCGGCTGCGGTGCGCCTCATCGTGGTGCTCTACGCACCGGGGACAGCGCCTGCCGCTGTCGATGACGAACCCGTCCTCGCAGCGCGGATCCGGACATTCCCGTCCGCAGCCGTCGACCTGACATCGGTAGGGGCCCAGGATCCGTACGGCGGCACCCACCGGATGCGCCAGGCCGGCCCCGCCAGTAGCGGTGTCGGCCGCCGCCGCGAGTCCCCAGGTGTACCAGCGCCGGTCCGCTCGTGCGATGAGCTGTTCGGCCGTCCTGGTCTGGCACTCCTGCAGGATGACGTCGCGGAGCACCGGCGGTCTCCATTTCGGAAGCATTCTGCGCAGCTCGGTCGGTAGCCCCAGTTCGACCGTGCGCACGAGCATGAGCGCGGCGCGGTCGGTCGGCGCCCCAGCCGCGCCGCACGCGCTCGGAACACCGGCGTGCAGTGACGGCCGTGAAGTGCGCACGCTCCCACTACCTGTAGGAGGCCTACGGCCGGCAGCGGCGCTACGCGCCGAAGGCGCTGCGCTCGGCTCTTGTTCTATTTCTACTTGGTCTACTTCCACCCCCTCGGCCGGGGGTACGGGCCCCCCGGCCGAGGGGGTGCGTACCCCCGGCCGAGGGGGTACGGACCGGTCCGGGGGGCGGCGGGTTCCCCCTGCTCGTCCCGTACCCCCTCCCGAGGGGGTACGGGGACGGGACCCCAGGAAGGGAACCGGTGGCACCACCGCGTCGCCGTTCTGCTTGGCGCGGACACGTGCCTCGGACGTCTCTGCGCACCGGTCCTTGATGGTCTGACGGGTATCGGCCAGCCAGGCGTCGAACTCGGCTTCGCGGGCCTGTCGCTCGTTCTTGTTCTCCTCCTCGGCAGGCCGGTACCGGGCGTACCAATCCCCCATGGACTGCGGACCTGAATAGCCCGCAGGCGGCGTCTGATGCACGATGTAGCGGTTGCGGCGCTTCAGGCCCGCGGTCGTGCGGATAACCTCGACAGCCCCGATGACCTCGAGCTGGAGCATGTACTTGGACACGTTCTCCGGCTTCTTGAGCCCGATGATCCGAGCGAGGGTGAGGAGACTCGGCCATACCTCGTTGTCCTCGCGCGAGGCGTTGAGGTGTGCCGAGAGCGCCCAGTAGAGAGTCCTCGCCTCACAGTCCACGCCGGACAGCAGGACCCAGTCGCTGACCTGCGTGAACGGGGCGCGCCGACCCGGAGTCAGGTTCAGCGGCTGGTCCGAGAGGTGGTGGTGCTGACCGGTTTGCTCGCTCATCGGCAAGCTCCTGCGACCTGCCGGGATGCGATGCCCCCGGCGGCGAGGGAGCCGGACGACGGAGGAACCCTCGTTGCCGGGAGAGGGAAGCGGGCAGGTCGCGTGCCAGTCCTTCGGTGCAGCTCTAACTCGATCATCGGCGCCATCTCTCCCCCTGTCGGCGTCAGGCGCTGGCCTTCGTGGATAGTAGGCAGTTCGTGACCGGCTTGACCAGCCTCTTCTGGCAGTTGACCTGCCATTGATCGGCGGGAGAGTTATGGGCCGGTTTCCAGCAGTTCGTCCATGAATTACAGTGGCGAAAGCCGGGGTGAGATCCTGCCGCAAATGGGGTGCGCCTGGCGTGGTGGCGGCCCGCTGAGCGCCCTGGCGCGACTTTCCCCTCGGCCAGTCCTCCCGCCTTCGATCCCGAAAGCCCTATGGGTGGATTTGCTTACTGAACCGGCATTGGCTGCGGCGGGAGACTGGTACAACAGGACGAGGGGCGTGTCCTCACCGTCGAGCGATGGCCGCACGTGCGCCAGCTCACCCCGGGCTGCCACCTGGCAAGCTCTCAACTTGCTCTCAGTTCTCAGAAGGACCTTGCGGAAAGGCGGAATTGTTGCTAAGGGACTCGCGGACATCCAGTAGCCGCATCAATCTGCTGAAGGTTGCACGGGGAGCCCGCCCACGCGATGGCGCGGACCGGAAGGGGCTGGAAATGCCTGAGGTGAGGGGCGGGCTCAAGGTGCAGGAAAAACGCGGGCGGAGGAAAGCTCCTCTGGACCTGGCCGTCTGGCCCATTCGGACAGGTGGCGAGCTCTGGTGAGCGCTCCGATCTGGTCGGAACATGACGCGATGCGTCATGTTCAGGCAGTAACCGCCAAGGGTTGGCTGAGAGTACGCCCGGCATCCATGGGATTGCTGTTGATCGGCTCAGGAGTGAGTCAGTTCGCGCCCACCCGGGACCAGTTGGCGGCATATGCACGCAACGGCGCCAACCCCCGTGGCGAGCTCTCGGGCACCTGCTGGCCGCCTCCACCCGACGGGGAACCCGAAGCTGAGGAGTCGTCGAGCCGCCGCGGAACGGTTGCCGACCATGCTGCGCGCTACGGGCTCGAGGTGCCGGAGAGTGTCGACGACCTCATAGGGCTCATGGTTTCTGCAGGAATTCTCGTCGAGGCCTGCGACGAACTCGGCACACCCCGACTGAGGCCGCGCAAGCCGCTCCCCGATCTCGATGAAATCTTTCCACTCGACGAGGAGGAAAGGCGCGCCATCGACTCGCTGAAAAGCGCGGAACTCTATGCCGGAAAAGTTCAGTTAATTTCCAGTATGATCCCATCGGAATCCCGCAGAAAAACAGGGATGAGCACAAGCATCAGTCAACTTTCCGAGGCGATAGGCGAAACCCACGACGGCACACGTCGCGCTCTCCTGCTGCTGCTGGAGGACGGTGACGTGTTCAGCAGCGTGGATATTTCCAAAGTAGCCGTCCGCACGGTTTTTCACCTGCGTCGCGACTGGTCCATGTTCCACCAGAAGCGCATTGGCCTGACCCGGTTGGATGAAGTCTGACATCCGACGTGCGCCGCCCGTCCGGCGCCGCAGCCTCGGCTGCAGGGCGGACCCTGTCTCGAGATCGACTGGCCGCGTCGGCGGACTGATCGGGATTCGACCGATCCTCGAAGGCATAGGCCCACCATGAGCCAGGTCGGTTTCGAAGGTGAGGTCGGATTCTTGGCTGGGTTCCTGTGGTGGGCGGCTGGACATGCCCGGCTCAGCTGCGTGCAAATGATGGTCAAGGGTCTCAGTACTATTGGTAAAGGTCTCAGCACAGTCGGCCACCTCTGGTACGCAGCGCCACCGCACGAGGGCGAGCCAAACGAGACAATCCTCACAGCCGACGGGCTTCCGGGTCCGGGTCATCCGGAGCAGCTGAGGACCTGCGCAGGCCTGACGCCACGTGAGCGCCGGGCCTGGGACGAGATCACGCGTTCCTGATCCCACCCGGGCGGGGCCGGCACCCGATCGCCGCATGGCACTTGCCCGCCGAGAAAGGCCCTTCCCGCGGTACTTGAGCGGTATCGAGCGCCAGGCGCCCGGGCGGCACGTCGCGCCGCCCGGGCGCCGAGGTCCCGGCGGCCTGCCGTGCCTCGCTGCGCCCGGCAGCCGCTGACCGGCCGGTGATGACGGCGGGTTGAGGCGCCGGGTTGGAGGGCGGAAGGCGTCACGGAAGAAGCCCAGCCGGTCCTCGTGGCCCCCTGCGGGGGCGTGCGGGCCCGCACGGGCAGAGTGTGGTCGACGTCGCCCTGAAGACTCGCTGAGGGCGGTGCCGATCCGCCCGGACTGGTCGGCACGGCCCGCCCGATGAAGCGGATCCGGGCGCCGAGCGGACCTCGGGATTGACGCCGGAGACGAAGGCCGCGCGAAGCATCATGGCCACATCTTGGTATGGCACCAAATTTGGGTTCAGCCTAAAATAGGACCATGGGACTGCGGGAAACCAAGAAGCAACAGACCCGGGCCGCTCTGTCGGAGACAGCATCAGCGCTGTTCCGCGAGCGAGGCTTTGACGAGGTGAGCGTTGCAGAGATCGCCCGCATGGCCGGCGTATCCGTCAACACCGCCTTCAACTACTTCCCGACCAAGGAGGACCTGTTCTTCGACAGTCAACCGCTGGCGGAGAACCACCTCGCCGACGTGGTCGTGACAGCCCCCAGCGACACCACCCCGGCCGACGCCCTCCTCGCCGATCTCCTGGGCGCCCTACAGCGCAGAGATCCCGCTCTCGGCCTCTGCAAGGACGCGGCCGCGTTCTGGCGCACCGTCGCTGAGAGCCCGACCCTGACGGCCCGGTCACGGGAGATCGCCGAGCGGGCCGAGAGAGCCCTGGCTCATGCGCTCGCCGAACGCAGTGGACGGCAGACAGGCGACCCGGAACCACACCTCCTGGCCGGCGCCCTCTGTGGGGCCTACCGGGCCGCTGTCGGCCAGATCAGACAGCGTGCGATCACGGGTGAGGATCCGAGTCGCGTCCTTGACGAACTCGGCCCAACCATCGAATACCTCTTCAGCCACCTGCGCGGCCTCGCGCAGCCGCTGCCACCACCATCCTGAGCCACCTCGAGCTTCGAGACGCCGACTTCGTCCCCAGGAGGGTTCCGGCTGAACTTCCACGGCCTAAGCGCGGACAACAGGGGCCTGCGACGGCTTTCGTGCCTGCCTCAAAACGCGAGCCCCTCCGCCCCGGCCCGGACACCTACGGAGGACCGTCTTCGCCTGACTAAGCCGCCACCACGCCCCCGTCAGCGCCCGCCAATGACCATCCCGTCCCCGAGGAATACCGGGGACGACACCGCGCTGCTCGACCCACGCCCGCCGCGTACCAAGGTGCGGGTGCGGCGCATGGTGTGCCCGGTGCTGGGGTGTCCGCGGCAGACGTTCCGCGAGCAGGTCCCTGGCCTGATCGAGCGCTACCAGCGGCACACACGCCGTCTCGCCGACCAAGTCGGGGAGATCGTGAAGAAGTTAGCGGGCCGGGCGGGCGCCCGCCTCTCGCGCGTGCTGGCCTGCACGATCTCCCGCTCGACCGGCCTGCGGCTGCTCATGCGCCAGCCGGCCGGCCGGCCAGCATGAGAGCGTCGTGCTCAGCAGCGTACTCAGTCCAAAAAAAGCCAGCGACTGTCCGGAAACGGCGCCGGTAGCTGGCAGATCGCTTCGGTAGCTGGGCAAAAAGCCTGGTCAGAGCGGTGATGCCCGTGTTTCAGCGACTGGAGCGACTCGGGGTTGGGTATATCAGACATTCGTGTGCGCGCGTACGCGTTCATACACCCGACCTTCAGTCGCTTCAGTCGCTGAACTGGCTTCGCAACGCCTCTGAGCTGCAGGTTTCCTCCGAGGCCTGGTGCAGCGACTGAAACGACTCAGTCGCTGCACCCCACCTTCGGTCGCTGGACTTCCGGCAGGACGTGTGCGGCTGCTTGCAGGCGACACGCCCGAGGAGCAGCGGATGGTGGTTCATGCCGGTTCCTTGGTCGCTCCAGTCGGTGCGGCGCGGAGCGACTGGAATGAGCTCGGTCGCTCCGGTCGCTGAGGTCAGTAGCTGCTCAAAAAGCCTGGTCAGAGCGGTGATGCCCGTGTTTCAGCGACTGGAGCGACTCGGGGTTGGGTATATCAGACATTCGTGTGCGCGCGTACGCGTTCATACACCCGACCTTCAGTCGCTTCAGTCGCTGAACTGGCTTCGCAACGCCTCTGAGCTGCAGGTTTCCTCCGAGGCCTGGTGCAGCGACTGAAACGACTCAGTCGCTGCACCCCACCTTCGGTCGCTGCAGGCAAAAGCCGGGGCGACACACGGGGCGCCTCCCGCTGGGCTAGTCTGTTCCTCCATATTGGAAACTCAGTCGCTTCGGTCGCTGCGAGCGCTCTGACCAGGGAAGATGTGTCGGCGACCCGATAAAGGCAGCAGGTACGGCCCAGGGGAGGGAGAGCTGAGGTGCCCACCAGCACGCCCACGAACACCCCGCCCGCCAGCCCTCTCACCGTGGCTCGGTGGTGCGCGGCCCAGGGCTGGCCGGTGCACCCCCTCACGCCGGGAAGCAAACTCCCCGCCGCTAACTGCGCCACCTGTACGACCCGCGGCCACACCGCGACCAACTGCCCGTGCCGCGGCGCCGGCCGGTGGTGCCACGGTTTCCTTGCTGCGACGACCGATCCGGCGGTCATCGACGCCTGGTGGGCCCTCAACCCCGCTTTCGGCGTCGGCATCGCCTGTGGACCGGCCGGCCTGGTGGTCATCGACGTCGACGCCCACCAGCAGGCCGTCCCCGAACGTGACCGGCTCCTGCCAGGCATCGCCATCCCCGACACCGTCGACCTCACCGGTCTCGCCAACGGCTTCCACACCTTGGCCCTCCTCGCCGCCCTACGAGGCCAGCCCGACCCGTCCCACGACAGCGGAACCCTCAGGGTGCGAACTCCCTCCGGTGGCACGCACATCTGGTACCGGGCCCATCCCCACCTCCCGATCCGGTCCTCCTCCGGTTCCGGCAAAACCCGGGCCCTGGCCTGGCAGGTCGACGTCCGCGCCCAGGGCGGCTACATCATCGCCCCCGGCACCACCACGGCCGCCGGTACCTACAGCCCGATCGGCCGTGCCCGCACACCCGCGCCGCTGCCGACCTGGCTCGCCGCGGAACTCCTGCGCACCCACCACACCGACCCGCCCGCCCCGGCCACGGCTGCTCCGCAGGGGCCCCCGCCCAGAGCCCGTCAGGCCATCGCGGCCGCGGGCGGCCGCAGTCCGGCGCACTCCATGCTGGCGGGCCTGCTCGACGACGTCGCAGCCTGCTCCACTGCCGCGGAAGGCACCGGATTCTCCGAGAAGCTCAACCGCGCAGCCTTCACCGCCGGAGGCCTCGTCGCCGGCGGATACCTGACCGAGGACCAGGCCGAGGACCTCCTGCGCCAGGCCGCAGCGACTGCCCGGCCCCACCAGCACCGCCGCAGCGAAACGATCATCAGGGCGGGGCTCGCCGCAGGCACCCGGAGCCCGCTCCATCCGCGAGGACGCGCATGAACCCCTCCGACACCCCGGGGACGGGCCCCTTCGACCCGGTGGCAGCCGCCCAGCAGATCCTGGCCGCCACCCCACCGCCCCCCACCGCCGACCCGACCGACCCACCCGCCCGCCACCCCCTGGACCCGGTGCAAGACAGCCTCCTCGACATCCCGGCCGCCCCGGCCGCCCCGGCCGACAACCGGCTGCCCGCCGCCCTGCAGGCCCAGCCGCGGCCCACCGCGCACCTCTCCCTGCCCGCACCCGCGCTCACCGCAACCCCCGCCGGGCTGCTGCCCGACTCGCTCAGCGACCGCGGCAACGCCAAGCTCTTCGTCCGCCTCTACGGAGGCGACTACCGCTACGTGCCCGGCCTGGGCTGGTACCGGTGGGCCGGCCACCGGTGGGAGATCGACGAGACCGACACCGTCCTGTGGGCCGCCGGCGACCTCGCCGAACAACTGGCCCTGCACGACCCCACCGGCACCTACACCACCACCGAACTGCGCCGCCACCGCAAGCGCGCCCTGTCCACCAGCGGGATGACCGCGATGCTGGAGCAGGCCAAGGCCGCCCCCGGCATGGTCATGCACGCCTTCGCCCTGGACGCCGACCCCTACGCCCTGTGCACCCCCGGCGGCGTCGTCGACCTGCGCACCGGCCTGATGACGGCGCCCGACCCCCGCACCCAGCGCCACTCCCGCTCCACCACCGTCGCGCCCGTCGACATGCCCACCCCGCGCTGGACCCGCTTCCTCGAGGACACCTTCGGCACCGACCCCGCAGGCCGTGAGATGATCGACTTCCTGCACCTGTGCCTGGGCTACTCCATCTCCGGCGACGTCGGCGCCCAGATCATGCCCTTCCTCTACGGCAAGGGGAAGAACGGCAAGTCCGTCCTCCTGGACGTCATGCTGCAGCTCATGGGCGACTACGCGGATGCCGCCCCGCCCGGCTTCCTCATGGCCAAGGCCTTCGACAGCCACCCCACCGACCTCGCCGAACTCCACGGCCGGCGCATCATCCTGTGCTCCGAGCTCAAGCCAGGCGACCGCTTCGACGAGGGCCGCTTCAAACTCCTCACCGGCGGCGACAAGATCAAGGCCCGCCGCATGCGCCAGGACTTCTTCTCCTTCACCCCCACCCACAAGCTCTGGCTGCTCGGCAACCACCGCCCCGAAGTCAACTCGGGCGGCTTCGCGTTCTGGCGCCGCATGCGCCTGATCCCCTTCGAACGCGTCGTCGCCGAAGAACGCAAGATCGACAACCTGGCCAGCCTCCTCGCCTCCGAGGAAGGCCCCGGCATCCTCGCCTGGCTCGTCACCGGCGCCCGCCGCTACTTCGCCGGCGAGAAGGACCTCACCGGCCCCCAGAGCGTCCAGCTCGCCACCACCGCCTATGCCGAGACCGAGGACAGCACCGGCCGCTTCCTCACCGACGCCTGCAAGATCGCCGACGGCCTGCGCGCCGAGCAGTCCCAGCTCTACAGCGCCTACAGTCGCTGGTGCGCCGAAGAAGGCGCCAACCCCGCCAGCGCCCGCGCATTCGCCGCACGTGTACGCGACACACTGGGTATGACCTCACCGAAACAGATGGTCCTGTCCAACTCCCGCAAGTACTACCCCGGGATCGGCCTCCTGGCCGACGAGGAGCCGCAGCCGTGAGCGCCCTGATCGACCCCGCCGACCTCGCCCACGAAACCGACATCGTCTGGCTCGAGGACATCGCCGAACTCGACTACGTCCGCCAGTCCCTCGAGCGCCTCAACTCCCGCAAGGGCAAACCCCCCTACCACAGCGCCGGCCGCATGGTCGGTTACGCCGTCCTGGGCCCCACCGCCCGCTCCTCCCGGGTCTCCGGCACCTTCCGCCGCCGCGTCTTCTGGCTCCTGCCCCACGACCGCGACACCGAACCCGACGGCCTCTACGCCACCGGTGCCCCCTCCGAAGCCGTCGACCCCCGCACCATCGCCCCCACCGTCAAAGGCGACAAGACCGAACGCTCCCAAGGCGGCCCAGCCTCACCCGCCATGGTCGAACTCGGCATAATGCTCCCACGCACCTGATCTGTCGCAACCAGTGCAGCGGGCCACGGTGGGCAAGGCTTCATACGGTGCGGCGGGGTCCGCCCCGGACCAGCTCTCCTCGGTGTCCGGCCCGGGACAGGGCGGGCGCCGACCTGCTGGGGGAGGGCCGCGCTGACCTTCGGGTCGCCCTCGATCCGGGCGGTGACGGAGGTGGCCGGCCTCGCTGCGCCGGGACGGCTTCGGCCGGCATCCGGCGCAGCTCGTGCGACGGCAGGGGAAGGGAGGCGTCCCGGGCGAGCACCGGTGCTCCCGTCGAGGGAAGCGACCCGCATCGGCGGGCCGTGGGCAGGGCAGGGCCGGGACCGATCCGCCCGGGTACTGCTACTGTAACGGGTACGGGTACGTACCCATACGCGTAACGCCGAGAGGGAAGGAACAGCACCGTGGCCGATGCCAACGTGCGCATCCCCGCCGAGACCCGAGACCGCCTCGCCGCCCTCGCCGCCGGTGAACACATGTCCCTGCGCGCCTACCTCGCCCGCCTCGCCGACACCCAGCTCACCCCCGCCGAGCGCGCCGAGCGCGCCGAGCAGGCCCGCCAGAAGCTCCAGGCCTGGAACGGTTACGACCCCGACGCCGTCCACGCCGCGGACCTGGACGCCGAACTCGACCGCCGCCTCGACCAGGCCGCCGGCCTGTGACCGACACGCACGTCGTCCTCGACGACACCGCCATGGTCGCCGCCGGCCGCGGCAACCTCCTCGCCTCCCGCCTCATCCACCGCGCCCACGCCGAAGCCGGCTGGCACCTCTACGCCCCCGCCTGCGCCCTCGTCGAAGCCGACCGCGAACGCCCCGGCACCGCCGAACACCTCGCCGCCCTACCCGCCCTGACCGTCCTCGACCTCGACCTGCCCGCCGTCCTCGCCCTCGCCGCCGACACCACCTGGGCCCAGGCCCACACCCGCTACGCCGCCGCCCCGACCCCCGAGCGGCCCACCGGTGCCCTCGTCGCCACCGTCGACCCGCAGCGCTGGAAGGGCCAGCCGGTGCGCGTCATCGACCTCACCCCGTAGCCGCAGCCCGCAGCGGTGCGCAATCCGCGTCGCTGGATGGCTGACCGGCACACCGGTCACTGCTTCCGCTTCTTGCGGAAGGTGTGCGATGAACGCCGAGGGTGCCGGACTTCGGCGCCCTGCTGGGGAGCGCTGAGCGCTCCGCCTGCCACCTGGAGATGCGCGACTCCTACGGGGAGGACCAGGTGTTCGCCGACTGGCGCGCCGCCCTGCCGGTCGAGCGGCCCGAGGCGTACGACCTGCAGGAGTACGCGGCCTGGGCGGCGCTGGTGCGGGAGACGGTCGGCCGCGGGGCGCAGGTCCGGCGGGCCCGGGTCGTCTCGGAGCCGGCCAGCGCCTACATCCGGTGGGAGCACGCGATCACCGGGCGGCACAACGTCGCGCTCGGCGAGCAGGTGCGCTGGCTGCCCCGCTCGCGGGCCTCCGACCTGCTGCTGCCCGGCAACGACCCGTGGCTGGTCGACGAGCGCCCGGTGCTGTTCCACTGGTTCACCGGCAACGGCGAGTGGGTCGGCCACGAGAGCACCGAGGACCAGGCCGTGGTGAAGGCGGTGGCCGCGGCCTTCGAAACGGTCTGGGAGCGGGCCGTCCCGCACACGCAGTACACCCTCTGACCAACCGTCCACCACCACCGCCGGGCAGCCGGCACCATGTCGTCCACCCCCTCCTCCAGCGTCCTCGAAGCGCGCAAGGCCCTCGCCGCCCGCCTGACCGGCGATGAGCCGTCCACCCGCTGCGGCTGGTACCCGGCGAAGACCTCCCGCATCCAGAGCGGCAAGGCCACCCCGTCCGAAGACGACCTGCGCGCCTGGTGCACCGCCTGCGGCGCCCGATCGCCTCGCCCTCGAAGCTGGTGTCCACCGGCAGGCCGGGCCAGTCCACCCGGCCCTCGCAGGCCAGCCACCACGCCCGGCGATCCTGCGGGCGGCACCGTTTCGGCCTGCTCATCGAGGAGTCGGTGCTGCGCGCCGCGGTGTGCGACCCGGAGACGATGGCCGCCCAGCTCGGCCACCTCCTCGCCGTCGCCTCCAGCCCGTTCGTCAGCATCGGCGTCATCCCGACCGGCCCCTGCAGGCCGCACCTGCCGGTCGAGGACTTCTCCCTCTTCGACGAGGCCGAGGTGGCCGTCGAGCAGATCGAAGGGCCGACGCGGCCGGTGGACCGAGCCGTTGCGGGTCACGCTCGCCTCGGTCGGGCTGGCGCTGGCCGGGCGGGCCGGTGCCCGGCTGGCCGGAGTGTTCGGGGTGTCGGTGAGCCGGAGCACGGTGCTGCGGCTGGTCGAGCACCGACAAGCCGGGCCAGTCGGCCAGGGCGGCGTCCAGCGCCCGCTCCAGGCGCGAGTGGTGGTCGTCCTGCGGTATGCGGGTGTCGTAGTTGTCGGGTTCGGGGGTTTCGTGGGCGCAAGTGGGTGGGTGTGTTCCGGACGTTGTGGAGGTGGCGGGTGCGGACGGGGATTCGGGCGTGGATCGGTCCAGTTCGGTGGGGCGTTCTCGGTGGTGACGGTGGCATCTGCTGGTGGGGCGGGCGCTGACCTCGGGCGGTTGGTGGTGTTTCGTCCACCGGTCGGGGTTGGCGGGTTCCGGGTGTCTGGGGGGAGATTTCGCGGGTAGACGGGGCCCTCTTCTCGGGTCGGTGCGTGTGGGAACGTTTGCGCGGCCCGTCGGCCAGCAGGGTCGGCGGACGTCTTCCTTGGGGGGAAGATGCTCTCTTCACGTGCCCGGAGCACGTCACTCCGGCATGCCCGCTCCAGCGCGGTGGCGGTGGCCCTGGCGGTTGCCGGTGCACTGGTGCCAGCGGTTTCCTGGGCGGAGCCGGCAGCGCCGTCGGGGTGGGGATCGGGTGCGGCGCTGGCCCACCCGGCCGTCCCGGCAGGGGTGACCAAGGCACCGGTTTCCCAGCGTTCCACCTCGCCCCGGCCCGCCGCGTCCCCGGCGCAGCCGCGCTCGAAGGCCCCGGCCCCGTCGCCGCAGGCGAAGTCCTCGCCGGACGCCACACAGGGGGTGGTGTCGCCGCGGGTGTTCGTCCCCTACGGCCAGGGCGAGATCCCGTGGAACAGCTACACGACGGTGCGGCTGGACGACGCGCTGGTGGCGAAGGTGAACCTGTGGGACGGGAACCTGATGCTGGACGCCACGGACCTCGACCTGGCGGCGGTGGGGCAACGCCTGCAGCTGACCCGCACGTTCAACTCGCTCAGCGGCGGCCCCTACGGGCCGTTGGAACACCACTGGTTCGGCGCCTACGACCGCTACTTGCAGGTCTTCTCCGACGAGGTCGTGGCCTACGGACCGTCCGGGGAGAACGTCACCTTCGACGCCAACGCGGACGGCACCTATCAGGTGGCCACCGGCTACGACGAGTCGCTGACCGCGAACACGGACGGCACCTGGACCCTGCTGCACCGCAAGGACGGCACGAAGGAGACCTACGACTCCTCCGGGAACCTGGCGGCGATCACCGACCGCAACGGCGACGCGATCAACGTCACCCAGCACACCGACTCCAACGGGTTCACCACCGGCTCCAAGGCGACCGACGCCCGCTCTGGCCGCTGGATCGACCTCACCGCAACCGGCACCGACACCTGGAAGGCCAGCGACAGCACCGGTCGCACCGTCTCCTACGCCTTCACCGGCCCCGACGACGCGCAGGTGCTGACCGTCACCGACACCGGGGGCCACCCGACCGTCTACGCCTACGACTCCGACTACCGCATCGCGAAGGTCACCACCCCCGAAGGCCGGGCGACTTCCTTCACCTACGACAGCTACGACCGGGTCACCTCCGTCACCCGCGTCACCACCACCGGCGGCAGCACGGGCCTGACCACCCTCTACGCCTACAGCGACTTCCGGGCCGGCACGACGACGGTCACCGACCCGGCGGGCCACGCCAGCGTCTACACCTACGACGGGGACGGGCAGACCACCTCGGTCAAGGACGCCCTGGGCCACTCCCGCTCGGCGACCTGGGACGCCGCGCACAACCAGGCCACCGCCACCGACGCCCTCGGGGTGGGCACCACGCCCGGCAACACCACCACCTTCGGCTGGAGCGGCAACAACCCCACCTCCGCCAAGCTCCCCCTGGGCGCGACCGCCCTGCTCGGCGGCTACGCGGCCCGCGGCGGCGCGCAACTGCCCGCCACCCTCACCGATGCGCAGGGCAACCAGACCACCTACAGCTACGACACCTCCGGCAACCTCACCCAGGCCAAGGACACCACC
The DNA here is from genome assembly GCF_042894345.1 of Kitasatospora sp. NPDC001540. NCBI lineage: Bacteria > Bacillati > Actinomycetota > Actinomycetes > Kitasatosporales > Streptomycetaceae > Kitasatospora > Kitasatospora sp. NPDC001540. The sequence continues at coordinate 52,826 of NZ_JBIAVO010000044.1, forward strand.
AGCGGCGGCAGCGCCGCCCACCTCGACTACACCTACAACCCCGCCACCGTGACCTGCGGCGGCTTCCCCGGTCAGCGCTGCTCGGCCACCGACGCGGGCGGCAACAAGACCACCTTCGCCTACGACGCCCAGGGCAACCTGACCACCGTCACCCCGCCCGCCCCGCTCGGCCGGACCACGATCACCTACGACAGCGCGGGACGGCCCGCCACCGTCACCGACGGACGCGGCGTCAAGATCACCTACACCTACGACAGGCACGACCGGCCCACCGCCCTCGACACCCCCACCACCCACATCGCCCTGACCTACGACACCGACGGCAACCTCACCACCCGCACCGACCCGACCGGCACCACCACCTTCCACTACGACCCGCTGGGCCGCGAGGACTGGCGCAAACTCCCCACCGGCGACCAGGCCACCCTCGGCTACGACGCCGCCGGGAACGTGAAGACCTCCACCGACCCGTCCGGCACCCTCACCTACGGCTACGACGACGCCAACCGCCTCACCACGCTCACCGAACCCGGCGGCGCCAAGACCGCCTACACCTACGACGACGACAACCACCGCACCGGCGCCACCCTCCCCGGCGGCGCCAAGCAGACCACCGCCTTCGACAACGACGGCCGCCCCACCTCGATCACCGCCACCAGCGGCACCGGCTCGGTGCTGTCGAAGCTCACCTACACCTACACCACCGGCCCGAACGGCACCGACGGCACCAAGACCGCCACCCGCACCGACAACGCGGGCAACAAGACCACCTACACCTACACCACCCTCGGCCGCCTCACCCGCGCCGTGGAGACCAACTCGGCGGGCACCCGCACCGCGGGCTGGCTCTACTGCTACGACAACGCCGGCAACCTCACCACCACCAACAGCACCGCCACCTCTGCCAGCACCTGCACCGGCCAGAGCGCCACCTACGGCTACAACGCCGCCAACCAGCTCACCAGCTCCGGCGGCTCCACCACCGGCTGGTCCTACGACAACGCCGGCAACGAGAGCGCCGCCGCCTCCCCGACCGGCGCCCGCACTGCCGAGACCTGGACCGACTTCTCCCAGCTCGCGGGGATCACCACGGGAGGCACCCACCTGGATGCCGCCTACGCGGGCACCGACAGCGCCGAACGCACCCGCCTGGGCACCACCACCTTCGCCAACACCGCCCTCGGCGTGACGGCCCTTCAGACCGGCACCACCACCAGCAGCATGATCCGCGAACCGTCGGGCACCCTCACCGGTATGACCCGAGGCGGCGCCACCTACCACTACCTCACCGACGCCCAGGGCTCGGTGACCACCGTGGTCGACAACGCCGGCCAGCAGGTCGACGCCTACACCTACACCCCCTACGGCACCGCCCGCACCACCACCGAAACCGTCCCCCAGCCCTGGCGCTACACCGGCGCCTACCTCGACCCCACCGGCCTCTACAAGCTCGGCGCCCGCTACTACGACCCCGCACTCGCCCGCTTCACCCAGCCCGACCCCTCCGGCCGCGAAACCAACCCCTACGCCTACACCGCAGGCGACCCCGTCAACCACACCGACCCCAACGGCACCAGCCTCATAGGCAGCGTCCAAGGCCTCTGGGACGACGCCAATGATGTCATCGGCACTTTGCAGGACGCCGAAGAAGGAGACGGAGCGGGACTGCTCGGAGACCTCGCCGGGGTGGCCACCGGAATCGTCGTGGAAAGTGGCTGCCAATTCGTTGCGGGCCTGGCCGCTGCTCCGACGGCAGGCATAGGGGGCATGGCGGTGGAGGTGGGATGCGCGGCCATAGCCACATCGGTCGGGGACAGGGCATCCAGTTATGTCGAGCAGAAGGCAGGGTAGCAATTTTGGCTAAATTCTTCGAGTCCCCGTACAGGTCTCCCAAGGCTGTTCGGCGAAACGGCTACCTGACCGTGGTGTCCTCGTCGGTCCTCATGGTGCTGGGACTCGGCATAGGGATTTTCCGCAGCTGGCAGGCAGGCGCCCTGCTCATCGCGATCGGGGCTGCAGGGGTCGCCGTGTTCCTCGTCGGAATGAACATCCTGCGCCGCAGGACATGAATCGACAAAGAAAGGATCGAAAATGCACCAACTGGCTCGCGGGGCCGGTCTCGGAATCGGACCGATCGGTGACGCCGTACTTCTTGCCGTAGGACTCGTGCTCGTGGTGGGAGCAATCGTCTGGTCGCGCCGCCGACGGCGCTGACAACCGGCCCGCTTCTTCTCCTCGCCGTGCTCGCTGCCGCACTCATGGTCTTCTGGAGCATCATCCTTCCTGCTGCGCGTCGGCGCGGAGAAATATGAATAGAAGGAATGCGTGATAGCAGTCGGAGGTTCTGGTTTCTCCGGAGGTGCAACCAGTTCGATCATTGTTGTCGGAGTGGCTGTAGTCATGTTCGTCACCGCAGTTGTCATGGCAAAGAGGTCGAAGAGAAAATAACTGGAGAGACGGGCAGCTTTCCTTCGTGACGGGGGAATCCGCCTCTCGAGTTGGAAGTGCCGGGCCGGGTAGCTCCTGGGCTGCCCGGCCCAGTTCCGTCGAATCCAGAAAAATTCCATCCCCCATCTCTTGGCCAAGGCGGCGTCGTTCCGAGGATCTGTCCGGGGTGATGCCGGTTCAGACGGTTGACGTGGTTTCCGTGTTCGCAGGGCCGGGATGAACGAAGGCAGGCACGGTCTCCGGGTGATCATGAGGTGTCGAAGCCCTGACCACCGCAACGGAAGACCGTGCCTACCCGCTCATCATCGCCCGTCCCAGCTGGCCTGAGCCAGCTCATCACCGCACCGCCGCCCGCCCCCGATGAGCATCCCGGCCTGCTGGACCGCCTGGCCGCCGTACCCGATCCGCGCCGGTCCGCCGGCCGCCGTCATCCCCTGACCTTCGTACTGGCCCTGGCCGCGTGTGCCGTGCTCGCAGGCGCGAAGTACTTGGCTGCGATCGCGGAGTGGGCTGCCGACGCGCCGCCAGCCGTGCTCGCCTCGCTCGGCGGACCGGTGCGCGAACCATTGGAACAACTCCTACGACTCGTCCAGCATCAGGCGTTCCACGATCGTCACGCGAACAACCTACGAGCCCGGACGAGGTGTCTTCCCCCATGAACTTCGCCTCGACAGGGCCGAGCTGACGGAACGTGAGCGCATGGTCGCCCAGTTTCCGTTTTGCGCATATTGTCTGTTTCGTGCCCTGGTCGGGTGTTCGGCCCGGCCTTGGAACAGGGCGGCTGACCGCGAAGCACGAGCGCATGGAGAGGCATGACGAACACCGGGAGCTCCCCCGACAGCCCAAACCGGCCTGGTGCCCCCGATCAGCCGGCCGACGCCGGCGGGGTGTTGGGTCGCTGGAAGAACTGGCTTACGCCGGTCGTACTGAGCGCCTTGGTCGCGTCAGGGCTGTCACTGCTCTACATGGGCAACATCCTGACGCCGCAGAAGCACCTCAACCACATGCCGATCGCCCTGGTTGACTCGGACGCCGGGCCGCCGCTGCCCGGCCAGTCCCGGCCGCTCGGCGCCGAGATCACCGAGCAGGTGGTGGCGGGCAGCCCGCCCGGCGAGATCGACTGGCGGCGGCTCAGCCGGGCGGAGGCCCAGCAGCAGCTGTCCTCCGGCAAGGTCTACGGGGCGCTGGTGGTGCCGGAGGACTTCTCCCGCACGGTTGCCGCCCTGGCCACCGCCGACGCCCCGGCCCGACCGGTGCTCCAGGTACTGACCAATCCGGGCATGGGCGGCCTCGGCTCCGGCATCGCGAGCCAGATCAACCAGACCGCCGCGCACCAGGCGTCCCTGACCATCGGCAAGCAGCTGAGCACCGCCGCCCCGACGGAGACCGCCAAGGCGTTCCTCGCCGACCCGGTCGAGGTGCGCACCGAGGTGGGCCACCCGATCGGCGAGCGCACCGGCGCGGGCCTCGGCGCGTTCTACTACACCCTCCTGCTGTTGTTGGCCGGCTTCATGACCGCCAACATCGTGCACGCCGGACTCGACGTGTCCATGGGCTTCGCGGACGCCGAGATCGGCCCGTTCCACCTGCGCGAACCCACCCTGCGGATCAGCCGCACCCAGGTGCTGCTGGCCAAGATGGGCATGACGGCGGGCGCCTCGGTGGTCTCCGCCAGCCTGGTGATGCTCGCCGCGACCGTCGTCCTCGACATGGACGCCCCACACGCCTGGCAGCTGTGGCTGTACTCGTACTGCGCCGTCACCACCGTCGGCCTCGGCGTGCTGGCGATCATCGCGGCGTTCGGCAACGTCGGGCAACTGGTCGCGATGTTCGTGTTCATCGCCTTCGACCTGCCCGCCTCCGGCGCGACCGTCCCGCTCAGCGCCTCGCCCGGGTTCTACCGCTTCCTCGGCGTGTTCGAGCCGATGCGGCAGATGGTCGACGCCGTCCGGTCGATCCTGTACTTCGACGCCCAGGCCGGCGCGGGACTGGTCCGCGGCTGGCTGATGCTGCCGCTGGGCATCGTGGTGGCGCTGGCCCTCGGTTTCGGCATGACCCGCTACTACGACCGCCGGGGCATGCGCTTCGAACCCGGCCACCGCTCCTGACGCACCCTCGGCCGCGCCTTCCCACCCACTCTCGACCCCATCGTCCGCACGCAGGCGGGCGCCCGTCCCGGGTGCCCGCCTGCGCCGTCACCCCAGGGCGTCGGCCACGCCCGCGCCCGCGAAGGACAGCGCGGTGCCGAGCAGCACCGTGACCGCGAGGTACAGCCCGCAGAGCGCCCGCCGGCCGAACAACCGCGGCCGCTCCTCGGTGACCAGGCCGTCGTCCTTGTCCGCGCACCGGCCGCCCGACCGCACCCGCCGCTGCCACTGCGGCCACGGCGCAGGCAGCCGGTGCCCGCCCCCGCAGTCCACCCCGCCGCAGTGCGACCCCGCCCGAACCCACCGCTCATGCCTGCACCCCCGCCTCTTCGGTCTCCCGCCGCACCGGGGCCAGCTCGGCCGCCCACTCGACCCCGGCCCGGCCCAGCAGATGGAGCTGTTCCGCGCTGAGTTTCGCCCGGCGGTTGCGCTGGTTGGACAGCCATGCTCCCAGGCCCAGCAGCACCGTCTCCACCGCGCCGTCCTCGGCCCCTGAGGGCACCTCCAGCGGCTCCTTGTGGGTCCGGGGCACCCGTACGTGACCCTCGCGCTCAGCGAAGCGCCGCAGGGCCTCCAGGTGCTGCGCGAAGCGGTCCGCCCGGGCCCGCACCGGCCGGGTGGCCTTCTCCGCCTTCGCGGCGGCCTCGGCCGCCAGCTCGGGGTCCTCCTCGATCCCCAGCGCCAGCAGCAGCTCCCGCTGCTCCTCGGCCAGGCCCGCCCAACCGCCGCGCTGCGCCCGCACCCACCGCCCGATCGCCTCGCCCTCGAAACTGGTGTCCACCGGCAGGCCGGGCCAGTCCACCACGCCGTCACAGGCCAGCCACCACGCCCGGCACGCCGCGTACGCGCGCTGCCAGGTGATCGGCCACGAGGGCGCCCACCACGGGTCGATCGCCTCCAACGCGGCCCTGCGCGCGGGCGACAGCGCCCCCGGCTGGTCGACCGGAACCTCGGCCTGCGCCCGCAGCTCCACCAGCCAGGTCCCGATCGCGTACCCGCCGATCGACGCCCGCGACGGCGCGGCCAGCGACCCGTGGTGCTCGGCCGCCCACTGCCGCGCCCAGGCCAGCCCGGCCTCGAACCGGGCGTCCGACACCGACCAGACCATGCCCAGAGAATCCAGCAGCACGACACGGTAGGCAGGCATGTCGCCCGTCGAACGCTCATGACGCCGGTCCGACAGCCACTTACCGAGCGGGAAATTACCCCTCGCACCCACCATCGCGTTGTACGGAACGTCAAGCGAACCGTGCTCCTCAACCCATTTACGACAGTGCTCCATCCCCTCCTTCCAATACACGCTCTCACTGCGGAAAACCTGCGTCGCAACAAACAGCGCAAGCGCGGTCTGACTCACCTTGGACTGGAACCGCACCGGCAACACGAACGCCCCCGACCACTCCTCGCCGCCCTCACCCTCACCAGGCGCACCAGCCAGTTCCGCCCGCGCCCCGGTGGTCCGCCGCCCGCTGCGCTGCGGCACCGCCAACGCCTCCACAAGCCGGGCATCATGCGAACGGATCGCGGTCAAAACCTTGACCAGGGGACCATAGGAATCCGACTCCATAATGTCCCCTGGCTGCTCACCGGCACGCAGGAAAACCGGCACGACAATCCGCGCAACTTTCCCCTCACCGGGCTTCATCCGAAGGGCACGCCCTATCGCCTGGACGATATCGACCATGCTTCCCCGCCCCTGAAGGAGAATGGAATCAGCCCCCGGCATATCGACTCCCTCCCCCAGAACACGACAATTCGCGAGCACCCGGTAGGCCAGGCCGTCGTACTCCTCGGACTTCCCGAAGCCCCCGAGAATCCAGCGGCGGTAATCCGCCGGGTGCTCACCAGAGAGCCACTGCGACCACACCTCCTCAGGGAATCCGTCCGGGTCCTCGCCGCTCAACCGCTCCACCGTCTGGTTCAGCGTCTCCGCGAAGAAGCGCGCCTCCAACGTCCGCGGGTGGAAGGTGATCGTGCGCCGCAGCCCGTACTCCGAGGCGACCTTCAGCAACCCGGCCTGCATCGCCGCGACCCGCTCCACCGGCACCCGGTCCTCAGACCCGTCCTCCGCCTCACCCGCCCCCGCGCCCCACGGCACCGGCTGCGCGGCCGCCGCCTCGGTGTCCGTCTCCGGATCCCGCAACTCCAAGACGACGACCTCGAAGGGCGCCAACAGCCCCCGGTCGATCGCCTCAGCGAGACCCAGCGTATACACCTGCGGCCCGTAAATCGCCTGGTCATCCATGGAAACAGCCAGCTCCTCCGGCAGCGGCTGCCACACCCCGCGACGGCCCCGGCCGCCGTCCTGCTCGACCTCCTGGCCCTCCTCCTCACCCAGCCGACGCCGCCTCGGCGGCTGCCACACCCGCGGCGTAGCCGTCATATACAACCTCCTGGCCGCCGGGATCGCCTCCTGGTCGTGCATCACCGTCCACGCCTTCTCCGCCGACCCCGAGGACCGGTGCGCCTCGTCACACACCATCAGGCCCAACGGCGCCAGCTCCCGCCCCGCCCGCTCCCTCCAGGCCGCATACGCATCCTCCACCGCCCCCGCCGAGGCGTACGTCGAGTACAGCGTCAGCGGCTTCCCCGCAGCCGCCGCCCGGTCGATCCACGACCCGATGACCAGCGGATGCGTCGTCCCCGGCATCCCCTCCGGCAGCTCATCCTGCACCAGCGAGCACACCGCCAACGCCTCACCCGCCCGCCCGGCCTCCACCCACGACGCCCGCATCTGCGTCAGCAGATCCAACGTCGGCACCACCACCATCACCACACCCCGCGGCGCGAGCCGCTGCGCCGCGACCGCCCCCACGAAGCTCTTGCCGGTGCCGGTGGCGAGCTGCACCGTGGCCCGCAGGCCCGCCAGAACCACCTGGTTCGGACGGGGCGTCAGCGCCCGCACAATGGCCTCCACCGCCTCCTCCTGGTGCGGCCTCAGCTTGATGCCCCGGGCCCGACCCTGACGCCCCGCCACCGCCCCGGAAGTCCCCATGCCCTACCTCTCTCGAATAGGCACCCGCCTGCACGCGGGATAGCCCCACAGTCAGTTTTGATGCACGCAGCCGGACGAAACTCGAAGAGAAATTTGACCGATAATACGGCCAATTCAAGGCGACCGAACAGCAGAATACCAGAGCCATCGGACCGCCCGAAGGAAAACGCAGAAACCCGGGAGGGACAGCCATTAAGGCGGGATCGACTGACAGTATTAAGTGAAGCAGGCGTGAGGCTGCCTGATCGTCCGACGGGCGGCATGATCTACCGGAGGCGGGGCAGACGAACGGTGGGTGCCCGCCGACACCAGTCGACCCCGGCCGGTCCGACATGCAGTCGGCGGGCACCCCTTCCCAGCCAGCCCGGCCGCAGACTGCTGCTTCGTCAGCCAAAAACCCAGACCAGCGACTTGACCGAGCCTCAGCCACCCGGGCCGCCGGAGCGAAGCGGAGGCGCGCCCAGGCCCAAAGCGAAGCGGCGGGCCGCACCGCGGCGGAGCCCCGGGGGCGGTCACGCGGC
>NZ_JBIAVO010000045.1:0-58990 GCF_042894345.1 Kitasatospora sp. NPDC001540
CAAGCAACGGGCCCCACGCCACAACGTCGGCAAGACGGCCAAACGAGCCGACTCGATCAAGGAACATCAAAGCCGACGAGGATAAACGCCAAGCTGAGAGGACGTGGGTGCTGTTCTGCCTCTTGCGCGCACCACGTCCAGGAACCACGCCACCGCCTCCGGGTGCCCTATGACCGTGGATCCAAAGGTCGGTGTCGGCGCACTCAGGAAGCCTGGCCCGAGCGGCAGCGGCTTGCCCTCCTCATCTGCGCTTCGCAGTCCGAGGGCAGTACCGATCGCGATTCCCGCAACGCCGTCCCACAGCTTCTGACTCCGCCGCCAAAAGAGGTCGAATGGTGGCAGCACCGGATCAGTGACACCGCTGAGGTCGACGGCCGTGCGCAACATGTCCACGCTCTGCGAGGTCGTACGCACCTTGAGCCGATAGCCGGACTGCTCGGCAGCAGAGTCGAACTCGCGTACCGGACTTCCTGCGCTTCGAGTCGCGGAGATCCAGTGCCCGGTGGCCGTCGGTGGCGGTACTGGGTGGCCATTCAACCTCACCGATCGCGAGGAGACATCGGCAGTGACAAGCAACGGGGTTCCGCCGGCCCCGAGCTCCGGAGCCAGGATGAAGGCTGCGGAGGGCTGCCAGTCCTCCAGCAGGCAGACGACCGAGCAGAACTCCTTGTGTCCCTGGCGTACGAACTCCGCTGTACCGTCGATCGGATCGATCACCCAGACCCGTCCGTTCGACTGAGCCACCTCCTCACGAACCGTCGTCCGTTCATCCTCCTCCGCGATGATCACGGCATCAGGCTCGTAGCTGCGGATCTGCTGGATGATCAGCGACTGCACTGCGATGTCAGCCTCGGTAAGCAACGTACGGTCCGCCTTGACCTCGACCGGCAAGTCGGCCAGCCGGCTCCGATAGTCCCTGAAGAGCGGCAGAAGTCGCGCCTCGAGGTCGTTCCACAACGCGTCCATGGACAACCCCGCCCGGCTCCCAGCGGCTGATCACGAATATCTGACGTCAAGTCAGTCTTCCCTGGCGGAAACGTCCTGGTCCTCCCGTGTTCGATGCGGAATTGACAGCCGTGGCCCCGACCCGTGGTGGGCTCCCTGTCTGGGGGGAGAGACTGGCGTTCCCGGACCCTCCAGGTGGTCGTCGCCGCGGCGACGCGGACTGGCCACCGCAGTGGGTGATGCGGCGATCGCCTCGGCTGTGCATCCGGTTCCTTCGCCACCGCGCCGTGGGGAAGACGTTGATGGCGCGCCCTGCGAGACGGCCACCGGTGCCAGGCTCACGGGGCGTGCGCGCCGGGAGCGCGCACGCCGTAGTGCTGCGCTCCCAGCACGCACCGGCGCGCTCGCGGCTCCGCCACCGCTCCACGCAAAGGCCTCAAATCACCATGGCTGAAAGGGCGTTCCTGACGTGCGGGTGGTGAGCGGGTATCTGTGCTGGGACGATGAACGCTTCTCGCACATGTACCGACCAGGGGGGCACGTGGCACCCGTGCAGAGCAACGACCAGCGCCTGCTGGACCGCATTCTCGATGACCAGCACCGGCGACTGGCGCCGCACAAGAGCCGGGAGGACTTCTTCACCTTCTTCACCGCCGACAAGGCCCTGCAGGAATGGGACCTCGACAACGACGAGATCATGGACGGGATCGTCGACGGCGCCCACGACTGCGGGGTGGACGGCATCTGGTCGTTCGTCGACGGCCGGTACGTGACGGCTGACGCCTATCAGTACCTGACCGCACGTGCGAGCAGGATCGACCTGGTCATCCTGCAGGCGAAGACCTCCCCGGGTTACCAGGAGACGGTCTTCGAGAAGCTTCACTTCCACCTGCCGACGCTGCTGGATATGGGCCGGGTGGAGGAGGAGATGACAGCCCACACCAATGCGAAGCTCCTGGAGCGCACCCGCCGGTTCCTGCACGTGCTGGAGGAGTCGGCGTCGTCCTTCCCGGAGCTGTCGGTGCGGGTGATCTACGCATGCACGGCTGCCGAGGGCCCACACCCGAACGTGAAGTCGAAGGGTGACCGGCTCCGCGGAGAACTCGCGAAGATCACGTCGGGCGCCTCCGCGGCGATCGAGTACCTGAACGCCGCCGACCTGCGCGAGCGTACCGCGCGCGGCGCGAAGGCGGTGGCCGAGTTGGTCTTCTCGGAGGCACCGATGGGCACCTCGCTGGGCGAGGGGTACGTGTGCCTGGCCCGACTGGACGAGTACTACCGCTTCATCACGACGAAGAACCAGGCCCTGCGCCTGGAGCTGTTCGAGTCGAACGTGCGCGACTACGCAGGCTCCACCGCGGTCAACAAGGCGATCTCCGAAACGCTGAAGTCCGGTACAGGCGAGGACTTCTGGTGGTTCAACAACGGGGTTACGGTCGTCGCGGACGCCGCCCAGATCGTGGGCAAGAAGATCGTCGTCAGGGAGCCGCAGATCGTCAACGGCCTGCAGACCAGCCACGAGGTCTACAGCTACATCGAGTCCGGCGGGCAGCACCGCGACCGCTCCCTGTTGGTCAAGATCGTCGTCGCGCCAGGGTCCGGTACCGCACGCGACCGCATCATCCGGGCCACCAACAGCCAGACCCAGCTGCCCGCCGGAGCACTGAGGGCGACCGAACCGATCCAAAAGGACATCGAGGAGAGCCTCATCCACGACGGCGGCTACTACTACGAGCGGCGCGCCGGCTACTACCGCAACCTCGGTTTCCCGCTCGACCAGGTCGTCAGCATGGCCCGCCTCGCCCGCGAGTTCACCGCCTTCGCGCTGCGCGAGCCCCACACCGCGCTCAAGCACTCCGAGGCCCTACTCCTGGAAGACGCCCACTACACCAAGATCTTTTCAGCCAGGCTCGACCTGGACCTCTACCGGCTGAGCCTGGACGTTCACACCACGCTGCGCCGTTTCCTCACCGACTACGCCCAAGACCGGCCGCTGCTGGGCGAGACGGTCGAGAACTGGCTGTACCCGATGGCCTGCATGTCCGCCCACACCCTCACCCGGCTACGCCAACCCACCACCCGCGATCTGCTCAACATCGACCTGGCCCACCTCGACAACGAACTGATGGAACGCATGGCCGCCACCCTTGACGGCGTCTTCAAAGCGGCGTTGCGGCAGAACAAAGCCGGCGGCGTCGACCGCATCGCCCGCAGCGCCGACTTCACCACCCGCCTGCGCCAAACCGTCATCGGGCAGAGCCGGTACCACATCACCAACTGATCCCAGGTCAAGTGGCCCGGTCCGGCGCCACGCGCCGATCGGGCGAGGGCTGCCTCCTCAACCGGGATCCACGGTTGAGGAGGCTCTGGGGTGATCGCGTGTGACCGAGCTTCGACAGCAGCGGTTCGGGCGGCCCTACCGGGCGCGGGAGGTCGAAGCGTCACCGCAGGTGTCCACGCGTAGTTCGGGGCGGGCCGTGGGGCGTGGACCTCGACTCCGTCAGGGGTGGCGGTGACGCGGTCGGCGGTGGGTCACGGCACTGCCGTCGGGGTGTCGGTGCGGCCTGCGGCCATGCCATCCGGCCGGGGGCGGCGGGCCCTGCCGGAAGCGGTGCCCTGGAGGGCGCGGTGCGGGCCGGGCGCGGTGTCCTGGGGGCTCACTGGGCCGGGTGGGTTCGGGTGCGAAAGGCCTCGTGCCTTCCTCGGTGACCTGGTAGACCGGGGGCATGAAGATCCGCACCGGTACCGCCGACGACGTCCCCGAAGTCATCCGCCTGCTCGACGAGGCCGTGGCCTGGCTCTCCTCGCTCGGCCGCACCGGCCAGTGGGGCGACCGGCCGTTCAGCTCGGTTCCCGGACGGGTCGAGCACGTGCGCAACTACTTCACCGAGGGCTTCCTGCCCCGGCTCGCCGAGAGCGCGGACGGCACCCTGCTCGGCGCCTGCGTGCTCTCCGAGCTCGTCCCCGCGTACGCCACCCCGATCGCCGAACCGGAGCTGTACCTGCGTCTGCTGGTCACCTCCCGCGAGCACTCCGGCTCCGGCGTCGGTGCCGCGTTGGTCGCCGACGCGGTCGAGGAGACCCGCCGCCAGGGCCGCGCCGTGCTGCGGGTGGACTGTTACGCGGGCGACGACCGCCGCTTGGTCGGCCAGTACGAACGCCTCGGCTTCACCCCCACCGATGGCTTCACGGTCGACCAGGCCGGCCGCCCCTGGCCCGGCCAGTTCCTGGAGCTGCGGGTGTGACCGGGCCCCGGTGGGCGACGGGAGGTCCGGGAGCACGTCGGTCCGGGGGCGACCGGGACGCCCCGGACTCAGCCGGGCGTGGCGTCCGGAACGACTGCGGGAGCGCCTTGCGCGTGTTTTGACGTCAATTGCCGACGCGTTCCACTGGAAAGGCCGCTCGAGTTGGGGGCAGAAGCCTTCGGCCGACACGGGATCGTCGACGGAAGAGCGCCCTCGCCCACGCCGCACAGGTTAAAGATCAAGTTAGCCGTTGCTCAATCGAGCGTGGTGATCGTGAGTTCGAGTCTGCCGCCTCGGTTGGGTGGTCCTCTGGTCGGCTGGGCATGAAAGTGGGGCCTCCCGCACAGCTCGGGTGCCAGGACACCGTGGGGCTGGGCTGACTGTATCCGCCGGCGGTGCAAGCGGCAGGTGGGCTTCGGTGGGGCTGATCCGGTTCTGGGCGGCGTCGGCGGTGTGCAAGTACCAGTCCAGCAGACGGCGCAGCGCGGCCTGCCGTTCGTTGGGTGGTTCTTCGTGCTGGGCCTGGTCGGTGGCGTACGCGCGCAGGAGGTCGTGGAACTGGTAGCGGTCTGGTGTCGTCTGTTCGACGAGGTGGGCGCCGACCAGGGAGTCCAGGAGTTGGCGAGTGCGGCTGGTGGTCAGTTGGGCGAGGGCGGCGGCGTGGAGCCCGAACTCGGGGCCGGGGTGCAGACCCAGGAAGCGGAAGAGGCGGGCGACCTGGTCGGGCAGGGCCCGGTAGGACCAGGCGAACACCGTGCGGACGGCGTCGGATTCCTCGTCGTCTCCCACGCTCAGGGCGTCCCACAGGACGGACTCGTCCCGTAGGTCGGCGATCAGGTCGTCCAGTCCCCTGTGGGGAAGCTGGCGGCGGGCTCGGCGGCGATGCGCAGGGCCAGTGGCAGTTGGGCGCAGAGCCGGGCGAGTTCGGCGAGATTGTCCGGCTTCGAGGGCGAGGCGATCGGGCGCTGGGTGCGGGCGCAGCGCGGCGGTTGGGCGGGCCTGGCCGAGGAGCAGCGGGAGCTGCTGCTGGCGCTGGGGATCGAGGAGGACCAGGAGTTGGCCGCCGAGGCGGCGGCGAGCGGAGCGGGCAACCCGGCCGGTGAAGGGGCGGGCGGACCGCTTCGCCCAGCACCTGGAGGCCCTGCGCACCTTCGCGGAGCGCGAGGGGCACGTTGCGGGTGCCCCGGGCCCGCAAGGAGCCGCTGGAGGTGCCCTCGGGGACCGAGGACGGCGCGGTGGAGACGGTGCTGTTGGGCTTGGGTGCGTGGCTGTCCAACCAGAAGACCCGGCGGGCGAAACTCAGCGTGGAGCAGCTCCATCTGCTGGGCCGGGCCGGGGTCGAGTGGGCGGCCGAGCTGGCCCCGGTGCGGCGGGAGAAGGGCAAACAGCTCCCCTTCGCCGACGAGTTGGCGCGGTAGCAGAGGGAAGGCCCGCCGTCAGTTCGCCTCCGGCCCGAACCGGCGCTTGTACGCGGACGGTGTGATGCCGGTCTCCCGGCGCATCAGCGTGCGCAGATTGGCAGCTGTGCCGAGTCCGCTGCGCCGTGCGACCACTTCGAACCGGGATTCGCCTCGCTCGATCAACCGGCACGCCAGAGCGAGCCGTTCCCCCGTCAGCCATGCCAGCGGCGTCGTGCCCAGTTGTGCCTGGAAGCGGCGGTGCAGCGTCGCCGGACTGACCGCCGCACGCGCCGCGAGGCCGGACACGGTGAGCGGTGAGTCCAGCCGTTCCTGAGCCCAGGCCAGGACGGGTGCCAAGGATTCGTCCGGTAGGTCGGGCATGGGACGCTTCACGAACTGCCGTTGCCCACCGTCCCGGTGCGCCGCGAAGACCAGCCGCCGGCTCACGGAGTTGGCGACCTCGGCGCCGTGGTCGCGACGGACCACATGCAGCCCGAGATCGAGCGCGGCTGCACTGCCTGCCGCGGTGAGGATGTCATCGTCATCCACGAACAGCACGTCTGCTTCGAGCTGGACAGAGGGGTAACGGGTCCGGAAGGAATCCGCCCATTGCCAGTGCACGGCGGCCCGGCGCCCGTCGAGGACCCCGGCCTCGGCCAGTGTGAAGGCGCCGCTGCAGAAGCCGACCAGGCGCGCACCGCGGGCGTGTGCCCGGCGGACGGCATCGAGCACGGCGGGACGGCGGGGCACTTCGATGTCCGGCCGGTTGGGGACGATCAAGGTGTCCGCCGCGTCGGCCGCTTCCAGGTCGACGACCCCCGTGAGCGTGAAGAATCCGTCTCGCATCAGGGTGCTGGGCTCGGGCGAACAGAGCCTGAAGTCGTAGAGATCACGGCCGATCTCCGGTCGGCGCAGACCGAAGACCTCGATCGCGCAGCCCAGCTCGAAGGGGTTCGAGTTCTCGTCCACGATCACGACGACCCGGTGGATGCCCGCCGCGCGAGCTGTGTGCGAGGATTCTTTCGCCATGTGCGATTCCTAGCACTCACGGCGGCCGTGCGAAACGGCTCAGGATGAGCCCATGAGCAGCGAACCCATTCCCCTCGGCAAGGCCCTGGCCTCCTTCGACGCCTTGTGGAGCCCCCGCATCGTCACGCGCGTCAACAACTATGACGTCCGCATCGCCAAGGTCGAGGGCGAACACATCTGGCACGTGCACGACGACACCGACGAGTTCTTCCTGGTACTCGACGGCGAGCTGCGCATCTCCCTGCGCGAGCCCGACGGGGAGCGCACGGTCCTGCTCCCGCAGGGGGCGGTCTTCACCGTCCCCCGAGGCACGGAGCACAAGCCGCACGCTCCGTCCGGCGCCGCCATCCTCATGTTCGAGCCCACCGGGACACCGTCCGTAGGCGATCGCCACGACGAGATCCCGGAGCACGTCGACTCGACAACCGGACACCCACTCAGTACCTGACCCGGCAGGCTTCGAACACGCCATCGCCCATGGCATCAGCCTGCCGCCGGGTCGGTTACGTTCGCCGGCTGCCCGGCGAAAGTTGAACAGCACGAGCGGGTTGAGGACCAGGTCGAGCGCCCCGATCCGGTCCTCATGCCGTCCTGGCAGCGTCCGACGTCGCCGCCAGCACCTGCACAACCCGCCCGCCCGCACGCCGAGTGACGCCCCGCCGCGCCGGTGGACCCTCTGCGCAGGGTCCACCGGCGCGGGCGGGCGGATCAGCTGACCGGCTTGAACTGGAAGCCGCTCCCGCGCATGACCACCTTCAGCGTGGTGTAGCCGGGCTTGCCGTTCGCGGCGTGCGGGCTCCAGTACTGGCAGGTGAAGTCGGTGTCCACCCCGGAGTCGTAGGCCGCGACCGCGGGCATCTCCTGGCAGGCCAGCTTGCTGGTGTCCGAGCGGCCGGAGTCCGGGCCGTAGTTCTGGTACAGCTTGGCCTGGACGGCCTTGGCGACCAGCAGGTTCTTCATCGGGCTCATGGTGTAGGAGATCAGCCCCTGCTTCGCGTCGTACGAGTCGCTGATCTGCACGCCGTACGGCACCTCCACGCCCTCGTAGACGACGGTGCACAGGCTGGTCACCCCGGCCTCCACCTTGATCCCGCTCGGGCAGGAGGCACTGGTCCTGCCGGGTACCAGGGCCCGCTGCAGGAGGTCCTCGCGCAGCTTGGCACCGATCTGCTCCTCCAGCGGGGCGTCCTTGGCAGGCCGCTCCACCGACAGCGCGTCCCCGGCCCTGCTCGGATCCAGGTACACCCCCTCCACCGGTCCGTTCACCACCACCGGCAGCACAGCACCACCAGCCGTTTCCGAAGCGGAGCCAGAAGCCTTGCCCGCGGCGGCGTCCGAGGCGGGGCCAGAAGCCTTGCCCGCGGCGGCGTCCGAGGCGGGGCCGGCGGAAGAGGAGCAGGACGGCGCGGGCGAGCACTCTCCAGGCGACCGCGCGCGGCAGGCCGGGCCGGTCGGTGGCGCCGACGGCGAAGACCTGGCCGACCGGGCGTCGCGGTGGTCGAGGTGGGCGGCACCCGCGACGCGCCGGTGGTGGGTCGCGCTGGTGGCCGAGCGGTTCGCACGGTGGCCGGCCGCCTGACCGGGCCGCTCGGCGGAACGGCGCAGCGTGGGGCGGGCGGGCCGCGCAGCGGGGCGGGCCGCCGGGGGGTGCCCCTCCTGGCGGCCCGCCCGGATCTGCGGGGTGACGGCGCGTCAGCGCGCGGCGTGCCCGCGCATCGGTGTCGGCGTGTCAGCGCACGGCGTACGCGTCGGTGACGGTCTGGGTCACGGTGGCGCCGTCGGCCGCGGTCAGGGTGGTGCGCAGGGTGACGGTCTTCCCGGTGGCGCCGGTGTGGTCGAGGGTGGCGGTGCGGTCGGGGCCGACGGGGGCGTCGGTCCAGGTGGTGCCGCCGTCGTAGGAGTAGGAGAGCCGGGCGCCGGTCAGCGGGGCGGGGGTGTGGCCGTGCTGGCCGGTGGCGGTGAGGGTGATCCGGACCGGGGCGGCGGGGGCGGTGTTGTCGCCGTCCAGGTCGAGCCGGTAGTCGGGGAAGAGCAGCGGCAGGGACTGCGAGTAGGCGGCGGGATCGCCGGCCGAGCGGAAGCCGAACTCGGTCCGGACGGCGGTGGAGCGCTGCCACAGGTCGCGGTGGTAGAACCGCTGCTGTTCGAGGACGAGGGTGTAGTCGCGGGCCTCGGCCGGGATCTCCCAGACGTTGGAGGGGCCGAACCAGGAACGGCCGAGCGATTCGCCGCCGCTGAACAGTTCGACGGCGGCGCCGTCGCCGAAGTAGGCCATCGAGCCGGTGTGGTCGGCGTTGCCGTCGCCCCACAGCGAACGGGTGAAGTCGACGCCGATCAGGTCGGCCTGGCGTTCGCCGACCAGCAGCGGGGAGCCGTCGGTGTCGCGTCCGGCGTTGGGGCGCAGCACGCCGCGGTACCACTGTTCGGTGCGCTGCTGTCCGGCCTGGTAGCGGCGCGGCAGGTCCTGCATGAACTCGTTGAACGGCCAGCTGCTCTGGGCGTCGTGCAGCCAGGTGGTGTCGTCGGCGGTGTAGTGGGCGGCGCGGACGGACGGGGTGGCGACCAGTCCCTGGGCGACGGCCTGGGCCGCGTACGGGTTCCAGGGGCGTTCGACGCTGGTGTAGTCGGTCATCCGGACGGGGGTGCCGAGGGTGTGCCAGTCCTCGGTGACGGTGGCGAGGTCGCGGTCGTGGACGGTGTGGTCCTGCTTGCCCGCGATGGAGCCGCTGTCGTGGAAGGCCAGGTTGTAGACGTGGGGGCTGTCGGGGGTGGAGGTCCAGGTGAGGGTGGTGGTGCCCGTGCCGAGGGCGGTGCGCAGGGCGGCGGCCTGGTCGGCGGTGACGGGGAGGACGGGGACGTCGAGGCTGATGTCGTTCTTGGCGAAGACGCCGGGGGTCTGGCGGTAGGTCAGGACGCCGACCGCGCCGGCCTTCTCGGCGTCGGCGGAGACGGTGCGCTGGGAGGTGCCGTCGTCGGGGACGAGGGCGAGGCGGCCCTTGAGGTCGGCGCCGGCCAGGTCGGCGGGGCTGGCGACGGCGGTCAGGGCGGCGCTGCCGGTGGCCGGCAGGTGGGCCTCGTCCGCGTACTGGGCGTAGTGCGGCTCCAGGGTGAGTCCGGCGCCGCGCAGTACCACCTCGGGGGCGGCCAGGCGCAGGTAGCTGCCGAACTCGAAGCCGCCGGTGCGGGCCTTGCCGGAGCCCCAGGCGGAGAGTTCGACGGGCAGCGGGCCGGTGCGCACTCCGGTGGAGTCGACCCACTTGTCGCCCCACCAGCGGCCGAGTTCGAGCACCGCGCTGCGGACCCGGGTGTCCCGGTCGGCCTTGACCTCGATCTTGTCGGCCCTGCGGGCGTCGAGGGTGAGGACGGTGTCCTTGCCCAGCTGGAGTTCGGGCATGGCGAGCGCGGTGACGCCCTTGGGGGAGGCTTCGCCGGTGGTGTCGCGCCGGTCCGGGGTGACCACGTAGCCGCTGAGCGAGTAGCTGCCGGGGCGCAGCCGGTAGACGATCTCGCCGTTGGCGTCGGGGGCCTGGCGGGTGCCGGTGGCCTGGCCGAGGTCGACCATGGTGATGCTGCTGCCGGCGTCGGGGGCGGCGGGGTCGCCGTCGCGGTCGATCAGTTTGACCCGGACGGCGAAGGTGTCGGGTTCGACGTAGGCGTTGAACGGGGTGGAGACGGTGGTGCCGTCCGCGGCGGTGGCCAGTACCCGGCCGGTGAGGTCGCCGTACTGGCCGCCGGCCAGTTCGACGGTCGGGTCGAGGGTCAGCGGCACTTCGACGGTGGCGCCGGCGGGGATCGTGACCTTGTCGGTGCCGAGCTTGACGGCCTTGGCCTTGACCGGGGAGTCGTCGTCGCCGTCGGTGCGCTGGACGGCGAGCCGGAGCGTGACGGGCCGGTCGCCGGTGTTGGTGTAGGGGAGGCGGACGGTCCGGGTGTCGGACTTCTGCTGCGGGTGGGCGAAGTCGCCGAAGCCGACAGCGGGGGCGCCGAGCACGCGCTGGGTGGTGGCGGCGTCGGCGCGCAGTCGGCCCGCGCCGACCTGCTGGACGTCGCCGGGGACGGTGGCGAGCGCGGCGGAGACCAGGGCGGCCTTGATCCGGGCGGCGTCCCAGTCGGGGTGGCGCTGCTTGACCAGGGCGGCGGTGCCGGCGACCAGCGGGGTGGCCATCGAGGTGCCGGACATCGCGGTGTAGGCGTACACGCCGCGGCCGCCGGCGGCGGCGCCCTTGACGTCGACGCCGGGGGCGGCGATCTCGGGCTTGAGGGTGTGGGTTCCGGTGACCGAGCCGTGGCTGGAGAAGTCC
Organism: Kitasatospora sp. NPDC001540; assembly: GCF_042894345.1. Classification (NCBI taxonomy): domain Bacteria; kingdom Bacillati; phylum Actinomycetota; class Actinomycetes; order Kitasatosporales; family Streptomycetaceae; genus Kitasatospora; species Kitasatospora sp. NPDC001540. Next base: position 10,921 of record NZ_JBIAVO010000045.1, read on the forward strand.
GCGGTGGCGTCCTTGCCGTCGACGGCGCCGACGGTGAGCACGGTGGGCGCGCAGCCCGGAGAGCTGACGGACTGGTAGCTGCCGAGGTTTCCGGCGGCGACCACGAACAGCGCCTTGGACTGCTGGGCGATCTTCTGGGCGGCCACCGACATCGGGTCGGTGCAGTCGCTGGGCTCCTGGCTGCCCAGCGACATCGAGACGACGTCGGCGCCGGAGTCGGCGGCCCACTGCATGCCGGAGATGATCTGCGAGTCGGTGCCGGAGCCGCCGTCGTCGAGGACCTTGCCGACCAGCAGCCGGGCCCGGTCGGCGACGCCGCGCTCCTTGCCGCCGGAGGCGGCGCCGGTGCCGGCGATCTCGGAGGCGACGAAGGTGCCGTGGCCGACGGCGTCGTGCACGTCCTCGTCGGGCGTCTCGGCGGTGAAGTTGCGGCGGGCGTCGACCTGTCCGGCCAGGTCGGGGTGCTGGTCGTCGATGCCGGTGTCCAGGACGGCGACCTTGACGCCGTCGCCGCCGAGGCCGGCCGCCCAGGCGGCGGGGGCACCGATCTGCCGGGTCTCGGCGCCGCCCGCGGTCTTGACCTTGCGGTCCAGCCAGAGCTTGGCCAGGCCGTCGCGGCCCTTGCCGTCCGGGCCGACGAGCTGGTCCCAGGTGCGGGCGGCGGTGTCCTTGGCGGGGGCGAAGGCGACGCCGTCGACGGCCTTGAGCTGCCTGGTCCCGGCGGCGCGGGCGCGCAGTTGCGGGCTGGCGTCGGCGGCCCGGGCGTCCCGGTAGACGGCGATCAGCGGGAGGGTCCCGCTCCCCCGGTCGTCGTAGCCCTGGCGCAGCAGCGAGCTGACGTTGAACAGGGAGCGGTCGACGGTGCCGGCGGCGAGGGCGGCGGAGGCGCGCTGCGGGAGGACGTACTGGTCGCCGTTCTCCTGCTGGGTGAAGGTGAGCGGAACGTTGCCGTGCTCGTCCGGCAGGACGGTGACGCCGGTGCGGCCGTCGGGGGCGGTGGTGACCTGCACCCGGTCGCCGGTGACCAGGGTGACGGTGCGCGGGGCGGTGGACTGACGGCCGGTCAGGGTGCTCGCGGGAGCTGCCGGTCCGGCGGAGGCCGCCGCCGGGGTGGCCGCGGACGCCTGGCCGGTGGTGCTGAGCGCGCCGGTGGCGAGGATGCCCGCCACCGTCAGTGCCATCGCGCCGCGTATGCGCGCAGGCAGTGTCATGGACGCCTCCAGGAGTCGGTCTATGGCCGGTGAGCCTGGCAGAAAACCCGGCTGACCGGTCATGATGTGCGCTGGCGGATCACCGCCCGGCGGCAACCCGCCACCGGGTGCGTCCGGTGCGAACCGACGGTGCGGGACGAGTCCCTGACGGGGGTTCGGGCCCGGCTGACGGGACACCGGTGGGCCGGTGGGGACGCGGCCGGGCAGGGATGGTTCTCGGTACGGCGAACGGAGTGCGGGTGCTGGCGGCGATAGGTCTGGACGAGCACGCCGAGCGGGTCTACACCCACCTGGTGGCCCACGGCCCGGCGACCCGGGCCGAACTGGCCACCCGCTGCGGCCCGTTGCCCCCCGGCGTGCTCGAACTCCTCCAGGCCAGCGGCCTGGTCGCCCCCGACGCCGCCCTCCGCTTCACCGCCGCTCCCCCGGCCGTCGCCCTGGAGGCGCTGCTCACCGGGCAGCGGCATGCCCTCCAGGAGGCCGAGCTGACCGCCTCCAAACTCACCGAGGCTTACCGCAGCGCGGCCGCCGGGAACGACCGGCCCCACCGGGACCTGATCGAAGTGGTGGCCGGGCGGGCCGCCATCAGCCACCGGGTCGCCCAGCTCCAGGCGGGCGCCGAACAGGAACTGCTGGCCCTGGTGACCGGGCGCCACCAGGTGGTGGCCGCCGACGAGACCGGCGCGGAGACCGCGGCAGTGGCCCGCGGCGTCACCTACCGGGTGGTGCTGGAGCGTCGTTCGCTGGACGAACCCGGCGCGGCACGGCCGCTGTTCGAGGCGCTGGACCGGCAGCAACAGGTCCGGGTCGTGGAGAACGTGCCGACCAAGCTGATCGTCGCGGACCGCTCGCTGGCCCTGGTCCCGCTCACCACCTCCACCACCGACCCCGTGGCGCTGGTGATCCGGGCCCCCGCCCTGGTCACCGTACTCACCACGCTGTTCGAACAGACCTGGGAGTGGGCGCACCCGCTCGGCCGCACCGGCTCCGACCTGGCCGTCGGCCCCGTCCCGGCCGGGGAACCAGACGAGACCGACCGGCGCATCCTCGCCCTGCTGCTCTCCGGCGCCACCGACCCGGCCGTCGCCAAACAGCTCAGCCTCGGACTGCGCACCGTGCAGCGCCGGATCAGCCGACTGATGTCACTGGCCCGTGCCGACACCCGGATCCAGCTCGGCTGGCAGGCCCACCGGCGGGGCTGGGCGGACTGAGCGGGCGGGCCGGGGCTCTCCGCGTTCCCGTGCGGGCCGTCCACGCACTCGGCGTCCACCCGGAAGCCGCCGGTGGCGTCCACGAAGACCGGGATCGGGGCGAAGCCGTTGTGCCGGGAGGCGAAGGCGTCGGCGGTCGGTGTCCGGGATGTCGACCTGGACGATGCGCCCGGTCCTCGTCCTCCCGTAGCTCTTGGCGAGGTCCGCCACGGCGATCCGGTCCGGCGGCGGCCGACCGCTGAACTCGTGCGGGCGGTGAGGTGCGGGGTGGGGCATGGAGGACGCGTTGGTTCAGGACGCGGAGACTGCCCGACCCCGCTGTGAAGGCGTCTGACCCGCGAACCGCCGTCTCACACCTGCAAGCCCCCGCTCCGCCGGTCAGCGCAGGGCCTGCTCGTTCGGCTGCCGGTCGCAGCGGCGGGGGCGGGCGCACGGAAGCGGGGCCCGCGCCGATGCGCGGGCCCCGCCTCGTGCCTGATCGGCCGGTGCCGACGTGGCGTCGACTACCAGCGGTACCAGCGGCCGCGGGTGCCACCGGCGTTGGTGCCGCGGGCGACGAAGCCCACCAGCCACACCACCAGTACGACGACCGCCACCCACCAGAGGATCTTCACCGCGAATCCCGCGCCGAACAGCAGCAGGGCCAGCAGCAGGACGAGAAGAAGGGGAACCATGGGGACCTCCACGCAGTCGGTGTCGGTGCGCCGCATGCCCCTGAACTGGCCGAATATTCACATGCATCAGCGCGGCCGGACCGGGCATGCGCCGATCCCGACACCGCGGTGGGGGCACCGGGGCAGGGACACGGCAACGAGGAGGACGCGATGAGCACGGGCGACAAGATCGAGAACCTGGGCGAGAAGGTCAAGGGCGCCGTCGAGGAGACCGTCGGCAAGGTGGTCGGCAACGAGCGCCTCCAAGCCGAGGGCAGGGCCGACAAGACCGAGGGCGACCTCAAGCAGGCCGGCGAACACGTCAAGGACGCCTTCAAGGGCTGACCGCCCCCAGCGGTCACGCTGTGGGGTCCCACCCGGCCGCCGGATGGGGCCCCACAGGCGTGTCCGGAGAGAGCCACGCACAACTGCGCAGACAGGCAGACAGGCAGACAGGCAAGAGGGGAAGGCGTGGCAGCGAGGATCACCGGCGCGGGGCAGGAGACGACCGGGTACGCCGGGGCGGGCGAGCAGGTGACCGGCCGGGAGCGTGAGGCGGTGGTTCCGGGCACGGCGGAGCCCCGTGCGGCGGGCCGGGCCGCCGCGGACGGACAGGTCGCGGCTTCGGTCGGCCGCGGAACGACAGGGAGGCGGCGGTGGGTCGCTGTCGCGACCCGATGGCTCGTCCTGGTCGCCGCCCTCCTGGCCTCGGTCGCCTTCGCGGCCGCGCTGGCCCGGGTCACACTGGTGCCCGTGCCCGGGGCGGTCGGCCACGTCCACGACAACCTGCGGCCCGGTAACTCGCTGCGCCACTACCTGCTGCACTCCACCTTGCTGGACGCCGTCCGGCAGGTGGGCGGGAACGTCCTGCTCGGCGTGCCGTTCGGACTCCTGTTGCCGGTGATCTGGCCGAAGGCCCGCGGCCGGTTCCGGGTGCTGCTGGCGACCACGCTGCTGATGCTGCTGGTCGAGCTGGTCCAGGGCGCGCTCGTCACCGGCCGGGCCTTCGACGTCGACGACATCATCCTCAACACCGGCGGCGCCGTCCTCGGCTACCTCCTCCTGGGACGCCGACTCGTCCGGGTGGTACGACGGGGCCGGACACCGCGCGGCACCGCCCCGCAGCAACCGGAACGCTCCGCCGCCCCTCATGGACGACAGGTCCCCCCGGGCACCGGACCCGACCTGGCACGGAACGGCTGACACCGCGAGACGGACCAGCCCCTCCCCCCTCGCGTCCTCCTCGTTGCCGTGTCCCTTCGAGCAGGCCCGCCGGGACGCAGCCCGGGGCAGGACAGCGGCGAGGAGGAGCGGAACGGCAGCGAGAAGCGCGAACACGAACGCCGTCCTCCCCGAAGCGCGCCGCCCACCTCGCCTGCACCGCCGCCCCCGACAGCGCCCGGCGCGGCTGCGCAGCGCACCGCCACCTCGGCCCGCAGGCGCGTACCGGTCAGGTAGGCGGTGGTCAACACGGCTCAACGGCGGCGCAGTTCGGCCGAACCCAGGGCGGCTGGCCCTGCTCGTTCTGGCCTCGGTCGTGCGGTGACGGGAGAGGACCACCCCTCAGGGCCCGAGGAGACAGCACCACCCGGGCAGAGGATCAGCGCAGCAGGGTGTCCAGGAACGGGTTGCCGAAGACCCGGGCCGGGTCGTACCTGTCCAGGGTGGCCACCGCCTCGTCCCAGCCGGGTGCGCCCGGCGCCCGGAACGTGGCCGGGATGGTGCGGCCGAGCACGGCCGGATCGGCCCAGGCGGCATCGGTGGTGTAGGCCCAGCCCTTGGACCACTCCACCCGCAGCCCGGCCCGGGTGCCGTCGAACAGGCCGAGCAGGTACTGCTCGATCTCCCGGTAGAAGGCGTGCAGGCCGGGGGTGCCCGGCAGGGACAGGAGGTCCAGCCAGACGACGGTGTCCCACTCCGGGTGGTCGGCGTGCGGGCGCAGTGCGGACAGCAGCGGCGGCTGCGCCCCCGGCACCCCGCAGGCGGCCGGATCGTCCAGGCCGGTGACCCGGATCTCCGCCGCGCCGTTCATCGGGTACTCGCCGCGCGCCTGGTGGGTGGCGAGCAACTGCTGGTAGGACGAAGCGAACTGGGAGATCACCCACTGCACGTCCGAGCGGCGGCAGTGGATCGCGTACCCGTTGGCGGTGACGCGCAAGGTGGTCGGGCGGACGTACTGGAGCAGGTGGCGGGAGGCGCCCCACAGGTCGGAGCGGAGGCCGCCGGCGAGCAGGTGGGTGAGGGTGTCGCCGCTGAGCAGGCTGCGCACCAGGCCGGGGGCGAGCAGCAGGTCGGTCACGTCGCCGGTGAGGCCGATCTTGGTGATCAGGAACTGGAGTTGGCCGAAGATCGGGGCCAACTGTTCGGAGCCGCTGACGAGTTGTCCGGCGAGATCGGCCACCGGCTGCGGGAGGTTGTCCGAGAACGGGTAGTTGTAGGGCGCGGAGACCTCGTGTGCGAAGAGCGGCTTGCCCGGAGCGGGCTGCCAGGTCTTGAGCCAGGGGTGGTCGGTGAAGGCGAACCAGATCGCCTCGACCCGGCCGGTGCTCGCCAGGAAGTCCGCGAACGTCCGTCCGCCGCCCGCGGCCGGGGTGCCCGGGGCGGCGAACAGCTCGGTGGCGGGCACGTCGACCCGGCTGAGGCAGCGCAGCCGGGTGTCGGGCGCGGCCCGCAGCACCACCTCGGTCAGGAAGGCCCGGCCCACGTGCACCAGGAAGGCCGCCGCATCGGCCTCCGACCGGTCGAACGTGCGCAACACGTACCGGCCGGCGGGGGCGTCGTACACCACGGCGGTGAGCGAGAGCACCTGGTTGCTCAAGCTGCCGAAGCCCTGGCCGGGCTGGGGCGTCTCGCCCACGGCCGGGACGGCCGTGCCGTGGCCGCCGATGGCCAGCGCACCGCCGACCGTGAGGTCGCCCGGCGCCGGGCAGGCGGCCACTCCCAGGCCCTGGTCGGCCAGGAAGGCGAGCAAGTCCTCCAACGAGGCGCCGGTCTGCGCCCGGACGGCCCGGCCGCCGGCCCCGCCGAAGCCGCTCGCCAGGCTCAGTGCGGTGAGCGAGTGGGTGGTGTCCACCAGCAACACCTTGGTGTCGGCGGGCGTGCCCGCTGCCACCGTGAACGGCGCCCAGCCGTGCCGCTGCCCCTGCGCGCGCAGCCGCCACCCGTTGGCCGCCGCCCAGTCGGCCAGGTCGGCCACCTGCTGCGGGGAGGCCGGGGCGCAGACCCAGAGCGGACTGGTGCGGATCTCGCCCGCCCAGTTCTCGTACACCCGCTGGTACGGCACCAGCCCGCCGGGCAGTACCGGCGCCGTGCCGACGGCCTGGGCGCTCCCCGGCCCCACCGTGCTGCGCAGCAGCCAGACCGCCCCGCCGGCCGCCGAAGCGGCGAGCAGCCGCCTCCTGCTCAGCCCGTCCGAACCCCGCTCCGCCGCACCCTGCCCGGCCATGCTCCACCCCTCGCACTGTCGGATCGCCCTGTCGGGCCGTCAGCCCCGCCGGTGACGCTAGGACAGCACCCCGTCCGATCGGACTCGAAATGATCAGCGTCACTCGAACGAGTGACCAAGCCCGGATTCACCCCACGGAGGAGGTCGACCCACTCGGACGGCCCGACCACCGCACTCGACAGGGCCGTGCTCAGATGCCGACGCAGCACGTCTTCGGCGGGGGCGGCCGTGACCGTGCCGCCGGTCGGACGGACCGCAGTACCCGCCGCACTGCTGCCCACCGGCCCAGCGGGCGAACGAACCGCAGACCGACGAACGGCGGGCGGACGGACGGACCGCGAACGGACAAACGGCGGACGGCGGCGGACGGACGGCGGGCCGGTGAACCCCGCACTACGCGGGCAGGTGCCCGGCGCCCGCGATCGTGCCCGCAGCCGTGCCAGTGGCTGTGGCTGTGGCTGTGGCTGCGGCCAGGAAGCGGTGGAGGGAGGCCGTGGTGGCGGCGACGAAGTCCTCGCGCTGCCGGGGGGTGACGGCGTCCAGTGAGAGGTAGGGGTTGAGGTCCTCCAGTTCGACCAGCAGCAGCTCCCCCGCCGCGGTGCGGCAGGCGTCCACGCGCTGGATGCCGTGCTCGAGGGTGTTCCACTCGACGAAGCGGCGCGCGAAGGCCAGGTCGGCCGGGGACGGCCGGTAGGGCGCCAGCTCCCAGCGGCGGGCCGGATCGGGGGCATGCAGCGCGTACTGGAAGGCGTCGTCGACGAAGTAGAAGGACACCTCGTAGCGGAAGTCGACCAGGGGCTGCAGGAGCAGCCCGTCCCGGACCAGGCCGGGCAGGTCGGCGCGGTCCACGACCCTCAGGCCGATCGAGTCCGCGCCGTCCTTCGGCTTGGCGACGTAGCGCTCCGCGGGCGGCAGCAGGGCGAGGTCGGCACGGCGGTCGACGGTGGGGATGACCGGGAAGCCCGCGGCCGTCAGAGCGGGCAGGTAGTCCTTCCCGGCCATGTCGCCGCGGCCGGTGAGCGGGTTGTAGACCGGGGTGCCGCGCTCGACGGCCCGGCGACGGAAGGCCTCGTACTGCTCGCGGTGGTGCAGGACGGGCCCGCTGTTGCGGACCACGACCGCGTCGAAGCCGTCCATCAGCGCGGCCGCGTCCCGCGGGTGGCACAACGCCAGGTCGAAGTCCTCGCGCAGGCGTGAGGTGAGGAAGATGTCCTCGTCACAGTAACGGCGCCCGCGCGCCGGGTACGCGAGGTCGGTGACGAACAGGATGCGGGGGCGCTCGGACACGTCGTCGTCCTTTGCTGACGGGTGGGCGGCCACTCTACGCACCACCACCCGGGCCGGAACCACCCACCCGCAGCGTTCACCCCACCTTCTGTCCGGAACGGGCCCGCCCTGCGGCCCGACCAGCGGCCCGACCAGCGACCCGACCAGCGACCCGCCCTGCGGCGCCGCCGGTGGCGCGGCCCGCCGGGGCCGCGCTGCGGGCGGGGCCGTCGGGGACGGTGAAGGCGAACAGGGCGGCGGCGACGGCGATCGCGGCCAGGACGAAGTAGCTGAGCTGGTAGGAGGCCAGCGGCGGGTGGGCGCGCTCGGCGCCGCTGGCGCCGAGGACCAGGACGGAGGTGACCACGGCCGGGGCCAGTGCACTGCCGGTCTGGCGCACGACGGTGTTCAAGGTGGCGGCGTGGGCGACGTCGGCGCGGTCGACGGTGCTGAAGGAGGCGATGGTGGTGGGGATGAAGATCGCGCCCATCGCCAGGCCCAGCAGGAACATGTAGCCGCGCAGGGTCCACAGGCCGGTGCCCGCGTCGGCGGTGGCGAACAGCAGCATCACCCCCGCGACGCCGAGCAGGCCGGTCCCGATGATCAGCCGCGGACCGACGCGGTGGTAGAGCGCGCTGACCACCTGCATGGTGATCAGGACGCCGAACGCCTCCGTGAAAGTGGTGCTGCCGCTGTCCATGGCCGAGCCGCCGCGGGCCTCCTGGATGAAGATCGGTCCCAGGAACATCGCGCCCAGCATCGGCACGTAGCCGACCAGGCTGATCAGGTTGGTGTCGCGGAACAGCCGGTCGCGGAACAGCCGCAGCCTCAGCACCGGCTCGGGCGAGCGGAGTTGGTGGCGGACGGCGACGGTGAGCAGGACGGCGCCGGCCACGAGGGAGCCGAGCACCTGCGGGCGCTCCCAGCCGAGGTCGGGCCCCGCGCAGATGCCGTACATCAGGGTCGCGGTGGCGGCGGCGCACAGCAGCAGGCCGGGCAGGTCGAGACGTGCGGCGACGCGGTCGCGGTGCTCGGCGAGGAACAGCGCCCCGAACAGCACGGCCGCCGTGCCGAAGGGCACGTTGACGTAGAACACCCAGCGCCAGGACAGGCTGGTGACCAGCAGACCGCCCAGCAGCGGGGCGATGGCCGGGGCCATCTGCTGCGGGATGATCATCAGGCGGGAGAGCCGGACCTGTTCGGCCTGGGTGAAGGTACGGAAGAGCAGCGTCTGCGAGGTGGGCATGAGCAGACCGGCGGCCAGGCCCTGCAGGGCGCGCGCGGCGATGAGGAGCGGAAGGTTCGGGGCCGCACCGCACAGGCCACCGGCGGCGGTGAAGGCCGCCAGCGACAACAGCAGCACGCGCCGCCCGCCGTGGCGCTCCACCAGCCAGGCGGAAGCGGGGATCACCATGCCCAGGCAGACCGGGTAGACCACGACGACGCCGGTGAGGGCCGCCGGGGTGAGGTCGAACTGCCGGGCGATGCTGGGGAGCGCGACGGTGGTGATCGCACCGTCGACGATGCAGATGAAAGTGGTCAGGACAGCCATGATGGGCACGACACGGCGCTGGCTCAAGCGGGTGCTCATAGAAGCTGAGCATACTCACTATGATGATGCTCAGAAAGCCTGCGGGCCTGCGGAGGACACCGAAACGGAACCCGACGGGCCTTGCGAAGAGGATGGGGAAGGCACGGCATGGCACAGGAACCGGCAACGCGGCAACGGTTCGGCAGCAGCGACGTCCTGATCGACGAACTCTTCGCCACCACCCAGAGACTGCGCGCCTTCGTGGACGGCAGACTGCGCGAACACGGCGCCTCGGTCGCCCGACTGCGGACCCTGCGCGTCCTCGCCCGCGCGGGCGAACCACTGCGCATGCGCGACCTCGCCGAATACGTCGGCAACGCCGCCCGCACCACCACCACGATCGTCGACAGCCTGGAACGCGACGGCCTGGTCGAACGCGTCCGGCACCCCACCGACCGGCGCGCGTTCCTGCTCACCCTCACCGCACAGGGCGCCCGCTGCCACCGCGAGGCCGAGGAGTACGACCGGGCCGCCCTGGCCGTCGCCACCGGCGCGCTGAGCGACACCGAGCGCGAGCAACTGCGCACCCTGCTCGGCCGGATCCGGGCCGCGGTGGACGTCGACGCCGACGGCGCCGACGGCGGTGGCGGTGCCGACGGCGGTGGCGACGAGGAGGACTGAGGGACGGGCGAAGGTCGGGGGGCGGGCGGGCTGCCTGGGAGTGCCGCTCCTAGGGCAGGCTCTCCGCTCCACGGGCGGCGGCGGTGCGGCCATAGTCGGAACGGGCCACCGGAGGGCCGGTGGCCGGGAGTTGGAGGGAGCGTCCGATGAAGGAGTCCGTGCAGGAAGCCGTGCGGGAGTCCGTGCGGGAGTCCGTGCGGGAGTCCGTGCGGGAGTCCGTGCTGGAGGTGCCCGGTGCGCGGCTGCGCCACTTCGTCCGCGGGACGGGAACGGGGCCCGTGCTGGCGCTGGTCGCCGGCGGGCACGGGGACGCCGGGGTGACCGACGCGCTGGCCGCCCGGCTCGCCGACCGGTACACCGTCGTCACCTACGACCGCCGCGGCCTGTCCGGCAGCCCGGTCGACGAACCCGGGCGGACGACGGTGGCGGTGCACGCGGACGACCTGGCCCGGCTGCTGTCCTCCGTCACGGCGCAGCCCGCCCTCGTCTTCGGCAGCAGCCTCGGAGCAGCGATCGCGCTGGAGTTCGCCGTCCGCCACCCCGGGCAGGCCGCCGCGGTCGTCGCGCACGAACCGGCAGCCGTCCAACTCCTGCCGGAGCCCGAACGGGCCGCAGCCGCACAAGACCTCCTCGGAGCCCAGGAGGCGTTCACCACCGAAGGCGTCGAGGCAGCGCTGCACCGGTTCGCGCGGTTCGTCGGGATCGACCCGACCGACCGCGAGCCGGACGCCCCGCCGCGGGCCCAGGGCCCCGAACAGGTGCGCAACGCCGAGTTCCTGCTCCGCTACGACGTCCCGTCCCTCCGGGGCCACCTGCTCGACCTGACCGCGCTGCAGGACTCGGGCGTCCGGATCGTGCCCGGCACCGGCGAGAACTCCGGCCGCTTCTGGCCGCACCGGTGCGGGCAACTGCTGGCCGCGAAGTTGGGGACGGCCTGCGAGACCTTCCCCGGCGGGCACAACGGCTACGCCTTCCGCCCGCGCGCGACAGCGGAGCGCCTGCACCAGGTGCTCGCCGCACTGGGACCGCGGGCAGGCGGGAAGGGCCGAGAGAGCGGGGCGGGCTGACGGGCTTCGTCCACCTGAGGTGGTTCTGGCTCAACTCCTGTGGCGCGACCCCGCCGAGTGAGCGACCCGCGGTCGGACGGGACGGGCTGGGAACTTGGGCGAGGTGAGCTCCAGGGCCCGGTTGTCCTGGCCGGCAGCCATGTGGTCGAGCCATCGTTCGTACCGGGCGAGAAAGTCCGGGGCTGAGGAGGGATTCGACCCCCAGGAGCCGTCTGCGTTGCCGATGAGCCGCGCCCGGCAAGAGGGCTGCTGGGGGACGACACGGCGGTGCGCCGCCTGGCGCCGCTGGTGCGGGCCCGGCCGGGCGAGGGCGCTCACCACCGGGCGGTGGAGGGGCTGAAGGTGCTGGCGGCGATCGGCAGCGATCCGGCGCTGCTGCACCTGCGCCGGATCGCCCAGCCCGTCCCGTTCAAGGCGTTGCAGGCGCGGGCCGGGAGCGGATCGCCGAGGTGGCCTCCGAACTGGGGCTGAAAGGTGAGCAGTTGGCCGACCGGCCGGTGCCGGACTTCGGGCTGGACGGGGCCGGGACCGCGGTCGTCGACTACGGCGCGCGGAGGTTCACGGTCGGCTTCGACGAGCAGCTGCGGCCGTGGACCCCGAGGGAGGGCGGCGCGAGGAGCTGCCCGCGCCGGAGACGGGGCGGTGGCGGCGGGAACGAAAACGGGAAACGGGGTGACCCCGGGCTCGGTGTTCCGATACGGTACGCCAGCCAACCGGCTATTTATGCATACCTTATGTCCAATTTGGGATACCCGTGAACATCGATTTCAGTCTCGACCCCGCTTTCTCCTGGTACGTCATCCTGCTGATGTTCAGCGGCCTGGCGACGATCTGCATCGGCCTCGTGCCGGTCTCCGCGCTCAGCGCCGGCTGGCGGATCATCACCGTGATCGCGGGTGTCGCGTTCTTCGGCTACGGCGTCTACCTCGGCTTCTTCTTCGAGGGCGGCAGCTACCGGATCTTCTTCCAGGCGTTCATCGTGCCGATCGTCCTGGTCGTCAACTTCTTCAAGGCGCTGTCGAACCGCAACCGGACGGCCGCGCCGGTCCCCCCGCAGGCCCAGGTCCCGTACCCGGGTCAGGCCCCGTTCCAGCAGCAGCCGCAGCCCCCGGTGCAGGCCAACGCTCCGGCGCAGGCCCCGCAGGCCGAGGGCGGGCCGACCGCCTGACCACCCCTGCGGGTGGCTGACGGACGTTCACGACCGGGGCGCTCCCGGGCTGTTGACGGGCTTTACGTGTTCATGGATAGTCTCACGCGCGGGGGCGCCCCGCGCGTGAGAGGGGTGTCGGGATGGGAGTCCACGGAGCGGCGACGGCCGGTGCGCGGGAGGGGCGGGTCGATCCGCTGCTGGCCGACCGGGTCGTCGAGGCGCTGCTGCTCGTCGGCCTGCCCGTCGCGCACGGCGGCCACGGTCCCGGCGTCCACCTGCTCGCCACCGACGGCCTCGACGGCTCCGACGGCCTCGGCGGCTTTGACGCCGACCGCTGGCCGGTGACCCTGCGGTGGATCTGCTCCCCCCGACTGGAGGGCGCGGCTGCGGCGGCCGACGCCCGTAGCCCGTGGCCGCGGACGCGGCAGGTGGTCGCGGACAGCATGGAGACCGCGCTCGCCGAACTGCTGCCCGCCCTCGGACTGAACGCGACCCGCGCCACCGCGGACGGGCCGACCCTGGTCGGACCCGGCGACTGCGACGCCCCCGCGAGGACCGCGGCGGACAGTTCCCCGGCCCCGAACGCGGAGGACGCGGCCGGGCCCGAGGCCGATCCCGCCGTCGCCGCCGCCGTCCGCCGCGGCGCTGCCCTCGCGGGCCTCCCGCTCGCCCGGGGCCCCCGCACGGCCGGTGTCGCGTACGCGGCCTGCAGGCCTGCGGCGGACGCGGCAGCTGCGACGGACGGGACGGCGGAAGCGGTGGATGGACAGGCGGCCGCGGTGGTCGACGTCGCCTGGCAGCCCTCCCCGCACCTGCCCGGCACGCCGTCCGTGGCGACGGCCGTCCGGGAGGCCATGCACCACGCGGTCGGTACCGCCCTGGCCGTCTGCGGGCTCCGCACCTCCTGGCACCGGCCCGCGGGCAGCGCCCCGCACCTGCACGTCGCGGACCACTGACGCGCCGTCACCCCGCTCCTCCCCCGCCCGCGGTGAATCGGGCCGCGCCGCACTCCCCACGCCACGGCCACGCCCACACCCGGCCGCTGACGCACGTCCAGGTCCCGCGCGCAACTGGTCTGTCCACGACCCATCCCCTTCGCGCCCCGCTAGAGTCCCCCTCGAGTGGTATTGAACGCGTTCAAATGACTTGGGGGGCGCGATGGCGCGCAAGGGCGACGCACGGGCGCTGGCCGCGGCGGCGGTGCCGTGCGCGGTGCTGTGGCTGCTGTGGCCGGTCGTGGAGGACGGGGAGGTGCTGCTCCCCGTCCTGCTGGCGGCACCGTCGCTGCTGGTCCTGTTGCCGTGGCGGGCCCGCACCGAGGAGGGGTTCGCGGACTGCTGCTGGGCGGTGGGCTGGCTGCTGGCGGGGGCGGGGGTGCTCGGGGCGCCGTTCGGGCTGTTCCTGCTGTCCCCGGCGGGGTCGGTGCTGCTGGCGGCGGGTTTCCGCGCCCGCCCGGGGTCAGGGCGGCTGCCGGGGGTGCTGGGCTGGACGGCGGCCGCGTTCTTCCTGCTGCTGGGCCTGTTCCTGCTGTACGCGTGCCTGACGGATCCGCACCGGTGGCCGGGAGAGGCCCGACAGGCCGGAGCCGCCCCGGTCGTGGCGGACGGACAGGCACCGTACGGGGCGTGAGGACCGACCCGGGCGGCGGGGCACGGGAGGTCGCGATCCGGCGAGACCACCGGGAGGGCGTGAAGCTGTGGGGGAACGAGCGCGAGCACGACGCGTCGTGGCGGACCCTCAGGAAGGCCGTGGACTCGGCCTGGCCGACGCCACGGAAGAAGCCCCCCAGCGCACGCGACCGCGCTGGACCCGACCCGTACAAGGCGGTGGTCCGGTCGACGGGATCCTGCGGGCCGACCCTGGACGCACCGCGCAAGCAGCGGCACACGACCACCCGAACCTCCCGCCGCCTGCCCGAGGGGCACCGCACCGAGGCCCCCACCTGCAGGTCCACCGCCACGTCGCCGACCGCGAGCCGCAGGTCCTGGTGGAGTCGGGCAAGGCCTCGCTGGAGGCGTTCGCCCTGCAGACGCACCGGCCCGGGATGGAGGCCGTGGTCGACTCCGGCGACCTGACGGTGATCTGGTGCCCGGCCGCCGGGTCGGAGCTGTGGGCGGCGGGGGCGCCCGACGGACGGTGGAGGGGCGCGGGGGTGTCACCCGATCGTCGAGCGGCCCCATGGTGGCAGTTCCTTCTCAGCGTGGGCTCAGCCGGGACTCATCGCAGGTCAAGAGGGGCGGCCGAGCATCGTCCGCATGACAGCACCACCCGAATCACGGACCTCCGCCCGCAAGCAGGGGCGTCGAACCCGGCGCACCGGGCGCACCCGGCGGATCAGGCGGGCGGTGGTCGTGGTGGTGCTGCTCTCGGCGCTGGGCTCGTGGTGGGTGGTCTCCCGCTCGACGAGCGGCGCCCCGGTGAGCGCGGCGGCCTCGGCGACGGTCCCGACAGGCGGTGCGGACGGTGGGGCCACGGACGGTACGACGGCGGACGGTGAGCAGGGGGCGGAGGGGGCGGAGAGCGCTGCGGACACCGCGCTCGCGGCGGCGGTCGGCGCCCTCGACGGGCACTTCGCCGTCACGGTGGCCGATCCCGCCTCCGGGGCGTCCGCGTCCTGGGGCGACGACTCCTTCGTCACCGCCTCGATCGTCAAGGTCGACATCCTGGCCGCGCTGCTGCTGCAGAACGACGGCGTGCTGACCGGCAGTCAGCAGGCCGCGGCCGCAGCGATGATCGAGCAGAGCGACAACACGGCGGCCACCACGCTGTTCGACGCGGTGGGCGGTGCGGCGGGGCTGGACGCGGCCAACGCGGTCTTCGGGCTGAGCGCGACGGTCGCCGGGACGGACGGCTTCTGGGGGCTGACCGAGACCACCGCCGCCGACCAGGCGCAGTTGCTGCGGGTGGTGTTCACCGAGGACTCGCCGCTGGGCTCCGCCTCCCGCGCCTACCTGGCGAAGCTGATGGGCCTGGTCGCGGACGACCAGGACTGGGGCGTCTCGGCGGCGGACCAGGGTGGCGCGGTGGAGCTGAAGAACGGTTGGCTGTCCCGGGACAGCACCGGACTGTGGGTGGTCAACAGCATCGGCCGGGTCGAGTACGGCGGCCGGAGCCTGCTGGTGTCGGTGCTGAGCGACGGTTCGGCGAGCGAGGAGGCGGGCATCGCGCTGGTCGAGTCGGTGGCGTCGGCAGCGGTGCGGTCCTTCGCGGCCGACGGCCGGTAGCGGGGCCGTCCCGCTCAGGGCCCAGGGCTCAGGACCCAGGACCCAGGGCGCTCAGGGCCCAGGGCGCTCAGGACCCAGGGCTCAGGGCGCCGTGGCCGCGCGGGCGACCGCCCGCAGGTAGCGTTCGATCGCCAGGTGCTGCAGGGCGAGCGCGACGGGGCGGCCGAGCCGGGCGTACCAGGCGGCGAGCCGGGAGAAGGCGGTGACCTCGAACCACACCTCGCCGTCCGCGTCCGCGCTCACCACGAAGGACTCCTCGCCGCACTCGGGGTGCCCGGGCAGGGTGCCGTAGGCGAAGCCGATCCGGTCGGGGGTCTCGACTGCCCAGACCACCCGGCAGGGGATGACCAGCCGGGGCAGGCGCAGCCCGGGCAGGCGCAGCCTGAGCAGGACGGTGGCTCCGGGGACGGCGCGGACCGCCACCGGGTGGACGGCGAAGCCGGAGCCGAGCTGGGCGCCCCAGCCCAGGACGTACCCGCCCGCGCGCTCCAGGACGTCCCGGCCGTGGCCGAGGTGGATGCGGCGGCGCAGCCAGGAGTAGCCGGGGGGCAGGGCGGCGTCCGCGGTGGCGCCGACCTCGGGGTAGTTGGGCGCGGCGGCGCAGGCGGCGAGGTAGCGCCGGTGCAGATCGTTCGACGGCATCCGTCAGTTGTACGCCGCGCGGGGCCGGGTGGCCAGGGCCGGTGGTCGGCGTCGGGGCGCGGCCGGGCCGGTCGGTACGGCTGTGGCCGCGGTGCGCCTCACCCGCCCGGGCCCTCCGGCCGGGGGCGGTGCCGTACCGGCCGGAGGGGCGGGTTGTCGGGGTCAGCCCTGGACGGAGGCCCAGAACTCCTCGAAGGAGAGCTTGCCGTCGCCGTTGGCGTCCTTGGCGTTGATGATCGCCTGCGCGACCGTCTCGGTGACGTGGAAGTCGCCGAGCTGGGCCATGACCGTCTTGTACTCACGCGCGGTGATCCGCCCGTCGCCGTCGACGTCCAGTCGCGCGAATGCCGCCCGTGCCGCTTCGATGTCCGCCATCGGACCCGCCCCTCTTCTTACTGTCATACCGGTCTTGACGCCGTGTTTCGGCGCGCGGGCCACAATAGCCGCAGTTCCGGGCGCACCGACAGGCCGGTCCCGGTGGACGGGGTGACGGAGACGACGGGCCGCTGACACCGACATGGTCCCCTGAGCGTCCTCGGAGCGGGTACCGGTCGTCCGCACCGGTCGCGGTCTGTCGCCGTACGCCGTGCCGCGCGGCGTCAGGAGCCGGGCCGGGACGCACAGGGACGACGTGCTGGCCGACTGCGGGGCCTACGACGCCCGCGTCGGCTGACAGCCGGGCGGGATGCGGCCGACCGCCAACTGTCGTTCGCCCGTTTCGTGCCTCGGCCCGGGCGGTGGTCTCCGGGCGGACGGGGCGTCAGTCGCGACGGACGCTGACGCCGCCGAGCAGGCCCCAGGCGGCGACGTGGACGGTGGGGCCGCCCTCGTGGGTGGGGCCGTCGTCGCTGACGCCGCCGAGCCGGATGCCCGTGACGACCACCCGCACCTCGGGGCGGACCCGCAGCGAGACGCCGCCGATCAGGCTGAGCTTGGTGATGCGCAGTTCGGCGCCGTCCGGGATGTCGACGTCGCCGAGGTCGATGTCGGCACCGCCGACGAGGGAGGCGGTGAGGGTGCGGCTGTGGATCTCCTCGCCCTCCAGGCGGGTGCCGCCGATCAGGCTGATCCGGATGTCGGTGCGGTCGTCGTCCTCGGTGTTCCCCGTGTTCGTCATGTCGGCAACCTTAGGGTTCGTCAGGAACCGGGCGCGAGGGGCCCGTTGCACGGCTCGGGCGTGACGGACGTCATGTGTCGACCGGCGCGCGGGCGGGGGTGCGCTCCCCCGGCGTGCGGGCGGGGACGGGGTGTGCGACCGCGCGCTGCCGTAGGGCGGGCGGGGGTGGAAAGGATCAGCTTCGCACGTCCGGGAGAGGTTCCAGGGAGAGGCACGGCCATGGCGAGCGAGTTCCAGCGCTACAAGTTGACCAGCGTGTTCCACGCGCTCGACACCGACGGGAACGGGTACCTCGACGAGGAGGACTTCCGGGCGCTGGCGGACCGCTGGGGGCGGCTGCCGCGGGTGGCGGCGAGCCGGGAGCTGGCGGCCCGGGTGGAGCGGGTGATGCTCGGCTGGTGGGACGCGCTGTACGAGGCGGCGGACACCAACGGCGACGGGCTGGTGGACCTGGACGAGGTCCTGGCCATGGTGGACCGGCTGCCCGGGATGCGGGAGGCCGTGACGGCGACGGCCGACACCGTCTTCGAGGCGGTCGACGAGAACGGCGACGGCCGGATCTCGCGGGAGGAGCACCGTCGCCTGGTCGACGTGTGGAACGGTCGACCGACCGACACCACCGGCGTGTTCGAGCTGGTCGACCTGGACGGCGACGGCTTCCTCTCCCGGGAGGAGTTCATCGAGCTGTGGGCGCAGTTCTGGATCAGCGCGGACCCGGCGGAGCCGGGCAACCACCTGTGCGGGGTGCTCGCCCCGGCGGCGGCCGGCTCCGCGGAGGAGTTCACCGCCGGGGCGTAGCGGCTCACCGGGGCGTGGCCCCGGAACGTGGCCCCGGGACGTGGCGGCCCGCCGGGTCCGGTGGCTCAGCGCTTGGAGATCCCGACGTTGCGGATGGTGACGGGCAGCGTCGGGAAGCCGTCGCCGGGGCCGTTCTGGTCGTCCTCGCCGCCCGCGGCGATCTTCTGCAGGGCGTCGAGCCCGGAGGTGACCCGGCCGAAGGGGGTGTAGGCCGGGGAGAGCTTGGTGTCCTTCCAGACGATGAAGAACTGGCTGCCGTTGGTGTTCGGCCCGGCGTTGGCCATCGCGACGGTGCCCGCGGGGTAGGTGGCGCCCTCCAGGTTCTCGTCGGGGAAGGAGTAGCCGGGGCCGCCGCTGCCGGTGCCGGTGGGGTCGCCGCACTGCAGGACGTAGATCCGTTGGGTGGTGAGGCGGTGGCAGTGGGTGCGGTCGAAGTAGTCGCGTTCGGCGAGGAAGCGGAACGAGTAGGTGGTGCAGGGGGCCTGGTCGGTGAGCGCCCGGAAGGTGACGGCGCCCTGACTGGTGCGGAGGGTGGCGCTGTAGGGCTTGGCGGCCTTCGCCGCGTCGAAGACCGGGATGCCCTTGAAGTTGTCGGCGGGGACGGCCGCGGTGTAGGTGCACGCGGCGGCCGCGGACCCGGCCGTGGGGGTGGCGGCGGACGCCGGGCCGGTGGTGGTGGTCAGGGCGAGCGAGACCGTGGCCAGGACGGTCAGCCCGGCACTCCGGGTCGTGCGCTTCATTCGACGGCCTCCGTGGTGGGGAGCGGATCGAGCAGCGGACAGGTGCGGGTCGAGCAGCGGACAGGCTTGGCAGGGACCTGCCCATCCTGTCCACCGTCCGAACCTCCCGACACCCTCGCCCCACCCTCCCGCCGACCCGCTCGGGGCGCGCCCGACCCTCGCCGCCCCCCGTTCCCGCACGTCACGCCCCCGGCCCGTAGGTCTCCCCCGGGCAACGGTTCGCCCAAGATCCTTCTCGATCGCCCGTTCGAGAGGGAGCAGCGCCTGCCCCTGCTCGTCGACGAACCCGTACGCCTCGCAGTGGATGCGCTCCTCACCCGGGGCGGGCGGCGGGCCACCTTGGTGCGGGCGCCCCCTCAGTGCTGGGGCGCGCGGGCCCGGACGGCGGCGACGTAGCGGACGGTGAAGACCATCGGGACGACGAAGCCCGCGACCTGGACGATCAGGGAGGCGGTGGAGTGCCCGCTGCCGCCGTGGGCGAGGGCGGCGAGGACGGCGGCGGTGACCGCGAAGGCCGCGGTCCACACCGCGGTGATGACCGTGTTGACCCGGATGAACGGCTTGAGCGTCCAGAACTCCTGCGGGGTGGTGCGCTTGGCGATGCCGAGCGTGAACGGCCTGCCGATCAGCAGCGAACCCCCGGCGATCACCGCGAGGACCGCGGAGGACAGCGCCGCGGAGTAGGTGCGGACGCCGGAGTGCGGGTCGGCGAAGGCGATCGCGGCGAGGACGGCGAAGTACAGCGCGGAGCCGGCCTCGATGATCAGCGCGTCCCACCCGGCGCCCGCCCGGCGCTGCTGGGCGATGACGGCGACGGCCGCCGCCAGACCGGCCAGTGCGGCCCACTGCCACTGGGACGCGGGGACCACCGCGAAGATGATCCAGGGCAGGAAGGTGCGCAGGTACGACATGGCTCGGGAATCCCCCTCGGTGGTCGGCCGGCACTCCCCCGGCTGTCTTTCCGCAGGCTCTACGCAACCAATCCGGTGTCGAGAGCATAGCGGCTCCAGGCCGGGCGAGCGAAGGGATTCAGAGATCCTCCACGCTGCCCACGCCAGCGCGGGCAATCCATCTGCCACGTCTCTGACCTGCGAAAATCGACGCTCAGGCGAAGATCGACGCGGCAGCACACCGATAGCCCTCCCTCAGGACGGCCAGCTTCACCGCACAGTCGACACCAGACAGCCGCAGGGGCCTCGATTCCCGGGTACGAGCAGGTGGACCACGGTGCACTCGGACTGATCCTGACTTTTACTGACCTTGCCTGACGGCCCGTCACCCCGTCCCCGCAGCCAAGGGCGACGTCAGCAGCACAGCACTCGATGGTCTCCTCCATCATCGGCGGCAGCGGAATCCACCGGATCCAGGTGCTTCCAGTACAAGATTCACGATCCAGCAGTCGCTGCTACCGACTTCCATCTCAGCCGAGCCTGAGGACAGCAGCACCAGCAGGGCCGATGCGCGTTTTCCACTGGGTGCAGCAGAAGAACGCGTTAACCAGCGGACTTCCGCTCACGCGGGGAGGATGCGGCGGGCGGTGACCTCTTTCCACGGCAGTGACCGAAGCCGGCGGTGCAGTTCGGGCTGATTGGCCTTGACCGCCAAGAGGTAGTGGGCGTTCTTCTCCTCGACCAGGAAGCGGGCGTGGGCGTGCTGGGTGTGCAGGGCATCGGCAGTGACGGTGACTCCGGTCAGATCGTAGGGGGCCAGCAGGGCGGCGAAGCAGGTGATTTCGTTGGTCTTGTCGGGAACCCGCAGCTGGGTGACGGTGCGGCCGTCGCCGCTCATCGCGGCCAGCAGGTGGGCGGCGGGCGAGGTGCCGTGCCGGGAGCCGCGGGCGGCCTTGCCGTCCACAGCGATCGAGCCCGAGCCTGCGGGGTCGGCGCCGGTCAGGTCGGCCAGGCCGCCGGGGCAGGCCAGAGCGATGACCCGCCGGATTGTGGCGGTGCTCGGTGCGACGCGCACGCCCAGCGCTCCCGCGACCCGCGCGCCCAGACGGGCCAGCGCGTGCTGTGGAGCGTTCGCGGACCACTGGCCGATGGCCGTGTACGAGCGCGCGCCGGCGACCACCGCCGAGACGGCGACCAGCAGTACCGCCACGAACCGGTGACGCACCCCACGGCGTCGACGCGGATCCGGCAGCAACCGCAGCCGCTCCACCAGCGACGATCCCGCCACGCTGTCCAGAGTGGGCGACTTGGGAAGGTCACTCCGTCCAACCGGAGCTTCGATGCGTTCGTGACGGTCTGATCCGGACACCTGCATCGCCGTGACCTGCGGACTCACCTGCTCACCAGGACTTTGAAACGCCCCTGCTCTGAGGAGGCGGCTGGTTGACCGACGAACGGGCGCGTGCCGAGGAGACGCTGCGCGGAGCACTCACTGTGTACCGGCGACTGGGCATGGTCGGGGCAGCCGATGCCGTCGAGCGGCTGCCCGAGCCGAGCACGGAGTGATTGCCGCATGCCTGGTCGAATTCTTCGTGCCGCCGAAGAGATGAGATTGCTACGTTACGAGCGGATCTGTTGCATCCAACCGCCGTCCTTCCTCGAGGAGCGTTGAACGCCGTCACATTCTCCCTTGCCCGCGCCGTACGGCTCCGAGCATGTCACCGCAGAACATGCGCCCACGTCCGTCGTCCTTGACCGTCTCGCCGTTCGCATCCAGAAGCGACTGGCGGCCGAACAGACCGCGTCGGACCGGACCGGCGAAGGCGGCCATCAGGCTTCTCTGATCCGGCTGGCGCTTCTGTGAGTCCTTTCGGTTGATGACACCACTCAGGGACCTCACCCCCTTTCGATCGTTCGTGCTCAAGGTCGCCAACCGCTGCAACATCGATTGCGACCATTGCTACGTCTTCAACTCCGCTGACCAGGCATGGCGACACCTGCCCGCCCGCATGCGCGTGGAGGTTGCCCGGGCAGCGAAAAGGCGGATCGGCGAGCAGGCAGCGACGCACGGCTTGCAGGGCGTGCACGTCGTTCTGCACGGTGGTGAGCCGCTACTCTCCGGCCCTCGACACATGGCCGACGTACTCGGCAGCGTACGGATGGGAGTTCCGGCCGATCTCCAGGTCCACCTCGAGCTCCAGGCCAACGGGACGCTTCTCACCGAGTCGTGGCTGGACCTTTTCGAGCGGTACGAGGTGGTCGTGGGCGTCAGTCTCGATGGACCGCCGGTCGCTAACGACCGGCACCGAACGACCCATGCCTTGAGGTCGAGTTCCGCCTCCGCCGTACGCGGCACAGAGGTCCTGCGGTCCCGGCCACACCTGTTCGCGGGGCTGCTCGCTGTTGTGGACCCGGCCAACGATCCGGTCGAGGTCCACGACTACCTTGCGTCGTTCGATCCACCGGTGATCGACTCCGGGCTGCCGCACGGAACACACGACGAGCCCCCATATGGCAGCCGTCCGGATGCACCCGAATACCGGATGTGGATGAGCCGCGTCTACGATGCATGGCTTGCGCAGCCCCAGCACCGGCACCGCGTGCGAATACTGGAGGACATGGTGGCGCTGGTCTCCGGAGTGCGTGGTTCGGTGGAATCCCTCGGCCTGGCCCCACCGACGAGCGTTGTGATCGAGTCCGACGGCACGATCGAGGGCGTAAACACCCTGCGGTCCGTCGAAGAGGGCGCCTCATGGCTGGGGTTCGACGCCTTCGGCCACTCTTTCGACGAGGTTCTGCGTCATCCGAAACTCCTGCACCGGCAGTACGGGAAGGCCGCGCTCGCCGACCAGTGTCAGAGATGTCCTCTGGTGGAGGTGTGTGGCGGCGGCTATAGCGCTGACCACGGTTACCGCAATCCCTCCGTCTACTGCGCGGATCTGGAATACCTCATCCGCCATGTTCAGGACTCCTTGCGCCGACATGGCTGGGATCCGCGCGCGACGACACCTCCGCAGCCATGAGCCGTGCCGTCACGTCCGGATCACGCGTTGGAAGAGCAAGGGAAAAGATGAAGGACCGACAGGAGGAGATGCCGATGACCGTGACGATCCGCCATGCCGACAGGCGCGACACCATGGCCGTGGCCGTACTGATCGAGGAGATCGAGCGGTTCTACGGATCGACCGAGATTCAGCCGATCGAAGAGCGCTACTACCAGGTGGAGGAGGCGCTCTTCGGTTCGCCGCCGCTGGCGTCTGCGCTCCTGGCCGAGGACGAGACCGGGGCTCTCGTTGGGTTGGCCGCCTACTCGTTCCTCTGGCCGGCCGCAGGCTCCTCACACTCCCTGTTCCTCAAAGAGCTTTACGTTCGCGACGCCGTCCGTCGCCAGGGTGCCGGAGCCCGCCTCATGGCTGAACTCCGGGCACTGGCAGCCTCGCGTCCCGGATGCAGCCGGGTCGAATGGATGACGGACCGCGACAACCCGGGCGCGCGAGCCTTCTACAAGTCTTTGGGGTTCGCGGAGTTCGACGGGAAGATCGTTTACCGTATGGACACTGCCACGAGGTGAGACTGGACGTGCCCGGGCCGCGGCAAACAGGTCTGTTTCCCAAGGAAAGTGGCAGGCACGGGACTGGAACGGGAGCGGGACGCGGGAGTGGACAGGAACGCGTCGGAGGAGAGGGCGCCAAGTACTGGCTCCAGGTCCTCACCGAGATCAAGAACCGCGGCGTCGAGGACGTGTGCATGGTCGTCTGCGACGGACTGGAGGGCCTGCTCGACGCCATCGGCACGCTCCGGCCGCAGGCGATCACGCGGACCTGCGTCGTGCACCTGATGCGCGCCAGCTCCCGCTACGCGGCCCGCCAGGACTGGGACGAGATCTCGAAGGCGCTCAAGCCCGTCTGCACCGCCCCGACCCAGGATGCCGCCGAGGAGCGGTTCCTGGAGTTCCAGGAGGCCTGGGGGACGAAGCACCCGGCGATCGTGCGGCCGCGGGAGAACGCCTGGGCCGATTTCGTGCCCTTCCTGCAGTTCGACGTCGAGATCCGCCGTGTCGTCTGCACGACGAACGCGATCGAGTCGGTCAACGCCCGCATCCGCAAGGCCGTACGGGCCCACGGGCACTTCCCGAACGAGCAAGCGGCCTTGAAGTGCGCCCACAGGGCCGTCATGAGCCCCGACCCCACAGGCCAGGGACGCAAACGCTGGACCATACGAGGGAAGCCCGCCTTCCAGGCATTCGACATCACCTTCGACGGCCGACTCTCCATCGGTCGCCGGTAACTCACACAACATCAGACACACCAATCATTGGGCACCCCCCTCTACGCGTGTGCGGCATACCGGAAGCGGCCCCTGTCGGCGCTGCCGCCTCGTACGCTGTGGGGATAGCTGGCGGATTCTTCGGCGTGCTCACCGCGAACATGGTCGAGACGATCGGGTACTTCGAGCAGCGGGAGGGCATCAGGCAGGGGGGCGTTCTTGGCGGCGTGGGCCGATCCGCGCGGCCAGGAGCTGTTCCGGCGACCGGAGCTCGGCGCGATCGGCCAGGAGGACTGGAACGCCGGCTTCGGTGCCCTGATGGGCGTGGAGCCGAAGGGCCTGATGGCGCGTTACCTGCATGACGCATGGCCCGCCTACCCGGTGCTGTCGGTGGCCCGGCAGGCCAGGTCGGCGGGGATCCGGACCGCGGTGCTGTCGAACTCGCTCGGCAGGACGCCCTACGACCCCTGTGCCGGGTTCGGCCTCGAAGGCACCTTCGACGCCGTAGTGCTCTCCAGCGACCACGGCCTGCGCAAGCCGGATGCGGCGCTGTTCAAGGTCGTACTGGACCGTCTGAGCCTGTCGGCCGACGAGTGCGTGTTCGTCGACGACTCCGAGGTGAACGTCGAAGCCGCGGCACGCCTGGGGTTCACCGCGCTGCTGGGGCTGGACGAGCAGGTGGTGGCCCGGCAGTTGCGCGCCCTGCTGCGGCTACCCGCCCTGTAGGAACTCGGCGACCGGCCGGTAGTGGACGTGCGGGAGCAACTTGTCCCGCACGCCCTTGAGTTGGGAGGCGGAGCGGACGGAGTCCACGGTGCTGAGGCAGACGGCCGCATGTCGGGCCGCGGCCACAGCCCCGTCGAGGTCGTCGAGTGCGAGGTGGGCCTCGGCCGCCCGGGCCAGGTAGATCGCGTGGGTGCGGGGGTACTCGTCGTCGCCCGGGTACGCCTTCATACCGGCGTCGAAGCGCCGCAGTGCCTCGGCCGGGTCGCCGAGGTCGAGGGCCGAGGAGCCCGCGATCATCTCGACCTCGCCGTAGTCGACCCAGTAGAGGGACCTCGGGTCGTCGTCGTGCCGGCCCTTGTCCAGGGCGGTCCGGGCGAGGTGCAGATAGTGCGCGGTGTCCGACTTCGCGCCGGTCTTGGACAGGGCGCGGGCGGTGCGGGCCGCCAGCATGGCCTCCATCCGTGGAGTTGCCTTCCCCTTGACCTGGGTCCGGGCGGTGTCCAGGAGCGCGACCGCGCGGCCGGCCTGACCGGTTGAATAACACTGGATGGCGGCGAAGGACAGCGCGTACGCACCGGTGAGCGTGTCGTCCGCTTGAACGGAGGCGCGCAGGGCCGCATCGAAGTAGCGCTGGGCGATCCCGAATCTGCTCTGGTCGAACGCCGTCCAGGCGACCTGGCGGGCCGCCTCGGCGGCGAGCGCGTACAGGCGGCGCAGGTCGTTGTCGGTGTGCCGACCTGCCTTGATCAGCCGTACGGCCAGGGACAGTTCGTTGCTCGCCTGCTTGTGGACCTCGCCGCTGCCGAGCTCGTCGTCGACACGGCGCAGGTAGTCGAGCCGGTCCTCGATGTGCACCAGCAGCTGCGGGGCGCTGTAGGCCGTGCTCTGGTGGCGGTCCGTAGAGGCTGCGGCGGCCCTGGACCAGTTGCTCGCGGAGGCCGACAGGGCCACCCCTGCTGCGATGAAGCTCCTGCGGTCCACTCTTCTCCCGTCCACCAGCTCGGTAAGGACAGCCAAGGTCGCCTCGGCCCACGGCGTGTGCTCGGTGATGACTGCCGGGGCGTCCCTGAATGCACGTGCGAACGCCCCATCAGTCCTGAGTACCAGGTCGTAGACGGCGGCAACAGACGCCGTCACCGGCCGGTTGCCGTTTTCGACGTTGCGCAGGTACGCCTCGCCGAAGCCGGCCGCGCGGGCGAAGGCCGTCCACGGCATGCCGGAGTTTCGGCGTGCTGCTCTCATATCGTGGCGCAGCCGCTCGGACACGATGGCGCTCCTCGGAAATTGGGATCGCGGTTGGATCGGCCCGCTCCATTGTTCCCGGCATGCTCGCGGTGTGTGCTTGCTTCAGGACACTCCGAGGCCGCTTGGGCCCAAAACGCCCGGTGCGCTCCCCGGCCGCGAGCCGCTGACCAGCGCGGTCGCCGGAATCGTGCACAGCTTTCCCGGTTCCTGTCCCGCCGCACCCTCATCGGGGTCCAGGCATCGTTCCACGACCAGGAGGACTAATGTCCGACGCCCCACGGCGCGTCGTACCGCTCGCCGAGCCGCTTTGCACGGCGGCGTGCCTTCCGGCGACGGCGGCGTCCGAACGGGCCGGCCCCACCGCGAAGGCCAGGCCGGCGTCGGCGGCAGCTCGGTGCTCGGCCTCGGCCGCCTCGTCCTGCCGGGGCAGGGCGGCGGTCTCGCATGCCGCGCCCACCGCCTGCGCCCGGGGCCAGGACACTTCGCAGTTCCCTGCCGCACACCCCTGGACCGTTCCAGCAGGAGGGAGACCTTGATGTTCCGAGTACTCGCGCGGACGGCGGACAGCAGCAGCCTCCACGGTGCGGACACCGGCGGCGTCCCGGTAGGGCTGCACATGGAGGACTTCCCGACGGTCTTCACGCTCGGTCCCGATGGCACGGACGCCTCGCATGTCGGCCGCCACTTCCAGGAGATGCGGCTCGTCGAGTCGTTCCCGGCCGCGATGAACCTCGCGTGCGAGCAGCACGCGGCCGCGCTGATCTGCGCCGGGTACGTGGAACCGTCCCCGAAGACGGTCGCGCTGCACCCGGCGACGCGGGCGCTGGCCGAGCGGTGGCTGCCCGGCGCCGAGCAGCGGTACGTGTCGGCGAAGCCGCTGGCGGTGGAGCTGGCCGACCAGGGCGAGGTGGAGGCGTGCATCGGCTCTGCCGACGTCGTTGCGTCAACGGGCCTGGTCGTCATGCGGGAGGTGGCGCCGGTGATGG
Source organism: Kitasatospora sp. NPDC001540 (assembly GCF_042894345.1). Classification (NCBI taxonomy): domain Bacteria; kingdom Bacillati; phylum Actinomycetota; class Actinomycetes; order Kitasatosporales; family Streptomycetaceae; genus Kitasatospora; species Kitasatospora sp. NPDC001540. Next base: position 37,770 of record NZ_JBIAVO010000045.1, read on the forward strand.
TGTGGTACCTCTACACCCGGGGCGACGAGCTGGTGGAACCGCGCGTGCCGGCGGCACGGGGTGCGGGCGGTGAGCGGACAGACGGTGGCCTTGCTGGGGGCCGGGGTGATGGCGCGGGAGCTCGCCCCGCACCTGCGCCGCTCCTTCCGGTTGCGCTGTTTCAACCGCACCGCCTCCCGAATACCGGTCGCTCCGGCGGATGCGGTGTGCGCCTCGGCGCGGGAGGCCGCTGTGGGCGCCGACGTGGTGCTATCCCTGGTCGGCGACGACGAGGAGGCAGCGGCCGCGGTGTGGGACGGTGCGCACGGGGCGCTGGCCGGACTTGGTCCGGGCGCGCTCGCGCTGGAGTGCTCGACCGTGTCCGCGGCCCGGATCGACGCATGGGCCGGGCCGCCCGCCCTCGGGTGGGCCGAGACCATCCCCGTGCTGGTCTCCGCGATGCTCCGCACCGCCAGCCTCGACCAGTACGAACAGGGCGACGTCTGGGCCAAGGCCGCCGAGCTGCGGCCCGAACCGGCCGACCTGGCCCCCGAGCGGGCCGCCGCCCTGACCGGCGCGATGCGCCGCCTGATGACCCTCGACACCCGTCAGCTCACCCGATCCGGCGAACCCCCCAGACGGCCACACCGCGTGGGTCGACGCCTTCGAGCAGGCCGGACAGGACCTCGCCCGCGAAGGCCGCCTGGGCTGCGGACTGCGTGGCGTCCTCGCGCACCACCTGCTCTTCCACGCCAACCGCGCCGGGCTGCCGGTCGGCCACCAAGCATCCTTCATCGCAAGGGCGTTGGGCTCCGTCTTCCACTCCGACAAGGGCGCCGTACCCTCGACCACCGCCAGCACCCCAACCCCTAAGGTCACCCACATGACTGCCCTGAGTGACGAAGCCTGCTCCGCCGACCAGCTGCGCGACGCCCTCACCGACCGTCTGCTCGACCAGAACGCCATCCGCACCCCCCCGGTGGAGGACGCCTTCCGCGCCGTCGCCCGCGAGCACTTCCTGCCCGGCTTCCCCCTGGAGGCCGCCTACGCCGACAATCCCGTCTACACCAAGACCGACGGCTCCGGCACTCAGATCAGCGCCACCTCCCAACCCGCCACCATCGCCCTGATGCTCGAACAACTCGCCGCCCGCCCCGGCGAGCACATCCTCGAAGCCGGCGCCGGTACCGGCGTCAACGCCGCCTACCTCGGCCACATCGTCGGCCCCGACGGCCACGTCACCACCGTCGACGTCGACGAGGACCTGGTCGACGACGCCCGCAAGCACCTCGCCGACGCCGACATCACCAACGTCGAAGCGCTGCTGGGCGACGGCGCCCTCGGCCACCCGGGCAAGGCGCCCTACGACCGGATCATCGCCACCGTCAGCACCAGCGAGATGCCCACCCCCCTGGCTTCAGCAAGTCAAACCGGGCGGCCGGATCGTGGTGCCGCTGCGCCTGCGCGGCACCGCCTCCCGCACCATCGCCCTCGAACGCGCCACCGACGCCTGGGGGTCCGTCGACGACCAACTCGCCGTCTTCATGCCGCTACGCGGGAGCATGGACGACGCCCGCCGCGCCCTCGACCTCACCAGGGACGGCAACGTCACCCTCCAGGTCCACCAGGACCAGAACGCCGACGCCGCCCTGCCCTCCGGCATCCTCAACACCCCCGACGGCCGCAAGACCTACGAGACCGACGTGATCGGCCACGGCCCCGACACCGCCGACCCGGCCGCCGACCGCTTCGTCCTCCACCGCCCCCGCCACCCGATCACCGTCACCTGGGAGCAACCACCGTGCACCCGACCGGACCCACCGCCCAGCGCTTCCCGCTGGTGCCCAGGATCCGGCCCGCCTACCTGCCCCTGAACGCCCGTATCGGCAGAACGCCCTGCTCGCCTCCGACCTCAACCTGCCCAACGATGCCCGCGCCCTGTGCCACCGCCACGCCGCCCTCTACCTCACCTGCGACCCGCCTCATCCACGACGAACGCCAGAGGATCGACGGCATCACCGTCCCCGCCCGCCTCACCGCAACCGACCAGCAGCGCGCCGAACTCCGCCAGTGGTTGTGGCGAGTCGTCATCGCCGACGGCACCCGCGCCTTCACCGTCCTCGACCGCTGGCGCGATGCCCTGCGCCACATCGAGCAACACCGCGGCATCGACCGCCGCACCTTCGACGGCCGCCAGACCGCCCTCCTCGCCGCCGCCACCACCGGCGGCCACCCCACCGCCCTCGCCCTCCTGCAGGAGACCGAGCCCGGCGACCCGTGGGAGGAGACGGTCACCGCCGCCCTCACCGCCTTGTGCCGCCCCGGCGAGCAGCAAGCCGCCGCACACGCCGCAGACCTGTGGACCGCCCTCGAACCGGCCGCCCGCCTCGCCCTGGCCGTCCTCGACGCCACCGACCCGGCACCCCGGCCGCCCGAGACCTCGCCCGGTCCGCCGTCACTCGAACGGGTGAATCCGGCGACGGCTACGCCCTGCGTGACCTCCCCGCCCATCCCGCCATCGACCGCCTCCTGGACCAAGATCAAAGAGCCTCCCTCGAACAGGAGCTCGCCGCCTGCGCGCTGGGCGGCGGAAGCCTCCCCGAGAGCGCCCGCAAGCAGCTGGATGTCACGGTGGGCGGCGCCGCCCGGGTGCTCGAAAACGCCCCGTTCGACCCAGGCGCGCCCGGAGGCGACCCACTTGAACGACGGCCGCCCGATCCTCGAACATCGGACCTCCGGCCACTCCCGCCGAGCGCCCAACACGCCTTGAAACGTTGAGACTTGTCGTCCGACTCATGCGGCCGGACCGTCCCGTGACACCGGATACGGAGCCCTGATTGCCTGCCATCTCCGCAGAGATCGCCGCCACCACCCTCGCCCATCTTGCGCGCCATCCCGGCGAACACGCCCGGCTCCGGCCGCTGCTGGACCTGTTGGCCACCGCGGACGACCCGACCGACCGCGCCACGCTGCCCGCGCACGTCACCTGCAGCGGCGTCCTCGTCGACCGCGACCTACGCGTCCTGCACATCCACCACCGGGCCACGGGGCTGGTGCTGTGCCCGGGCGGGCACGGCGAAGCCGGTGACCAGAGCCTGCTGGCGACCGCGGTCCGCGAGGTCGCCGAGGAGGCCGGGATTCCGCCCGGGGCGCTCTGCCTGCCGCCGGGACTGCTGGACGCGCCCGTGGACATCGACGTCAACGACATCGACCCGAACCCGGACAAGGGCGAAGGTGCCCACCGGCACTACGACTTCCGTTTCGTCTTCTACCTCGCCGACGGCCAACTGCCGCCCGTGACCCTGCAGGGGGCGGAGGTCACCGGGGCGGAGTGGCGTCCGCTCGCCGAGGTCTCCTCGCCCGGGCTGCGCGCCAAGCTCCTGGCGGCGGACCTGACCGGTCGGCCGGAGCCGGTGAACGCCTCCGCCGTCATCCACAACGGCCGCGGCGAGTACCTGCTGCATCTTCGCGACAATTTCGCACATGTCTGGGCGCCTGGTGAGTGGAGTCTGCTGGGCGGTGGCCGGGAGGCGGGCGACGCCACGATCGAGGCGACGCTGAGGCGTGAACTCGCCGAGGAGGTACCCGGGCTGCGCCTCGGCGAGGTCGAGCCGCTGGCCGTCGAGTGGACCACCGACCGAAACGGCCTGGCCGTCCCGATCCAGATCTTCACCACCCGCTGGGACGGCCACCCCGACGACGCCGGCCTGCGCGAGGGCGTCCTGCTCCACTGGTTCCGCCCAGAGGATCTGCACCGCCTCAACCTGCGCGACTCCACCCGCCATCTCATCCAGGAGCACGCCGCCACCCACGCCGCCATCCGCCCGCCGGCACCCCGGGCCCAGCTCACTGCCGGCTCGGTGCGCCGCGCGGTCGCATCGGACGCCGGGGAACTGGCGCGGCTGCGCCTGGTGATGCTGCACTCCGCGGGCGTCACCGCGCCGCCCGGCTGGGAACGGACCTGCGCCGACTGGTTCCGCGAACGCCTCGCCGGGCGGAGCGGGTTCGCGGCGTTCGTCGTCGACGGCGGCGCGGGCGCGCTGGTGTCGTGCGCGGTCGCCCAGTACGACCACTGCCTGCCCCGCCCGGGCCGGGCGCCGTACATCGGGGTCATCGCCTCCGTGGCCACCGACCCCGCCCACCGGCGCCGCGGCCACGCCCGGCAGGCGGTCGCCGCCGCCCGGCAGTGGCTCGTCGACGTCGGCTGCGGGCAGGTCCGCCTGACCGCGTCCCCCGACGGGGAACGGCTCTATCGCGATCTCGGCTTCACCGACCCGGACCCGGCCGGGCCGATTCCCCTCGCCTGGAGTGCCCCGTGACCACCGACGCCCACCCGCTCTCCGACCCGCTCGCCCAAGCCCACGCGGACGGCGTCGACCGCACCTCCGCCGGCGTCCTGCGCACCGACCCGGCCGACCGCGTCCTGCTGCTGCGCCGCGCGCCCGGCCCGTCCCCTTCGGAGCCCCGACCTGATGACCGACTCCCCACCGCCCGACCTGCTTGCCTGGGCCGCCGCCCACCTGCCCGGCCCGGTCACGGCGGTCGACTGCTCCTGGCCCAGGGCAACCTCCCGGGTGTGGCGCATCGGCGGCCCCGAGGACGGAGCTGCCGCCTTCGTCAAGATCAGTCCGGATGACGGCGCGTTCGCCCGCGAGGTGGCCGGCTACGCCTACACGGCGCGCTTCCTGCCCGAACGCGAACGGCAGGTGCCGCGGTTGCTGGCGAGCGAGCCGGGGCTGCGCGCGCTGCTCAGCACGGCGCTGCCCGGCCGCGTCGTGCGCGGCCTGCCGCTCCCGCACGGGGTGGAGCTGCGGCTGCACGAGGACGCCGGGCGGCTGCTGTGGCGCTGGCACGACCGCTCGGACACCGGTTCCGCCGCCCACCGGGCGCAGGTTCGCGAGGCGATGGGCGCGTACGCGCGGGAGGCCGCCGAGTGCCGGGATGCCTTGGCGGGGCGGGTGCCGGGCGACGTGCTCGCCCTCGTCGAGGCCGCGGCCGTCGAGATCCCCGGCCTGGCCGACCGGCTGCCGCCGCTGTTCCTGCACGGCGACTACGCGACCCGCAACTGGCTCATCGACGCCGCCACCGGTCGGCACGCCCTGATCGACTTCGAGCAGGCCCGCTACGGCCTGGTGGTCGAGGAGTTCGTCTGGCTGCTGGGGGCTCTGTGGCCCGAGCGTCCCGATCTGCGCGAGGCCTTCTTCACCGGCTACGGCCGCCCGCTCGAACCGGCCGAGGAGCGGCTGCTGTTGCTGCTGACGGTGCGCCTCGGCGCCTCCTACCTGTGCACCGGCCTGCGCGAGGGCCGAGCGGACCTGCAGGAGCGCGGCCACCTCGCCCTCGGCCGCATGGCCGCCCAACCCGCCTGCTCCTGACCCGCACCGCCGGCACTTCCACCACCCCGTCCGCCTTCGAGGAGGAGACCGGTGTCCACCACCGACGAACACCCCGCCCCACCCGCCGAGCAGCGGGCCGGGCACGGCGCGAGCGCCGAGGTCCGGGAGCTGCTGGAGGCCCACGCGGCCCCGCTGCTCGGCGCCCACGCCCTGCTGCGCGACGCCGCGGGGCTGCTGTTGGTCGTCGACCGCGGCAGGGAGGGCGGCTGGGACCTGCCCGGCGGTCCGACCGGCAACGAGTTGCCCGCTGACGCGCTCGCCCGTCACCTGCGCGAAGCCGTCGGCGTCGAGGCTGGAACCGGACGGCTGCTGGTCGTGGACACCGCGCCCGCCGACCGGCGCGGCCGACCGCTGCTGGACCTCCTCTTCGCCGCACACGTCACCGCCGCTGCGGACCCGGGGGCGACGGGACCCACAGGCATCCGCTGGGTCGGCGAGGCGCGGGCACTCGAACTGCTGGGGCCGGCCGCGGCGGCGCGCCTGCGGGCCGCGCTCGGCGCCGAGAAGGGCTCGCACACCGCGCTGCTCGACGACGGCGAACTGGTGACGCCGTCCAAGCGGGACTACTACCGGCAGCTGCCCTCGCCGATGATGGCCGCCACCGTGCTGGTCCGCGACGACGAGGGCCGGGTCCTGGTGCTGGAGCCCACCTACAAGGCGCACCTCGAACTGGTCGGCGGCATGGTCGAGGCCGACGAGGTGCCCGTCGAGGCCGCTGAGCGCGAGGGCGCCGAGGAGCTCGGACTGCGCCGTCGGCCCGGGCGACTGCTGGTCGTCGACAACGTCCCGGCCCGCCTGACCAGCTACGGGCGTGCCCTGGTCGTCCACGTCTTCGACCTGCCGCCGCTGAGCGCCGACGAGGTCGCCGCGCTGGTGCTCGACCCGAAGGAGGTGCGCTCCGCCCGGTGGCTGCCACCGCACGAAGCCCTCGACCAGCTGCCGCACGTCCTGGCCGTCCGGCTGGCCGCCGCGCTGCGCGCCCTGGAGCACGGCACCGTCGAAGTCCTGGAGCATGCCGACACCGCCTCGCTCGCGGACCCGGCACGGGGGGATGCCCAGTGAGCGCGCCCAGCCGCCCGGCCGCCGACACCGGGCACCTCGCCCGGCAGGCGCTGGCCGCCTTCCCCGCCGTCGTCGCCCAAGAGCCCGGCACACCCGGGTCGTACGACGAGCGGGTGCTGGCAGGGTTCGAAGGCGGGGTCGACTTCTCCGGCGGCCAGTGGCAGCGGATCGGCACCGCCCGCACCTACCTGCGCACCACCACCGCGGGCACCGACGGCCGGCGCCCGTTCCTGGTCGTCGCCGACGAGCCGACCAGCGCGCTCGATCCGGCCGCGGAGGTGCGTGCCTTCGACAACCTGCGCCGCCTCGCGGAGCAGGGGGCGACCGTGCTGCTGATCACCCACCGCCTGGCCGCCTCGGCCTCCGCGGACCTCATCTACGTCCTCGAGGACGGCCGCCTCGTCGAGCAGGGCACCCACGAGGAGCTCATGGCCGCCGAAGCCGACCTCGACGGGAGCCGGCCCGGTGTCGGCAGCTACCGCGCCGCCCACCTCCTGCAGGCCCGGCAGTACGCCACCGCCACCCGGCTGCCCGGCCCGCGCCCCGAACCGTCCTCCCCTGCTACCCGCGGCGAAGGGAGCCTGCGGTGATCGTCTGGATCAACGGCCCCTTCGGCGGCGGCAAGACCACCCTCGCCTCCACTCTCCGCGACGAGTTGCCCGGCGCCGTCGTCGCCGACCCGGAGGAGATCGGCTTCCTCCTGCGCCAGGTCTTCCCCGGCAAGTACCGCGACTTCCAGGACAACCCGGCGTGGCGCCCCCTGACCGCCCAACTCGTCGTCCACTGCCACCGCGAGAACGACGGCCGCCCGGTACTCGTCCCGATGACGCTGCTGCGGCGCGGCTACGCCGCCGAGATCCACGACGCCGTCCGCGCCGCCGGGATCCCGCTGCGCCACCTGCTGCTCCACGCCGACCCGGACACGGTCGCCGCCCGCATCGACGCCGCCACGGAGTACCCCGGCGACGAGGCGCGCAGCGCGAAGGTCCGCGCGTTCCGCCGACGGCAACTCCCCTCCTACACCCAGGCGTTCGCCTCCTGGCTCGCCGCCGACGCCGAGGTGGTCGACACCACCGGCCGCACGCCGCGCCAGGTCGCCGACCGGGTGCTGGAGCTCCTCGCGACGGGCGGCCCAGAGGCAGGCGGACGGTGACGGGCCGTCACCGTCCGCCGTCGGCACCGGACGGCCCGTCGTGGAAGTGGAGGAGGGCGTGGTCGTCTTCGACGGCAGCGCCCTCCCCTACGCCTACCGGGCCGTGCACCGACCGGAGGGCCGTTGCGAGCGCCACCTCGAACGCCTGGACCCGCCATCGCCACCGCTGCCACCGCTGCCCCCGTGCCCCCCGCCCGCACAACCCCCCCCCACTCCTGCCACCCGACCGGAAGAAGACGGAGCGGACGACATGATCGAAGGCTGGACCACGCAATCCTCGACCGAGGTCTACCGCGGACCGCGGATGGTGGTGCGCCGCGACGAGATCCGGCGGGCCGACGGCAGCCCGGGCACCTACGAGTACACCGAGGCGGTCGACGGGGTGCGCGTCCTGGCCCTCGACGACCGCGGCCGCGTCGCCCTGGTGGAGGAGGACGTCTACGTGTGCGGCCTGCGGCTGCTGATGTGCCCCGGCGGCGGGTGCGGAGTGGACGAGGACCCGGCGGCAGCCGCGCTGCGCGAACTGCTGGAGGAGGCCGGCATCCGCGCCGCCCGGATCGAACCGCTCACCACGGTGTGGCGGATGCCCGCCGGTGCGCGGACCCGCGAACACCTCTACCTCGCCACGGGCCTGACCGTCGGCGAGCACCAGCGCGAGCCCAGCGAGGCCGACATGGAACTGCGCTGGGTCCCGCTGGCCGAGGCGGTGGCGATGTGCGCCGACGGCCGGATCACCGAGGCCGGCACCCTCGCGGCCGTCCTGCTCACCGCGCACCGCACCACCGGCCTACTGCCGCACCAACCCACTGACCGGACGGTGCGTCCCCCGTCCCCGGACGGGCCGACAGCGCCCCGGGAGGAGGAACCCGCTGACCGCCCGTCACCGTGATCTGCACCCGCGCCGACGGCGACCGCCCGGTGTCGGTGAGAGGCGCGCCTTCGACGGTGCCGCCCCGTCCCGGCCTCCGCACCCCGCCCAACCTCCCGCTGCTCACCAGCAGCCGGCCCGAAGGAGCCCGCCCGTGAACACCGCACCGCCCGTGAACACCGCACCGCCCGTCACCCGCCAGCCGGCCGCGCCGGCGCCGTGGCACCAGCACGACCGCACGATCCTGCTGGACACCCCCTCCTACCTGATCCACCGCGACAGGGTGACCCGGCCCGACGGCACCGAAGGGGCCTTCGAGTTCCACCAGGCCCGCGTCGACGGAGCCCTGACGGTCGCGGTGGACGACCGGGGCCGGATCGCCATGGTCCGCTACCGCTCCTACGTCCACGGCGAGGTCCTCACCCCGCCCGGCGGGGGCCTGGAGCCGGGCGAGGACCCGCTGGAGGGCGCCCGCCGCGAGCTCAAGGAGGAGTCCGGCATCACGGCCGCCTCGTGGCGCCCGCTCGGTGAGACCGCGTTGATGACCAGGTCCACCGCCCGCCTGCACATGTTCCTCGCCCGGGACCTGACGCTCGGTCGGCAGGAGCCGACCGGCACCGAGACGGGCATGACCGTGGAGTGGTGGCCGCTCGAGGACGCGGTCGCCGCCGCGATGGACGGCCGGCTCCTGCTGTCCGGGGCCGTGATGTCCGTCCTGATGGCCGCCCGGGCCCTGGACGCGGCGGGGCGCGCGTGAGCACCCCACCGGCGGCGCAGGTGCCGGCCCGGGTGCACGCCTGGACGATCCCGGAGCGGGAGTACGCCCGTCAGGAGCAGCGCCGGGGGCGGCGGCACGCCTACACCCGCCTCGATCCGGCCCGCACCGCGCTGGTGGTGGTCGACATGGTGCCGTTCTTCGACGGGCCGTACGCGCGCGGGATCATCCCGCAGGTCGAGGCGCTGGCCGTCGGCCTGCGCCGGGCCGGCGGCCTGGTGGCGTGGGTGATGCCGGGCTCCGGCCGGCCGAGCCCGGTCCGCGAGGAGTTCTACGGCCCCGAGGTCACGGAGCTCTTCCGCACCTCGGGCGGCAGCGGTCCGCTCGCGGGGCGTCTGTGGCCGCAGTTCACCGTCGACGAGGACCGCGACCTGCTCGTGGAGAAGGAGGCGGCCTCCGCGTTCTTCCCCGGCCTGAGTCCGCTGCCCGGTCTGCTGGCCGAGCGCGGCGTCGACACCGTGCTGGTGTGCGGGGTCGTCACCGACGTGTGCGTGGCCGGGACGGCGCGCGACGCCTTCACCCTGGGCCTGCGGGTGATCGTGGCGGCGGACGGCACGGCCGCGGGCAGCGACGAGGTCCACAACGCGACCCTGCGGACCCTGTACCGCTCCTTCGGCGACGTGCGCTCCACGGCCGAGATCCTCGACCTGATCCGGGCCGGCCGGTGACCGCGCCCGCGGGCCGGGCCGCCCGGGTGCGCGGTGGCGGCCGCCGGACTTCCGCCCCTGCCGCCCGGGGCAGGGGATCGCGATCGTCGGCGGCGAGACGGTACTGGCCGCCGCGCTGCTGCCCGCGCACGCCTTCGCCCTACGGGCCGCCGCTCCGGCGGTGGCCCGCCGCCCGCCACCGCAGTTGTCCACCCTGCCCACCGGAGCACGCGCCGACCGGCCCGAACCGACCTGGAGCCACCGACTTGTCCCTCTTCCCCGGCGCCGCCGGCGCCTACCGCACCTTCCGGCCGGGCCTGCCCGCGGCTGCCGTCACGCTGCTGACCGACATCGTGCGCGGCACGCCCCACCCGGTGCTGCTCGACCTGGGCACCGGCACCGGACAGGTCCCGGCCGCCCTGCACCAGGCGTTCGCGCGGATCGACATCGTCGAACCCGATCAACAGATGATCGACGAGGCGAGCGCGGTCCTCCGCCCCCTCCTGGGCGACAAGCCCCTGGGGGTGCACCGCTGCCCGGCCGAGGGGTTCACCGCCCCCTCCCCCGGCTACCGGGCGCACCTGGTCACGATCGCCCGAGCGTTCCACTGGATGGACCAGGAGGAGGTCCTGCGGCTGCTCGACCGGCTCACCGCACCGGACGCGGCCGTCGCCGTCATGGGCGACGGCAGCCTGTGGACCGCCCGCTCGCCCTGGACCGATGCCCTGCGCGCGCTCATCCAGAGCTACCTCGGCCAGGAGCGCCGCGCCGGCACGCGGGGCACCTACACCCGGCCGCGCCGCCGCTACGAGGAGGTCCTCGCCGACTCGCCGTTCTCCCGCGTCGAGGAGCACGCCTGGCCCGTGTCCCGGCAGTGGACACCGCGGCAGGTCCTCGGCTACCTCGCCAGCACCAGCTTCGCCGCACCCGCCCTGTTCGGCGAGCGGCACACCGCCTTCGAGACCGAGGCGCTGAACCTGCTCGGCCGCCACGCGGCGGACGGCCCCCTGACCGAGGACACCGTGTTCACCGTCCTGCTCGCCCGCCGCCCCTGACACCGCGACACGCCGACTCCCCGGAGACGCCCGTGAACAGCAGCACGCCGACGACCGCGGCCACCAGCCCGACCCCTGCCCGCGAGGGCCGGGTGCGCACCGAACCCGGCCCGGGCTTCGCGCCTACCGTGGCCCCGCACAGGAGGCGCCACGGCGACGACCTGGCCCTCGCACCCGGCAGAAGCACGGTCGACCAGCACGTCCCGCCCGCCGAAACCGGCACGTCGACCGGCACGTCGACCGCCGCGGTGCCGCCGTACGTGCAGCGCTACCTTCCCCTGATCGGAGAGTGAACGGTGGAACTCGGCGAGATCACCGAGCGGGCGATGCGCGTCCACGCCCTGTACGACCGGCTGAACGCGGCGCAGCGCGGCTGCACCTGGACCCGGCAGGACTTCGTCCTCGGCTTCGCCGGGGACGTCGGTGACCTGGCGAAACTCGCCCAGGCCGCCGACGGGATCCGCCCCGCGCCCGCAGGGCGCGACCTCGGCCACGAACTGGCGGACTGCCTGTGGTCCGTCGCCGTGATCGCCCGGCTGTACGGCGTCGACCTCGAATCCGCCTTCACCGCCACCATGGCGGACCTGGAACAGTCGATCACCGGTCAACTCGGCCAGGAGGAGCAGTGGTGAAGCGGATCGAGTTCGACGAGCAGGCGTACGCGCGGCGGTCCCGGAGCGGGCCGTGCTTCATCTGCCGCCTGCTGGCCGGCGACGAGGAGTTCCGGCACGAGATCGTCCACCGGGACGAGCAGCACGTCGTGTTCCTGGACCGGTACCCGACCCTGCTCGGCAAGCTCCTCGTCGCCCCCGTCGCGCACCGGCAGGACGTGATCGGCGACTTCACCGCGGCGCGGTCCGCCGCGCTGTGGCACACCGTCCACCGTGCCGGGGCCGCACTGCGGCAGGTCGTGCCGACCGAGCGGATCTACCTGCAGAGCCTCGGCTCCCACAGCGGCAACAGCCACGTCCACGTCCACGTGGCCGCCCTCCCGCCCGGCGTGCCCTACGAGCAGCAGCAGACGGCCGCCCTCGCGTGGGAGAGCGCCGGACTGCTCGACGTGCCGCCCGAGGAGACGGCCCGGATCGCCGGACGGCTGCGCGCCGTCCTCGCCCTTCCCCCGGCCCCGGGGCCCTCCGCCGCCGCGGCCGGACCCGTGCCGGTGCAGGCCCGTCACCGGGAGCCCGTCGACGTCCACCTGCTCCTGCGCCGCGACGGCGCGGCGGGCCCCGAGGTCCTGCTGACACGCCGGGCCGGAGCCGTCTACGCCACCGGACTCGAGCACCTGCCGTCGGGACACATCGACGGGTCCCACGAGGACGCCGTGCAGGCCCTGATCCGCGAGGCCCGCGAGGAGACCGGTGTCGTCGTCGACCCGGACGACGTCCGGCACGCCGTCACCGTCCACCACCGGGGACCGGGCGGCGACTCACGGGTGGGCCTGGTTTTCGAGGTGCTCCGCTGGAACGGGGAGCCGGCCATCAGGGAGCCCGACCTGTGCGACGCCATGGGCTGGTACCCGCTCGCCGACCTTCCCGCGGGAATGGTGGCCTACTGCCGGGCCGCCCTGGACGCCTACCGCGCGGGGCACCGCTTCGCCGTCCACTTCCAGGAGCCGGGCGACACGGTCGCCTACGACCCGCACACCGACCGGCTGCGCGCCTTCTCCTCCGCCGGCACTGGGGAGGAGGGTCCGGGCCGGGCGGTGCGGGAGTTCACCGAACGGGCCGTCGGCCGCCTCTCCTCCTGGACCGACGTGTCCTGGGCCCGGCCGGGCAGCCGGGTGTGGCGGGTGGACGGCGCCGGGGGCGGCCGCTGGTACGTGAAGATCCATCAGAACCCGCGCTTCCACGGCCGGGAGGTGGCTGCGTACCGCACCTGGGTGCCCGGACTCGGGGCGGCCGCGCCCCGCCTGGTGGCCGCCGACGCCGACCTCCTCGCGGTCGTCGTCACCGCGTTGCCCGGCACCTCCCTGCACGGCGCCGTCCACCCGCCCGGGCAGCAGCGCGAGATCTTCCGCCGGATCGGGGCGCTCGCCGCCGCGATCCACCGTCCGGCCCCCGCCGCCGGGCCCGACGAGACCCTGCGGGCCGCGCTGGGGAAGCTGGAGCGGCAGTTGGACGGCGCCCGCGCCCACCTGGCGCCCGGCGACGAGGAGGCCGTCCGCGCCCTGGCCGCCCGTGCCGACCTGCTGCCGCAGCCCGAGCCGGTGTTCACCCACGGCGACCTGCAACTGCGGAACCTGCTGCTCGGCGAGGCGGGCGAGCTCTACGTGATCGACTTCGAGCGCGCCCAACCGGGCCCCGCCCTCCGCGACTTCGTCCGCCTCGCCGACCTCTGGGCGCACCGCCCGGACCTGCTGGAGGCGCTGGCCGACGGCTACGGCCGCCCCTTCACCGCCGCCGAACTCGAGTACCTGGCCGTGCTGGAGGCCCTGGACGCGGTCTCCGGCGTCCAGTACGGCGCCGCCTGCGGCGATCCCGAACTCCTGGAACGCGGCCTGCGCACCCTCACCCGGCTCCGCACCGCAGCCGACCGGCTGGCAGCCGGGCGGAAGGACACGGTGTGAGGGGCCTGTTCGACGATCCGGGCTTCGCCGCCCTGACCCTGGTCGTCGTGGACTTCGAGGGCCTGACCCCGCCCGGTCGGCCGCAGGAGCCGACCGAGGTCGCCGCGCTCGCGCTGCGGCCCGAGCGCGGACGCCTGGTGGAGGTCGGCCGGTTCGAATCCCTGATCCGGCCTCCCGACGACGTTCCGGTCACCGCCCGCAGCGCCGGGCTGAGCGGCATCACCGCGCAGATGCTCGCCGCCGCAGCCCCGGCCGCCGTGGTCATGGCCCGCCTGGACGCGCACCTGACCGCACCGCCCTACCGGCTGGTCGCCCACCACGCCCCCACCGAGGCCGGGATGATCGCCCGTCAGGCCGCGCACTGCCCCCGGCTGGCCGCCACACCCCTGCTCGACACGATCCGCCTCGCCAAGGCGCTCCTGCCCGGCCTCGGCTCCTACCGCCTGGACCACCTCCTGGCCCACCACGCGATCGCCCGGCCGGCCGACCGGCACCGGGCGATGCCCGACGTCACCGTCACCGCCCGACTCCTGGAGCGCCTGCTCACCGACGGGTGCGCCACCAACCGGTGGCGCACCCTGCTGGACCTGGACGCTGCCGCCGGACTGCCGCCCAAGCACCCCACTCCCCACGGCCCCGAGCCGCAGCAGCACGCCCTGTTCTGACCACCCGCGTACGGCACTGCCTGAACCCCGCCACCCAGCACACATCCGATCCGAGGACCGACGTGACCGCACCCGCTCTCACCGCCGAACACTGGAACCAGAGCTACACCGACGGCATCGCCTTCAGCGCGCTGCGCCCGCAGGAGGTCGCCGCGCTCGCCGAGCACGCGCCCGCTCCCGAGGGCGGCGGCCGGGCCCTGGACGTGGGCTGCGGTCTGGGCGACCTGGCCGCGCACCTCGCCGCCTCCGGCTACGCGGTGGACGCCCTCGACCTGTCCGCGGCCGCCCTGGAGCGCGCCCGCGCCGCCCACCCGGAGGCCGCGGTGCGGTGGCTGGAGGCGGACGTCGAGGACGCCGACCTGCAGCAACTCCTCGGCGACGATCCGTACCTGGTGATCACGGTGCGCCTGTCCGTGGCCTTCCTGGCCGACCGGACCACCACCCTGCACCGGCTCGGCCGACTGCTGGCCCCCGGCGGCACCCTGCTGATCACCACCCCGCTCGCCGCCACCACCCCCGCCGGGCACCGACGCATCGCCCTCGACGAGGACGAGATCGCCGCCCTGACCTCCGGCTGGGAGGACGTGCGGCGCCTCGACGCAGGCGACCTCGCCGTGCTGGTGCTGCGCGGTCCCTGCCGGGACACCGTCGCGACCGAGCGCAGCGCGCCGGCCACCGGCAACGTCGCGGTCGCCGGCGCGCTGGCCGTGGTCACCGACGACCGCGGCCGGGTCCTGCTCGGCTGGTCGACCAGGCGCATGTGGGAACTGCCCGGCGGCAAGATCGACACGGTGGCGGACGGCGACGGCGAGACGCGGGCAGAGAGCCTGGAGGAGGCCGCAGTGCGCGAACTCGCCGAGGAGAGCGGGCTGCTGGCCGTCGGCGCCACGGTCGTCACCATCCTGGTCGACCACGCCCAACGGGTACCGCGGATCACCGCGGTGGTGCGCGTCGCTGCCGCCACCGGCACCCCGGAGGTGCGGGAGCCGGAGAAGTTCGTGCGCTGGGAGTGGATGGACCTCGACGCGTTGGACTGCCTCGGACCGGTGTTCACGCCCGCCGCGCAAGCTCTGAACGCGATCTGGCCCGGCACCGTGAACCGCCTCCCGGAGGTCTCGTCCTACCCGCACGACGCCCCGGCCCCGGCCGTACCGGGCGACAGCCCCGAGGCCGCCCGGCGCCGTGCCGCGATGGCCGAACAGGTCGCCGCCGCCCACCCGCACCTGCCCGCCGAGGTCCTCGTCGCGCTGCGTACCGTCGAGCGGCACCGCTTCCTGCCCGAGGCCGGCCTCGACGTCGCCTACGCCCCCGACCGCGCGTACGTCACCCGCCGCGGCGCGCACGGGCAGGCGACCAGCTCCGTCTCGGCAGCCGACATGCAGGCCCTGATGCTCGACCAGGCCGCCGTCACCCCCGGCGCGCGGGTGCTGGAGATCGGCAGCGGCGGCTGCAACGCCGCCTACCTCGCCCACCTCGCCGGACCGTCCGGCCACGTCGTCACCGTCGACCTCGACCCGCAGGTCGTCCGCCGCACCCGCCGCGCCCTCGCCGAGACCGGCACCACCGGCGTCACCGCCCTGCTGGGCGACGGCCACCGCGGGGCGCCCGCCCACCTGGTGCCGCGCGGCGGGTTCGACGCGATCGTCGTCACCCACGCCGCCCGCGACCTCGCCCCCGCCTGGTGGGAACAGCTCGCCGACGGCGGCCGCCTGGTCCTGCCGCTCGACCTCCACACCTTCACCTGGTCCGTCGCCCTGCGGCGCCGCGGCGACACCCTGGTCAGCACCGGCCGCTGGATCAGCTGCGGTTTCGTCCCCGACACCACCGCCGGCCCCACCCCGCACACCCGCCTCGCCGATGACGTCCTGCTGTGGCACGCCGACGGGCCCGTCCCGGCCACCGACGGCCTGCCGCAGGCCCTGCGCGGAACCGGACACGAGCGGCGCACCGGCGTACGGGTCGCACTCGGCGAGCCGTACGACTCGCTGCACCTGCACCTGCTGACGGCCCTCCACGGGAACGGCGGGTGCACCCTGTTCCAGGACCAGGAGCCCTCCGGCCTGACCCGGCTGCCCGGCGACCGCACCGCACCGGCGCTCACCGCCGACGGCTCGCTCGCCTACCTCGTCCCCGAACCCGCCGAAGACGGGGCCGAGTTGACCGTCCACGCCGTCGGCGCCCGCGGCCCCGCCCTGGCCGGGCGGCTGGCCGCCGCCGTCCGCCACTGGGACCGGCACCTGCGCGGTCGCGGCTACCCCCGCCTGACCGTCCACCCCGCCACGGCCCCGGACGCGGGGCTTCCGACCGGCCCCGTCATCGACAAGCCGGGCGGGCGGCTGGCATTCCAGGCCGTCGGTCCTGACGCGGCACCAGCCGATCGGATCCGGCAGGCCAACCGATGAGCGGCACCCGGCACCCCGCGAGGCCGGACACCGGCCGGAGCGTGCCTGTCCGCTGGGCACCGCCGCTGACCGGAAGGAACGAAGCACCGTGATACGGGTGGCGAACCTCAACGCCTACAAACTGGGCCCGCACCTGGTGGGCACGGACCGCTGGCGCGCCCTGGTCGCCACGATCCGCGAGATCCGCCCGGACGTGCTGTGCCTCCAGGAGATCGTCGCCGACGAGGAACCGCGCAGCGGGGAGAGCTTCTCCGACCGCGACGCGCGCTGGCGCGCGGAAGCCGAGACGGTCGTCCAGCACCTCGCGGGCGACTGCGGACTGAGCAGTTCGACCCTGCGCTCCGACCGGACCTACGGCGGCGTCGCGATGGCCAACAACGTGCACCGGGGCTGGTTCACCGCGGTGCTGTGGAACCCGACCGCCGCCGGGCCCGTCCCGGGCGGGTTCCGGCCCATCGGCGCGCCCGACTTCTGGCACGGCCTGACGAGCGTCCGCCTCGACCTGGGTGCGCGGGAGCCGGTCACGATCTGCTCCTACCACGGCGACCCGTTCCGGCCCCGCCACCGCCTCGACGAGGCGCTGCGGCTCAAGGGCCTGCTGCGCCGCACCGGCGGAGCGCAGCCTGGATTCGTCTGCTGCGACGCCAACTCGATCTCCGCCGCCACCCACTCCCGTGACGGCGGCCCGGCGCTCTACTACGACGCGGAGCCGTACACCCACCAGACGCACGACGACCTCGAGTACCAGGTCCTCGAAGGCACGCTCGGCACCACGAACCTGGCCGACCGCAGGCCGACCGAGGTCCTGCTGCGCGGCGGCTTCACCGTGGACGCCGCCGCGCACCTGGGCGTGCCCTGGGAGGCGACGGTCGGGTACTGGGAGGACGGCCGAGGCGACCCGGACCCGTGGGGGGAACGCAGGATCGACCTGGTGCTGGCGACCCGGCCCGTCGTCGGCGCCGTGGCCGGCTACCGCATCCACCGCAGCGAGGCCGCGCGCAACGCCTCCGACCACCTGCCGGTCGTCGTCGACGTCGACCCCGCCGCCCTGCCCGGCCGCGTTGGCCCTCCCCGCGGCCGGGAGCACCCCCTTCGCACCGGAGCTTCGACACCCGCGGAAGGACCCCATGCACGTCATCACCGGTGAACTCCCCGGCGGCAGCCGCCCCTCCGAGGACCGCGTCCTCGTCAGCGACGACCGCGACCTGGTGGTCGTCCTCGACGACGTCTCCACCCTCAGCGACGACACGCCCCGCGGCGGCTGGTACGCGCAGACCCTCGGCGAGGAGATCCTCACCGCCCACCGCCGCACCCCGCGACTCGACCTGCGCGACACCCTCCACGAAGCCCTCACCGCGGTGTCCGGCACCCACGCCCTGACCCCCGGCGCATCGCCGGCGGCCACCGTCGCGATCGTGCGCCACCGCCCCGACGACCGCATGGTCGACGCCCTGGTCCTGTGCGACACGATCGTGCTCGCCCAGCAGCACGACGGCAGCGTGGAAGCCCTGCGCGACGACCGGCTGGAGGACCTGGTGCGCCCGCACCCCGACATGGAGCGGCTGCGCGAGCACCTGCGCGCCGGGCACGGCTTCTCCTCACCCGCCCACCGCGAGATGCTCGGGCGGCTGCGCCAGCACCAGTTGCAGCACATCAACCGCCACGGCGACCCGTACGCGTACTGGGTGGCCGAAGCGGTTCCGGCCGCCGCCCGCCACGCGGTGGTCCGGTCCTGGCCGCAGGCGCAGCTACGGCGCGTGCTGGTGGCGACCGACGGCGTCCAGGCCGGCGTGGAATCCTACGGCCTGTGGGCCTGGGGGCCCCTCGTCGAGGCATGCGCCGACACGGGCTTCGGGCCGCAACGAGCCGTCGAGCGCATCCAGGCGTACGAACACACCGACGACCCCGACGGCGTCAAGCACCCGCGCTACAAGATCTCCGACGACAAGGCCGTGGCCCTGCTCTCCTTCGACCCGCACCGCTGAACAGCGCACCCCTGCCGCACCCGGCCCGGCGCCCGTTCCACCTTCACCGATCGGTCCCGCCGCGGCCGGTCGGTGGACACCTCCGTGCCGCCGCCCGGCGGCGCATCCCTTCCCACCACGAAGAGGCGAGATGGAGAAGTTCACCCCGAAGTTCCAGGGCCAGGACTGGCCCGACCGCAGCGGGCCCGGCAGCGGCGCCCGCGCGCTGCACGTCTACGCCGTGCCGGACCTCGACGCCAACCCCGAACTCGCCCGGCTGGTCGCCGAGTGCCACCGGGCCATGGCGCCCTTCCCGATCAACCTGATGACCGGCACCCTGCACTCCACCGTCGAGATGGTGGCCGACACCACCGCCGAGGTGATCACGGCCGCCGAACGCGCCGACCTCGCCGCGGCCCTGCGCCACCACCTCGCCGGCGCCGCCCCCGTCGAGGTCACCGTCGGCAGCCCCGTCGCCAACCGGGCCGGCGCCTACCTCGACCTGCACCCCGACCGCGAACTCGTCGCCCTGCGCGAGCAAGTCCGCGCCGCCATCGCTGAAGTCCGCGGACCGCACGCACTTCGGCACCCGGGCGGTCGACCCCACATCACCCTCGGCTACGCCTGGGCCACCGCGTCCTCCGACGCCCTGCAGACCGAGCTGCGCCGGATCTCCCCGAGCCACGCCCCGCTGACCTTCAGCAGCGTTCAGCTGCTGGACGTCCTGTGGCGACAGCAGCCGCGCCCCGACGGCCAGTCGGCCTGGGAGATCTCCTGGGACCTGGTGGAGACCTTCCCGTTCGCCCCCGCCGGCTAGGGTCTTTCTTTTGGATCAGCGGGCGGACCGGATGAAGATGCCTGCGATGGGGAGTCCGGCCTGGTGGACGGTGGCGGTCTTCTCGTAGCGGGTGGCCGGACCGCGCCGGTTCTTCAGGCGGTTGATGCAGCGTTCGACGGTGTGGCGTTGTTTGCCGGCGTCGCGTTGTCGGCGTCGCGGTCGAAGGCAGGCGGTCGGCTGCCGTTGCGGCCCTTGCGTTTGCGGTTGGCGACCTGGTCGGCCGGTTGGGGGATCACCGCCCGGATCCCGCGCCGGCGTAGGTGTTGGCAGTTGGCCCTTGACGAGTGGGCCCGGTCCGCCAGGACCACGAGAGGCCGGGTCCGTGGTCGGCCGGCCGCCCTGGGCACTCGCGGGGCGGCCGTGACGTGCTCGAACGCGGGCGCGTCGTCGGCTTGGCCGGGAGTGGGGTGGAAGCACGACGGGCGGCACCGGCTGTCTGCGGCGGGGTGGATCTTGGTGGTCGGTCCGCCGCGGGAGCGTCCGATGGCGTGGTGGTCGGGTTCGCCGGCCGGGGCCCCTTTTCTGCGGGCCCCGGCGGCGTTCTGGTGGGCACGCACGACGGTGGAGTCGGCCGAGACGACCCAGTCCAGGTCGCCTTCGGCGTCGGCCTGGGCGAGCAGGGCGGTGAAGACCCTCTCCCGGGTGCCGTCGATCACCCGGTTCCTCGGCCGGGTGTGGGCGCCTTCCAGGAGCCGTGCTCGGCGGGGGGTGGACCCCTTGCGAGCCGGTCTGGAACTTCCAGGCGATCGCGTCGGTCACCTGCCGGTGGTCGCGCCACCGCACGCCCGCCTCGGCGTGCGATCCGGCAACAACGGCTCCATCCGCGCCCACTGCGTGTCAGTCAACGGCACACCAGACCAACGATCAGATGATCCGAGAGAAACGGCCCAGCGGATCAGTTGAGTGGTCGCCCTGGATCTAAGTGTGGTGTCCCGGAACGTTGGTGACGGTCCACCGGAGACTGGAGCGGCATGGGCCAGGATGGCACGGGCCGGGGCGACCCGCCGACACGTGTCGGGAGAGACCGTGCCCGCGGTTGACAGCCCCGGGTCGTAGGCTCGCTGCGACCGCTTGGAGACCGCGAGCACTTGCCGAAGGTGGACCGCATGGCCAAAGTCCGCGTGCACAACTTCCACATCTCCCTGGACGGCTACAGCGCAGGCGAGACGATCACGCTCGACGCACCCATCGGGGGCGCCGAGAGACTGTTCGGGTACTTCGACGGGCGGTTCATCCACGGTGTGGACGCCGTGGACGCGCCGATCACCCTCGATCGCGCACTCACGAGCACCTGGGGCCAGGGGATCGGGGCCGAGATCATGGGCCGGGGCAAGTTCGGTCCGCAGACCGGCGAGTGGACCGACGACGACTGGCGGGGCTGGTGGGGCGACGAGCCCCCCTTCCGCACGCCCGTGGTGGTACTCACCCATCACCGGCGCGACCCGGTCTCCTTCGACAACGGTACGAGCTTCCACTTCCTTGACGCCACGCCCGAGGAAGCCCTCGCACGCGCCCTGGAGCTCGCCGACGGCCGGGACGTCCGCATCGGCGGCGGCCCCTCCACGGTCCGGCAGTTCCTGGCCGCCGACCTCGTCGACTTCATGCACTTGGTCACCGTGCCCGTCACCCTGGGCGCCGGGGTGTCGATGTGGGACGGGCTCGCCGGGGTCCAGGACCGCTTCACCATCGAGTCGGCGACCTCGGCGAGCGGTCTCACCCACCACTTCTGGAACCGGACCAGGGCCGGACAGGCCTAGAAGTCTGATGAAGATCTTCTTGCTGGGGGGGCTGTCCCGGTTGGGACAGCCCTCCTGCGCTATGCGGTTGTGGGAGTGATGGTCCAGGTGT
>NZ_JBIAVO010000046.1:0-58289 GCF_042894345.1 Kitasatospora sp. NPDC001540
TTCTTCTTCTTTTTCTTCTTCGTCGAGCTCTTCGCCAACGGCACGGCCTCCCGCACCCGCTGCCCGTCCGCCGCCCGGGCCGCGCCGCCGACCGTGCCCCCCCCCCCCCCCCCCCCCCCCCCCCCCCCCCCCCCCCGGCGCGCCCCCCCCCCCCCCCCCCCCCCCCCCCCCCGGGGCGTTCCGGTCCGGGCTCCCGTCCCGCACAATGGGCAGTCGGGTCCATGCACCCGCGACGGCATCTGTTCGGTATCAATTCGCCCAGGGCGTAGGGCAGAGCGGTCGAAGTCGGCGGAAACAGCGGCTCGGCAGAGTACCGTCGGATACCAGACCGACCGCCGACGGCGCAGCCGGTCTCACAGCACCAGGCCCCGACCCCCGCGGGGCCCCTGGCGAAGGGGAAGCACCTCGTGGCACGCATCGGAGACGGTGGCGACCTGCTCAAGTGCTCGTTCTGCGGCAAGTCGCAGAAGCAGGTGAAGAAGCTGATCGCCGGGCCAGGCGTGTACATCTGCGACGAGTGCATCGACCTGTGCAACGAGATCATCGAGGAGGAGCTCGCCGAGAGCTCCGAGGTGCGCTTCGAGGAACTCCCGAAGCCCCGCGAGATCTACGAGTTCCTCGACCAGTACGTGGTCGGCCAGGACCTCGCCAAGAAGGCGCTGTCGGTCGCGGTCTACAACCACTACAAGCGCGTCCAGGCCGGTGAGGCCGGGCGCTCCGGCAGCGGCCGGGACGACGCGATCGAGCTGGCCAAGTCCAACATCCTGCTGCTGGGCCCGACCGGCTCCGGCAAGACGCTGCTGGCGCAGACCCTGGCCCGGATGCTGAACGTGCCGTTCGCGATCGCGGACGCCACGGCGCTGACCGAGGCCGGCTACGTCGGCGAGGACGTCGAGAACATCCTGCTGAAGCTGATCCAGGCGGCCGACTACGACGTCAAGAAGGCCGAGACCGGGATCATCTACATCGACGAGATCGACAAGGTCGCCCGCAAGAGCGAGAACCCGTCGATCACCCGGGACGTCTCCGGCGAGGGCGTGCAGCAGGCGCTGCTGAAGATCCTGGAGGGCACCACCGCCTCGGTGCCGCCGCAGGGGGGCCGCAAGCACCCGCACCAGGAGTTCATCCAGATCGACACCACCAACGTGCTGTTCATCGTGGGCGGTGCGTTCGCGGGCCTGGAGCGGATCATCGAGGGCCGGGCCGGCGCCAAGGGCATCGGCTTCGGCGCGACCATCCGCTCCAAGCGCGAGGTCGACTCGGCGGACCACTTCCGTCAGGTGATGCCGGAGGACTTGGTGAAGTTCGGGATGATCCCGGAGTTCATCGGCCGCCTCCCCGTCATCACCAGCGTGCACAACCTGGACCGCGAGGCGCTGCTGCAGATCCTCACCGAGCCGAAGAACGCGCTGGTGAAGCAGTACCGCAAGCTGTTCGAACTCGACGGCGTGGAGCTGGAGTTCACCCGGGACGCGCTGGAGGCGATCGCCGACCAGGCGATCCTGCGCGGCACCGGCGCGCGCGGTCTGCGGGCCATCATGGAGGAGGTGCTGATGTCCGTGATGTACGAGGTCCCGTCCCGGCAGGACGTCGCCCGCGTGGTGGTCACCGGGGACGTCGTCTCCAAGCACGCCATCCCGACCCTCGTCCCGCGCGACATGATCAAGCGCGAGCGCCGGGACAAGAGCGCCTGAGCCGCCGCCCGGCCTGAGCCGCCGCCCGGCCGACGGCTGACGCAACGCAGCAGGGCCCCGCACCGTTCGACGGTGCGGGGCCCTGCTGCGTTGCGTCAGCCGAACTGCCGTGCGGCGAGCGTTACTTGGCGACCTCGGAGGCCTGCCGCAGCTCGCGGGCGTCGGCGGCGACCTTGTCGAGGGTGGTGCCGTCCTGGTTGCCCTCCATCACGATCACCACGGTCGAGTAGTCGGCCCAGACGCAGACGTTGAGCTCGGTGTCGGAGTTCATCGTGACCAGGCCGCAGGACATCGTCCCGCCGAGCGGACCGGCGTCCATCGTCTTCCGGCCGGAGACGGTGTCGCCCTCCTGCTGCAACTGCTTGAACTGCTGGTCGACCTGGAAGTCCGGCCGGGCCACCTTGCCGTAGCCGCCGGCCGCGATCACGGCCCGGCTCTGGTCCTCCGAGGCGTAGAAGGCCGCGACGGTGCCCTCCATCTTCAGGGAGTCGGGGTCGGAGGCCGCGTCCTTCTTCATCTCGTCGGCCAACTGCTGGGCCTCCTCCGCCCCGGCCTCGCTGCTCAGGCCCTGGAAGGTCGCGGGCAGGACCAGCTTGTACTTGCCGGTCTTCGAGACGGTGTCGTAGGCGAAGTAGCCGATCACGCCGACGCCCGCCAGGATCACCGCGGACACGATCGACAGCGTGATCCACAGGCCCTTGCGGGACTTCCGCGGCGGAGCCGGGTAGCCGGGGAAGCCGCCCGCCGGGTACCCGGCGGGCGCACCGGCCGGGTAGCCCTGCTGGGGCGGCACCGCGCCGCCGCCCCAGGGCTGCTGGGGCTGCTGCTGCGGGTAGCCGTATCCGGGCTGCGGGGCGGCCCCGCCCTGCGGGGGTACGGGGGCGCCGGGGGCTGGCGGCGGCCCGAAACCGGGCTGCGGCGGGCCGAACTGGTTGTCGGACACGGCTGGGACTCCGTTCGCGCGTGGAGGTGGTGCTGGGGGTCTACTTGGCGACGGTCGAGGCGTCGCGCATCTGGCGGGCCAGTGCGGCCGTCTCGCTGACCGAGAGCTGCTTGCCCTTCGGGTCCAGGTTGTTGACGGTCACCGTGCCGATGGTGGAGTGCGTCGCGAAGATGCACACCGGGATGGTCTCCTTGGAGTCCGCCTGGTCGGAGCCGAGCAGGCCGCAGCTCAGCTTGCTGCCCGGGTCCTTCGAGTCCTGGGCGTCGGCGGAGGTCAGCTTCTGCTTCCAGACCGCCTTGCCGCCCTCGCTGTCGCCCTCGCCCGCGGAGCCGTTCATCGCCTCGTCGAGCTTGCCGGTCATGGCGTCGATCGCCTTGCCCGGGTCGTCGACCTTGCCCCAACTGCCGCTGAAGCTGGCCAGGTTGGTGGTGCTCTTCTGGTAGGTGACGGTCAGCGAGCCCTCGAAGGTCCCCACCCCGTCCAGGCCCTTCAGCGAGCCCTTCTCGCTGGACGACTTCTTGGTGTAGCCCGCCACGCTGTCCTGCGCCGCGAGCTTGTACTTGCCCACGGTGTCGGAGCCGGCGTTGCTGCCGCCCTTCAGGCCCCACCAGACGCCGCCGCCGATCGCGGCCAGCCCCACGACCACCACCAGGGCGATGATCCCGCCCTTGCCCTTGGACGGGGCGGGCGGCGGGTAGCCGCCGTAGCCGGGCTGCTGGGGCGCGCCGCCCCACTGCTGCGGGGGCGCCGGGGGCTGCCCGTAGCCGGGCTGCGGGGCCGGGGGCTGCTGCTGGGGGTAGCCGTACCCGGGCTGCTGCTGCGGGGCGCCGTAGCCGGGCTGCGGCTGCGGAGCGCCGTACGCGGGCGGCTGGCCGCCCCCGTAGCCGGGCTGCGGCGGCGGCGCGCCGTAAGGCTGCTGCGGTTGCCCCTGCGGATACTGCTGCGGTCCCTGCCCCTGGCCGTACATCAGTCGTCAGTCTCCCCCGCCGCTTACGAGTTCCGCGGCCATCCGGTCGGTCGATTGGTCGAGCAAGCGGCACGCTATCGTACGGTCCCCCCATCCCGCCCGAGTGGTCCGGACACAATCGGTTCGTAACCGCGGTCCGGCCTTCCGTAAACTGTGCGTCGTGACCGACACGACGAACCAGCGCCCCGCGAGCTCTCACCCCGGGGACGACGCAGCCACCCTCCCGACGACCTACGCCCCGGCCGAGGTAGAGGGCGAGCTGTACGAGCGCTGGGTGGAGCGCGGTTACTTCACGGCCGACGCGAAGAGCGAGAAGCCGGCGTACACCATCGTCATCCCGCCGCCGAACGTCACGGGCGCCCTGCACCTGGGCCACGCCTTCCAGCACACGCTGATGGACGCGCTGACCCGCCGCAAGCGGATGCTCGGCTTCGAGGCGCTCTGGCTCCCGGGCATGGACCACGCGGGCATCGCCACCCAGAACAAGGTGGAGCAGCAGCTCGCCGAGGCCGGCCTGTCCCGGCACGACCTGGGCCGGGAGGCCTTCGTCGACAAGGTCTGGGAGTGGAAGGAGAACTACGGCGGCCGGATCCTCGGCCAGATGCGCCGCCTCGGCGACGGCGTGGACTGGTCCCGCGAGCGCTTCACCATGGACGAGGGCCTCTCCCAGGCCGTCCAGACCATCTTCAAGAAGCTCTTCGACGACGGCCTGATCTACCGCGCCGAGCGCATCATCAACTGGTGCCCGCGCTGCCTGACCGCGCTCTCCGACGTCGAGGTCGACCACGAGGACGTCCCGGGCGAGCTGGTCTCGATCCGCTACGGCGACGGGGACGACTCGATCGTGGTCGCCACCACCCGGGCCGAGACCCTGCTCGGCGACACCGCGATCGCCGTCCACCCGACCGACGAGCGCTACGCGCACCTGGTCGGCCGGACGATCAAGCTGCCGCTGACCGACCGCGAGATCCCGGTCGTCGCCGACGAGCACGTCGACCCGGAGTTCGGCACCGGCGCCGTCAAGGTGACGCCCGCGCACGACCCGAACGACTTCGCCATCGGCCAGCGCCACGACCTGCCGAACCTGACGGTGATGGACGAGCGCGGCACCATCACGGTGCACGGCCCGTTCCTCGGCCTGGACCGGCACGACGCCCGCGCCGCCGTGGTCGGCGCGCTGCGCGAGCAGGGGCGCATCGTCGCCGAGAAGCGCCCCTACGACCACGCGGTCGGCCACTGCTCGCGCTGCAAGACCGTGGTCGAGCCGCGGCTGTCGCTGCAGTGGTGGGTCAAGGTCGAGCCGCTGGCCAAGGCCGCGGGCGACGCGGTCCGCGACGGCCGGGTCGAGATCCACCCGAAGGAGCTGGAGCGCCGCTACTTCGACTGGGTCGACAACATGCACGACTGGTGCATCTCGCGCCAGCTCTGGTGGGGCCACCGGATCCCGGTCTGGTACGGCCCCGACGGCGAGGTCGTCTGCGTCGGACCGGACGAGCAGCCCCCCACCGGCGAGGGCTGGACCCAGGACCCGGACGTCCTGGACACCTGGTTCTCCTCCGGCCTGTGGCCGTTCTCCACCCTCGGCTGGCCGGAGCGGACGGCCGACCTGGAGAAGTTCTACCCGACCGACGTGCTGCTGACCGGCCACGACATCATCTTCTTCTGGGTCGCCCGGATGATGATGTTCGGCCTGTACGCGATGGACGGCGAGATCCCGTTCAAGACGGTCGCGCTGACCGGCCTGGTCCGCGACGAGTTCGGCAAGAAGATGTCGAAGTCCACCGGCAACGCGGTCGACCCGCTGGACTGGATGGACGCCTACGGCGCCGACGCCGTCCGCTTCACCCTGGCCCGCGGCGCCAACCCCGGCGCGGACGTGCCGATCGGCGAGGACTGGGTCAAGGGCTCGCGGAACTTCTGCAACAAGATCTGGAACGCCACCCGCTTCGCCCTGATGAACGGCGCCACCGTCCGGGGCCCGCTGCCCGCGCCGGAGGAGCTCACCGCCGCGGACCGCTGGATCCTGTCCCGGCTGAACGCGACGGTCGCCGAAGTCGACGCGCTGTACGAGGACTTCGAGTTCGCCAAGGTCTCCGACGCGCTGTTCCACTTCGCCTGGGACGAGGTCTTCGACTGGTACGTCGAGCTCTCCAAGACCACCCTGAACAAGGGCGGCGCGCAGGCCGACCACGCCCGCCGGGTCCTCGGCGAGGTGCTCGACGTGACGCTGCGCCTGCTGCACCCGATCGTCCCGTTCGTCACCGACGCGCTGTGGACGACGCTCACCGGCGCCGAGTCGGTGGTCGTCGCCGAGTGGCCGAAGGACTCCGGCTACCGGGACGCCGACGCCGAGTCGGAGATCGCCCAGCTGCAGCAACTGGTCACCGAGGTCCGCCGGTTCCGCAACGACCAGAACCTGAACGCCACCCAGAAGGTCCCGGCCCGGCTGGGGCTGGCTGGCCACCGGCTGGAGGTGCACGAGGCCGCGATCCGCTCGCTGCTGCGCCTGACGCCGCCGGAGGAGGGCTTCCACGCCACCGCCTCGCTGCCGGTGGCCGGGGCCACCGTCGAGCTCGACCTGTCCGGCACCATCGACGTCCCGGCCGAACGCAAGCGCCTGCAGAAGGACCTGGCGGCGGCCGAGAAGGAGAAGGCGCAGGCCACCGGCAAGCTCGGCAACGAGGCCTTCCTGGCCAAGGCGCCGGACGAGGTGGTCGCCAAGATCCGCACCCGACTCGCGGCCGCCGAGGCCGACATCGAGCGGATCACCGCCCAGCTCGCGGCGCTGCCGCAGGGCTGACCGCACGTCAGGAAGGGCCGTCGCTCCCCCCGGGGCGGCGGCCCTCCGTCTTTTCCCGCGTTGTTCCCGGCGGGCTGTCAATTCCCTTGCCCGCGCGTCGCGGTGCGGATCGCGCACCCCCTATTCGGCGTCATTCCCCGGCAATTGGCGTTCCGCGTCAATTGGAATGCATTGCGCCGACCATCCCCGCGCGTTCAGCGACCTTTGCACTTCCGGTGTGTACGGTGGGCGACGTTCCCATTCGGGCGGGGCACGAACGGAGGGTGCGCGCATGATGGCGACCGGGGAGTTGGTCGACGAACTTCCGGACGAACTTCCGAGGGAAGAAGTGGAGGCGGCCAAGGCCAGGGCGGCGACGCTGCTGCTGGCTTTCCGGCACGGGAACCAGGTCGCCTTCGACACCGAGCTGGACCGGCTGCTGGCCGAGCACGTCGAGCGCGAGGTGGCCACCCTGCTGGTGTGGATCGCCGCCGAGGCGGTCCGCAAGGCCTACGCCCCCGAGGTCGCCGACCGGGTGCTGCGCGGCCTGGCCCGGCGCGCCCCGCAGGACACCTCCCAGGTGCCGGTGGACGAGGAGGCCGCGGGCGCCGCCCTGCTGCTGGAGGCCGTCGCCGCGGGCGACGCCGACCGGGTGCGCACCCTGGTGGCGGGGACGCCCGACACCACCTACCTGCTGGGCGGCCTGGTGCAGGCGGTGGCGATGATGCTGCCGCTGCTGCCCGAGGGCGAGGCCGAGGAGATCGCCGCCGAGCTGCGCCGCCGGCACGCCGGTCGGCTGCCGACGCCCCGCGGCGTGTACTGACGGATCGTCACTGCGCGGCCCGGGGCGGGTGGCTCCCGCCCCGGGCCGCGCCCGGTGGTGGGTCAGGTCACGGCATCGCGTGCAGGTGCGAGCCGACGGTGTTGGCGATCTGGTTGCCCGCGGTGGCGTCCCAGTTGGTGGACCAGGTCATCGCGCCGCCGATGGCCGGCCAGGTCTGGCTCGGCTTGAAGGAGCCGCAGTTGGTGCCGTAGGCCAGGCAGTCCAGCGCGCTGTTGACCACCGACGGGCTGACGTAGCCGCCGCCCGCCGCGCTGGTGGAGGCCGGGACGCCCAGGCCGACCTGGTCGGCGCGCAGGCCGCCCTGCAACTGGATGCAGGCCAGTCCGGTGAGGAAGTTCTCGGTGCCCTGCGCGTACACGCCGCCGTCGCAGCCGAGCATCGCCCCGCTGTTGTAGTACTGCATGTTGACAATGGTCAGGATGTCCTTGGTGGCCAGCGCCAGCTTGAAGTACTCGCCGCCGGTGGACTGCATGCCGATGGTCTCCGGCGCCATGGTCAGCACGAAGCCGGCCCCGACCTTGGCCTGCAGCGCGTGCAGCGCCTGCGACATGTAGGTGGCGTTGACGCCGTTCTCCAGGTCGATGTCGATGCCGTCGAAGCCGTACTGCTGGATCAGGGCGTACGCCGAGTTGGCGAAGTTGGTCGCGGCGGTGGAGTTGGACACCGAGACGGTGCCGTTCTGTCCGCCGACCGAGATGATCACCTTCTTGCCCGCCGCCCGCTTGGCCGCGATGTCGGCCTTGAACTGGGCCTCGGTGTACCCGCCGAGCTTGCTGGAGAGCGTCGGGTCCAGGGTGAAGCTGATCCCGCCCTGCGTGCTGGTGGCGTCCGCGAAGGCCACCGCGATGATGTCGTACGCGGCCGGGACGTCACTGATCCGCTGCGGGGTGGCGCCGTTGTAGAAGTCCTGCCAGTAGCCGGTCAGCAGGCGCTTCTTGGGCGGCGGCGGCATCGTCATGGTGCTCTGCGAGGGCGACGGCGACGCGCTGACCGAGACGCTCGGCGAGGGGTCGACGACCACCGTCCCGGTGGGCGAGGGGGACGGGCTGGCGCCGGTGCCCGGGCCGACCAGCGAGACCTTGTCCACGGTGAACGGGGTCTGCCCGTACCAGCCGTGGAACCAGACCGACACCGAGGTGGTGGACGCGCCGGTGGTGAAGGTCGAACTCAGGGTGTTCCAGCCGGAGTTGGAGCTCCAGGTGGACGGGTCGGTGCCGCCGGTGCCGGTGACGCCCGCGAACACGTAGCCGCCCTGCACCACGGCGCTCAGGGTGTACGTCGAGTTCGGCAGCACGGTGACGCTCTGGCTGCAGTTGGCGTAGTCGGTGCCCGCGGGGGAGCCCTGCAGGTCCCAGCCGGTGGCGGCGTTGTCGACCGCGGTGACGGTCGGGCCGCAGGTCCACGGGCTGATGTGGTTGCCGGCCGAGAAGTCGCCGTTGGCGATCACGTTCACGTTGGGCGCGACGTCGGCGGTGGCCGTGCCGGTGCCGGCCATCAGCAGGCCGGCCAGGCCGGTGGAGGCCGCGACCAGTCCGGCGAGCAGGGCCCGTCCAGGGCGGCGGACCGGCTGGGGTCGGGGCGGTAGTGCACGCATGCCATCTCCATGTGGGGGAGTGTCGATGGGAGTGCGGTGCGGGGAGCTTCGAACGTGGAGCCTCGAACGTGGAACGGGTGGGAGCGACTACACGGTGGAGTAGACCAATTCCGGTGTCAAGAGGGCCCGCGCCCCGGGGCGCCCGTCCGTCCCGGAGGTACGGAGTCCTTAGACTGGCGGGGTGAGCGACAAGGCCGAGCCCAACCCCTACACCGTCCGTCCCGCCGACGCCGGCGGCACCGACCCCGAACTGCGCGCCGTCGAGGCCGAGCTGGCCACCCGCTGGCCGGAGAACAAGCTGGAGCCCTCGCTCGACCGGATCGAGGCGCTGATGGACATCCTCGGCCAGCCGCAGCGCTCCTACCCCTCCATCCACATCACCGGCACCAACGGCAAGACCTCCACCGCCCGGATGGTCGAGCAGCTGCTCGGCGCCTTCGAGCTGCGCACCGGCCGCTACACCTCCCCGCACGTGGAGTCCGTCACCGAGCGGATCAGCCTGGACGGCGCGCCGATCACCCCCGAGAAGTTCGTCGAGACCTACCGGGACATCGAGCCCTACGTGCGGATGGTGGACGCCGCCCAGCCGGTCGCGATGTCCTTCTTCGAGGTGCTCACCGGCATGGCGTACGCCGCCTTCGCCGACGCCCCGGTGGACGTCGCGGTGGTCGAGGTCGGCATGGGCGGCTCCTGGGACGCCACCAACGTGATCGACGCCCAGGTCGCCGTGATCACCCCGATCGGCCTGGACCACACCGACAAGCTGGGCGAGACCACCGGCGAGATCGCGGTCGAGAAGTCCGGCATCATCAAGCCCGGCGCCCTCGCCGTGGTCGCCCAGCAGCAGCTGGACGCCGCCGAGCAGATCCTGCGCCGCGCCGTCGAGGTGGACGCCACGGTGGCCCGCGAGGGCATGGAGTTCGGCGTGCTGCGCCGCGAGGTCGCGATCGGCGGCCAGCTGGTGACCCTGCGCGGCCTCGGCGGCCACGAGTACCAGGACCTCTTCATCCCGCTGCACGGCGACCACCAGGCGCAGAACGCCGCGCTGGCGCTGGCCGCCGTCGAGGCCTTCTTCGGGATCGGCCAGGGCGGCGCCGAGCACCTGGACGAGGAGAAGGTCCGGCAGGCGCTGTTCGGCGTCTCCTCGCCGGGCCGGCTGGAGGTCGTCCGGCGCAGCCCCACCGTCATCCTGGACGCCGCGCACAACCCGCACGGCGCGCAGGCCGCGGTCAACGCGCTCGGCGAGGCCTTCGGCTTCACCAAGCTGGTCGGCGTGATCGCCACCAGCGGCGACAAGGACGTCACCGGCCTGCTGGAGGTGTTCGAGCCGATCCTCGCCGAGGTCGTGGTCACCCAGAACTCCACCCACCGCGCGATGCCGGTCGACCGGCTCGCCGCCCTCGCCGTCGAGGTCTTCGGCGAGGACCGGGTGCAGGTCGAGCCCCGCCTGGACGACGCGATCGACGCCGCCGTCACCCTGGCCGAGGAGGAGGACCTCGGCGGCGCCGGCGTCCTGGTCACCGGCTCCGTCATCACGGTGGGCGAGGCGCGCCTGCTGTTCGGAAGGAAGTAACCGCCGATGCGCACCCTGTGCTCCTCCACGCTGATCGGCGAGGCGCTGCTGATCATGTTCGCCGGCCTGGTCGCGATGAAGCTCACCGACGTCGGCACCGGCACCATCTGGGCGGTCAGCGCGGTGGCGATCGCCCTGTGCGTGCTGCTCTGCGGCGTGATCACCCGCCCCGGCGCCGTGTACGTCGGCTGGGCGCTGCAGGTGGCCGTGCTGGCCAGCGGCCTGGTGCTGCCGACCATGTACGCCTTCGGCCTGGTCTTCGGCGGCCTGTGGTGGTGCTCGGTCCACTACGGCCGCAAGATCGACGTGCTCAAGGCCCAGCGGGCGGCCGCCCAGGCGGCGGCCGAGGCGGCCCCGGCCGCCGCCTGACCGGCCCGGCCAGCGGCCCCCGACCGGCCCGGCCACCCGGCCGGGGTAGTGTCGGGGGCACAGTCAAGGCCCGATCGACCCACCTCAGGAGCCGCCCCGTGTCCCAGCGCACTCTCGTCCTGCTCAAGCCCGACGCCGTGAAGCGCGGCCTGGCCGGCGAGATCATCAGCCGGATCGAGCGCAAGGCCGGCTGGCGGTTCGCTGCGATGGAGCTTCGCACCTTCGACCGCGCCACCCTGGAGCAGCACTACGCCGAGCACGTCGGCCGCGACTTCTACGAGCCGCTGCTGGGCTTCATGACCTCCGGCCCGTCGATCGCGCTGATCGTCGAGGGCGAGAACGTCGTCCCCGGCATCCGCGCGCTGGCCGGCGCGACCGACCCGCTGGCGGCCGGCGCGGGCACCATCCGCGGCGACTACGCGACCATCACCCGGGAGAACCTGATCCACGCCTCGGACTCCCCGGAGTCGGCCGAGCGCGAGATCAAGATCTTCTTCCCGGCCCACGCGTGAGGATCCTGTAGCGATCCGGTGCCCCGTGCCCACACCGGGCATGGGGCACCGATCCGGGGGAAGTCGCAGCTCAGGAGCCGGGTGGCGGGTCCGGTTGCTCCCTCTGGGCGTTAATCGTCAAATCACGGAACCCTACCCTCCGACACGGCGTCCCAATGCCAGGAGAAGCCGATTCGCCCCCGGAGAATGGGCGGCACGCCGTACCCGCCGCCCGCGCTGACCGGCGTGACTACGATGGACCCACCTCACGGGCACGGAGCGGCTGCTCAGCCGCCGTCAGCCCTGCCGCGGGCCCGTACGGCCGGCCCGCTCCCCGCCCTTGATCCGAAACTCGGGAAGGCTCACGACATCCCATGGCGAACAACCTGTCGTTTCTCGGCCGGGACCTGGCGATCGACCTAGGCACCGCGAACACGCTGGTGTACGTCCGGGGCAAGGGCATCGTGCTGAACGAGCCGTCGGTGGTGGCGGTCAACACCAACACCGGCGGGATCCTCGCGGTCGGGGCCGAGGCGAAGAAGATGATCGGCCGCACCCCCGGCAACATCGTCGCGATCCGCCCGCTCAAGGACGGCGTGATCGCCGACTTCGAGATCACCGAGCGGATGCTGCGGTACTTCATCATGAAGATCCACCGCCGCCGCTACCTGGTCCGCCCGCGGGTCGTGGTCTGCGTCCCCTCCGGCATCACCGGCGTCGAGCGCCGCGCCGTGGTCGAGGCCAGCATGCAGGCCGGCGCCCGCCAGGTGCACATCATCGAGGAGCCGATGGCCGCGGCGATCGGCTCGGGCCTGCCGGTGCACGAGCCCACCGGGAACATGGTGGTCGACATCGGCGGCGGCACCACCGAGGTGGCGGTGATCTCGCTCGGCGGGATCGTCACCGCCCAGTCGCTGCGGGTCGCGGGCGACGAGCTGGACAGCGCGATCGTCCAGCACATCAAGAAGGAGTACAGCCTGCTGCTGGGCGAGCGCTCCGCCGAGCAGATCAAGATGTCGATCGGCTCCGCGTTCGGCCTGGAGGGCGAGAAGGACGAGCACGCCGAGATCCGCGGCCGCGACCTGGTCTCCGGCCTGCCGAAGACCGTGGTGATCTCGGCCGCCGAGGTCCGCGAGGCCATCGACGAGCCGGTGAACTCGATCATCGACTCGGTGAAGACCACCCTGGACCAGTGCCCGCCGGAGCTGGCGGGCGACGTGATGGACCGCGGCATCGTGCTCACCGGCGGCGGCGCCCTGCTGCGCGGCCTGGACGAGCGGCTGCGCCGGGAGACCGGCATGCCGGTGCACATCGCGGAGAACCCGCTGGACTCGGTGGCGCTGGGGGCGGGCAAGTGCGTCGAGGAGTTCGAGGCACTCCAGCAGGTACTGGACGCCCAGCCGCGTCGTTGAGCAAGGCAATTCGAACTACACACCGAGCCGGGCAGAAGAGCACCCGGCACGAAGGGGCGGCGGCGGCACCGTGAGGGACACCCGACAGAGTCGACTATTGCTGGTCCTGCTGGTCCTGGTGGCCTTCGCACTGATCACCGTGGACATCAAGGGCGGCGAGGACTCGCCGCTCGGCGGTGCCCGCCGGGCCGCCGCCTCCGCGCTCGGCCCGGTCGAGGACGCCGCGGCGGGCGCGGTCGACCCGGTGGCCGGCTACATCCGGGCGATCCGCGACGCGGGCACCCACCAGCAGCGCCTGGACCAGATCACCCGCGAGAACACCGAGCTGCGCCAGAAGCTCGCCTCCTCCGACGCCGCGACCGGGCGCACCAAGCAGCTCGACGACATGCTGCGCACCGCCGGCTCCGGCGGCTACACCGTCAAGGCCGCCCAGGTGATCGCGATCGGCGCCGCCCAGGGCTTCTCCTGGACGATCACCATCGACGCGGGCAGCGACGACGGCCTGACCCGCGACATGACGGTCATCGACGGCCAGGGCCTGGTCGGCCGGATCACCACCGTCGCGCCCACCACCGCCACCGTGCTGCTCGCCTCCGACCCGGGCTTCACCGCCG
Organism: Kitasatospora sp. NPDC001540; assembly: GCF_042894345.1. Taxonomy (NCBI): domain Bacteria; kingdom Bacillati; phylum Actinomycetota; class Actinomycetes; order Kitasatosporales; family Streptomycetaceae; genus Kitasatospora; species Kitasatospora sp. NPDC001540. The sequence continues at coordinate 13,281 of NZ_JBIAVO010000046.1, forward strand.
GGGTCCGGCTGGAGGGCAGCGGCGAGATCGGCTTCGCGGCCGGCCAGGGCGCCTCGCCGATGCGGATCGAGCTGCTCAACGGCCGGGCCCAGGTCAAGGCGGGCGACCGGCTGGTCACCTTCGGCTCGCAGAGCGGCCGCCCGTTCGTGCCCGGCGTGCCGGTCGGTACCGTCAAGGAGGTGCAGGCCACCCCCGGCCAGCTCACCAAGACCATCCTGGTCGAGCCGTACGTGCAGTTCACCCGGCTCGACCTGGTCGGCGTGGTGGTCGTCCCGCCGCGCACCGACCCGCGCGACGCGGTGCTGCCGCCGGTGCCCGCCGCGTCCGCCGGCGCCGCGGGCAACCCGCAGGCGCCGATCGCCGCCGTACCGCCGACCACCGGGGGGAACTGATGCCGCGTCTGAACCGGACCCTGCTGTCCGCCGTCCTGCTCGTGCTGGCCCTGGTGGTCCAGGTCAGCGTCCTCGGCCGGCTCCAACTGCCCGGCGCCACCCCGGACCTGCTGATGCTGGTGGTGGTCGGCCTGGCCCTGGTGTACGGGCCGACCGGCGGCTGCCTGGTCGGCTTCTGCGCCGGCCTGCTGGCCGACGTCGCACCGCCGTCCGACCACGCGATCGGCCGGTACGCGCTGGTGCTGTGCCTCGTCGGCTACGGCGCCGGCCTGCTCAAGCCGGAGGGCGGCCGACAGCGCTCGGCGCTGTCCGCGCTGGGCGTGGTGGCGGTCGCCGCGGTGGCCTCCACCCTGCTGTACGCGACGGTCGGCGCCCTGGTCGGCGACACCGCGGCCCGGCACGTCGGCCTGACCGGCCTGGTGTTCAGCGCCCTGCTGTACGACGTGCTGCTGGCCCCCTTCACGGTGCCGCTGGTGATGCTGCTGGCCCGCCGCTTCGACGGCGACCGGGTGCTCAACGAGACGGTGCGCGGCGCGGACGGCGGCTCCGGCCTCGGCGCGCTGGCCCGCTACCGCACCACCCGCGAGCCCTCCGCCACCCCCTACAAGAAGAAGCGCGCGCTCGGCCTCGCCAAGCGCCCCTGAGCCGGGACGGAGTCCGCGCACGTGAGCAACATCCCCGAGACCGGCCGCACCCGCCGGGTGACGATCCGGCTGGTCGTCCTCCAGGTGCTGGTCCTGTCGCTGCTGGCCACCCTCGGCGGTCGGCTGTGGTACCTGCAGATCCGCAACGGCAAGGAGTTCACCGAGAAGGCCCAGGGCAACCACATCCGCGAGGTGGTGGAGCCCGCCGTCCGCGGCGAGATCCTGGACGCCTCCGGACGGATCCTGGCCGGCAACGAGACCAAGCTGGTGGTGTCGGTCTCCCGCACCGCGCTGCTCCAGCAGAAGGACAAGGGCAAGGCGGTGCTGACCCGGCTCGCCGACGTCCTGGGCGTCCCGGCCGACGAGGTGAGGAACAAGGTCCGGCTGTGCGACGCCAAGACGCCGCAGCCGTGCTGGAACGGCTCCCCGTACCAGCCGATCCCGGTCACCCAGCAGGCCACCACCCAGCAGGCGATGCAGATAATGGAGCGCCGAGAGGACTTCCCCGGCGTCACCGCCCAGCCCACCGCGCTGCGCCGCTACACCAACGCGGAGGGCGCCAGCGCCGCCCAGATCCTCGGCTACCTCTCGCCGGTCACCGACGAGGAGGTCACCAAGACCGCCGACAAGACCGGCCGGGAGCGCCGCCTGCCGTCCGACCAGATCGGCCGGGCCGGCCTGGAGTCGGTCTACGACGACGACCTGCGCGGCACCACCGGCGTCGACCGGCTGGAGGTCGACAACCTCGGCCGGGTGATCGGCAGCGCGGGCAACACCCCCGCGCAGTCCGGCAACAACCTGGTCACCTCGATCGACGCCCGGGTGCAGAAGGTGGTCGAGGACCAGCTGGCCCAGGCCATGGCCGAGGCCCGCAAGGTCTACGACAAGGAGACCAGCCGGAACTACATCGCCGACTCCGGCGCGGCCGTCGTGATGGACGTGCACACCGGCCGGATCGTGGCGATGGCCAGCGCCCCCACCTACGACCCCAACCTGTGGGTCGGCGGCATCTCCGCCAAGGACTACGAGGCGCTGAACAGCAAGGACTCCAACTACCCGCTGATCAACCGGGCCATACAGGGTCAGTCCGCCCCCGGCTCCACCTTCAAGGTGATCTCCACCACCGCCGCCGTGCAGGCCGGCTACGACCTCAACGGGCACTACCCGTGCCCGAAGTCGCTGACCATCGGCGGCCGAGAGTTCAAGAACTTCGAGTCCGAGAGCTTCGGCGACATCTCGCTGGAGAAGGCCCTGGAGGTCTCCTGCGACACGGTGTTCTACGGCCTGGCCTACGACCAGTGGATGAAGGACGGCGGCCTCAAGCCCAAGAAGGACGCCCAGGACTGGTTCTTCAAGACCGCCCACGAGTTCGGCCTCGGCGCCAAGACCGGCATCGACCTGCCCGGCGAGGTGGCCGGCCGGGTCCCCGACCGGCAGTGGAAGCAGTCGTACTACGACGCCATGAAGAACTCCTGGTGCGAGCAGGCGGCCAAGGGCGGCCACGAGTACGCCGACGAGATCGCCCGCGAGAACTGCGCCGACGGCAACCAGATGCGCGCCGGTGACATGGTCAACTTCGCCATCGGCCAGGGCGACACCCTGGTCACCCCGCTGCAGATGGCCCGGATCTACTCGGCGCTCGCCAACGGCGGCACGCTGTACCGGCCCACCATCGGCAAGGCGGTCGTCAGCCCCGACGGCACCCTGGTGCGCGACATCGCCCCGCACGAGGACGGCAAGATCCCCGCCCAGGGCAAGCTGCTGGAGTACATCGACCAGGCCACCGCGGGCGTCATCACCTCCGGCACCGCCGCCTGGAAGTTCACCGGCGCGGGCTGGCCGCAGGGCAAGATCGAGCTGCACGCCAAGACCGGCACCGCCGAGGTCGCCGGCAAGCAGACCACCTCCTGGCTGACCACCTACAGCAACGACTACGCGGTGGTCATGACGATCAGCCAGGGCGGCACCGGCTCCGGCGGCTCCGGCGACTCGGTGCGCCGGATCTACCAGGCGCTGTACGGCGTCGACGACAAGGGCAACATCGACAACGGCAAGGCGCTGCTGCCCAAGCCGCAGGCCGAACTGCCCAAGTTCAACCCGGACGGCACCGCGATCGTCCCCACCACCTTCAGCTACGAGCCGGGCGCCACCTTCCTGGACCCGGCCCCGCCTGCCCAGGCCGACCAGCCGGCGAGCGTCCTGCTGGCCGCCGTCGCACCCACCCGCGTCGGCGGGTACGGAAGGGGCCGGGCATGACCTCGTACGACTCCTACCGCTCCGTCCGCCTCGCCCCCCGGCGCTCCTCGCTGGCCCGGGCGCTGGCCAAGGACTCCCCGCTGCGGCGGCTCGACTGGATCATGATCCTGGCGGCGCTGGCGCTCTCCCTGGTCGGCTCGCTGCTGGTCTGGTCCGCCACCCGCGGCCGGGACTCGCTGACCCACGGCGACCCGCAGTACTTCCTGTACCGGCACCTGACCAACCTGGTGATCGGCATCGGCCTGTGCGTCGCGGTGATCCTGCTCGGCACCCGGCGGCTGCGCACCGCGGTGCCGTTCATCTACCTGGCCGTGATCCTGCTGCTGTTCGCGGTGCTCAGCCCGCTCGGCTCGACCATCAACGGCGCGCACTCCTGGATCCAGTTCGGCGGCGGCTTCTCCATCCAGCCCGCCGAGTTCGCCAAGCTGGCGATCGTGCTGGGCATGGCCGTGGTGCTCTCCTCCCGGGTCGACACCGGCGAGCGGGAGTTCCCGCCCACCCGCAGCGTGCTGCAGTCGCTGGCGGTGGCGGGCTTCCCGATGGCCGTGGTCATGCTGATGCCGGACCTCGGCTCGGTGATGGTCATGGTGGTCACCGTGCTCGGCGTGCTGCTGGCCTCCGGCGCCGCCAACCGCTGGGTGGTCGGCCTGCTGGCGGGCGGCACCGCCGGGGCGCTGGCGATCTGGAAGCTCGGCGTCCTCAGCCAGTACCAGATCGACCGCTTCGCGGCCTTCGCCAACCCGGCGCTCGACCCGGCCGGCGTCGGCTACAACACCGCCCAGGCCCGGATCGCGATCGGCTCCGGCGGCCTGACCGGCATGGGCCTGTTCCACGGCACCCAGACCACCGGCCAGTTCGTCCCCGAGCAGCAGACCGACTTCGTGTTCAGCGTCGCGGGCGAGGAACTCGGCTTCGCGGGCGGCCTGCTGATGATCGGCCTGCTCGGCGTCATCCTGTGGCGCGCCTGCCGGATAGCGCGCCAGGCCAGCGACCTGTACGGGACGATCCTGGCGGCCGGCGCGGTCACCTGGTTCGCCTTCCAGGCCTTCGAGAACATCGGCATGAACCTCGGCATCATGCCGGTCGCGGGCATCCCGCTGCCGTTCGTCTCCTACGGCGGCTCCTCGATGTTCGCGGTCTGGATCGCGATCGGCCTGCTGCAGTCGGTGCGCTCCCAGCGGCCGATAGGGGTCTAGCGCCGGTCATCGGTGTGGAGACGGTGACCCTCGGGGCTCGGCTACCCTGAAGGGTCACTGCTTTTTCTGCCGTAAAGGTCCTTGCGCATGACTGTCGAATCGGTCTTCCCACGCCTGGAGGCCCTCCTCCCGCACGTCCAGAAGCCGATCCAGTACGTCGGTGGCGAGCTCAACTCGACCGTCAAGGACTGGGACTCCTGCGACGTGCGCTGGGCGCTGATGTACCCGGACGCCTACGAGGTCGGCCTGCCCAACCAGGGCACCATGATCCTCTACGAGGTGCTGAACGAGCGCGAGGGCGTCCTCGCCGAGCGCAGCTACAGCGTCTGGCCCGACCTGGAAGCGCTGATGCGCGAGCACGGCGTCCCGCAGTTCACGGTCGACGCGCACCGCCCGATCAAGGCGTTCGACGTGTTCGGCCTGTCGTTCTCCACCGAGCTCGGCTACACCAACATGCTCACCGCGCTCGACCTGGCCGGCATCCCGCTGAACGCCGCCGACCGCACCATGGACGACCCGGTCGTCCTCGCGGGCGGTCACGCCGCGTTCAACCCCGAGCCGATCGCCGACTTCATCGACGCCGCCGTGATCGGCGACGGCGAGCAGGCCGTCCTGGACATCACCGACATCGTCCGGGCCTGGAAGGCCGAGGGCCGCCCCGGCGGCCGCGACGAACTGCTGCTGCGGCTGGCAAAGACCGGCGGGGTGTACGTCCCGCGGTTCTACGACGTCGAGTACCTGGCCGACGGCCGGATCGCCCGCGTCGTCCCGAACCGCCCCGGCGTGCCGTGGCGGGTCTCCAAGCACACCGTGATGGACCTTGACGAGTGGCCCTACCCGAAGCAGCCGCTCGTCCCGCTCGCCGAGACCGTGCACGAGCGGATGTCGGTGGAGATCTTCCGCGGCTGCACCCGCGGCTGCCGCTTCTGCCAGGCCGGCATGATCACGCGCCCCGTGCGGGAGCGAAGCATCACCGGCATCGGCGAGATGGTGGAGAAGGGCCTGAAGGCCACCGGCTTCGAGGAAGTCGGCCTGCTCTCGCTGTCCTCCGCGGACCACTCCGAGATCGCCGACATCACCAAGGGCCTGGCCGACCGCTACGCCGAGGACAAGGTCGGTCTCTCGCTGCCCTCCACCCGGGTCGACGCCTTCAACATCGACCTGGCCAACGAGCTGTCCCGCAACGGCCGCCGCTCCGGCCTCACCTTCGCCCCCGAGGGCGGCTCCGAGCGGATCCGCAAGGTCATCAACAAGATGGTGTCCGAGGAGGACCTCATCAACACGGTGGCCGCCGCTTACGGCAACGGCTGGCGCCAGGTGAAGCTGTACTTCATGTGCGGCCTGCCCACCGAGACCGACGAGGACGTCCTCCAGATCGGCACCATGGCGAAGAACGTCATCGCCAAGGGCCGCGAGGTCACCGGCACCAACGACGTCCGCTGCACGGTCTCGATCGGCGGCTTCGTCCCCAAGCCGCACACCCCGTTCCAGTGGGCCCCGCAGCTGTCCGCCGAGGCCACCGACGAGCGGCTCACCAAGCTGCGCGACTCGATCCGCGGCGACCGCAAGTTCGGCAAGAACATCGGCTTCCGCTACCACGACGGCAAGCCCGGCATCATCGAGGGCCTGCTCTCCCGCGGCGACCGCCGGGTCGGCGCCGTCATCCGGGCGGTCTACGAGGACGGCGGCCGCTTCGACGGCTGGCGCGAGCACTTCTCGTACGACCGCTGGATGTCCTGCGCCGAGAAGGGTCTGGCCGGCACCGGCGTCGACGTCGACTGGTACACCACCCGCGAGCGCTCCTACGAGGAGGTGCTGCCCTGGGACCACCTGGACAGCGGCCTCGACAAGGACTGGCTCTGGGAGGACTGGCAGGACGCGCTGGAGGAGGTCGAGGTCGAGGACTGCCGCTGGACCCCGTGCTTCGACTGCGGCGTCTGCCCGCAGATGGACACCCACATCCAGGTCGGCCCGACCGGCAAGAAGCTGCTCCCCCTGACGGTCGTCAACAGCTGACGCACCCTCACCGCAGGGCCCCCGCCACGACCCCGTGGCGGGGGCCCTTTGCCTGGGTATTACCATCGGCCGAACGGCCTACGGGGAGTGACGATGGTTCAGCAGCAGGGGCAGCCGCAGCAGGGCGGGGGGTGCCTGGTCGCGGTGGTGCGGCCGGTGGTGGTGGCGGTCGTGGTGCCGCTGCGGCTGCTGTGGGAGCTGGTGGTGCTGATCGGTCGCGGCGTGGGCTGGGTGGTCGACAAGGTGCTGCTGTGGCCGCTGCGGCTGCTGTGGAACTGGGTGCTCTGGCCGGTGATCCACTGGCTGGTGGTCGTTCCGGTGGGGTGGCTGTGGCGGTGGTTGGTGGTGGTGCCGCTGACCTGGCTGTGGGAGTGGGTGCTGCGGCCGGCCTTGAAGGCGCTGTGGAACTACGTGCTGGTCCCGATCGGGCGCGGGGCGGCGTACCTGGCCGTCGGGTTCGGCAAGGTGGTCGCCTGGTTGGCGTACTACCTGGTCGCGGTGCCGGTCCGGGCCTTCTGGCGGTGGGTGGTGGTGCCGGTCGGCAAGGCGTTCTACCACGGGCTGTGGCGGCCGGTGCTGTTCCCGGTGCTGCGCGCGCTGTGGCTGGCGTTCGTCTGGGCCTGGCGGCTCGGCGGGCGGATCTGGCGCTTCACCGTGGTGGCCCCGTGCCGGTGGGTGCGCCGCAGCGTCTGGTGGCCCGTCAAGGCGGAGGTCCGCCGGGTCGCCCGGGAGGTACGGCGGGCGCTGTTCGGCTGACGCACCGCGTACCCTTGGTGAGGACAAGGTCCGGCCGGAGCCGCACGCGGTGCGAGGCCGGACGGGGACCACTGACGAAGGACTGAGCCCCCTGGCACGCCGCACGCCCGACGGTCCGCCGCCCGCGCCGACGGTGCAGCGCATCCGTCTCCGCTACACCAAGCGCGGCCGTCTGCGCTTCACCAGCCACCGGGACTTCCAGCGGGCGTTCGAGCGCGCGCTCCGCCGCTCGGCCGTCCCGATGGCCTACTCCGCGGGCTTCACCCCGCACCCCAAGGTCTCCTACGCCAACGCCGCCCCGACCGGCACCGCCAGCGAGGCCGAGTACCTGGAGATCGGCCTCGCCGAGCGCCGCGACCCGGAGGCGCTGCGCCGCCAGTTGGACGAGTCGCTGCCCCCCGGCCTGGACATCACCGAGGCCGTCGAGGTCGCCACGAGCAACTTCGTGGAGCGCCTGGAGGCCTCCGAGTGGCTGCTGCGCCTGCCCGGCGTGGAGCCCGCCGAGGCCGAGAAGGCCGCCGCCGCCTTCCTGGCCGCCGAGGCGGTCGAGGTCCAGCGGATGACCAAGAACGGCCTGCGCACCTTCGACGCGCGCGCCGCCGTCGCCGCCATCGGGCTCGCCCCGGCGGACGCCGCCCTGGTCGGGATCGGTGACAACACGGCCACGGACGGTGCGGACGATGTTCGTACGGGTGCTCCCTGTGCGATACTGCGCCTGGTAGTACGACACGCCACACCCGCCGTACGACCCGACGACGTATTGTCCGGTCTCCGTTCGACGGCCGACCTCGCGCCGCCGGTCCCCGCAGAGGTGACCAGGCTGGCGCAGGGGCCGCTCGACGAGCAGACCGGCACGGTGACCGACCCGCTGGCGCTCGACCGCGCCGCGGCCGAGGTCGGCCGGTAGGCCGCCCCGCCGCGCGCAACCGCCGTCCGCCGAGTGGGCGGGAGCGCAGGCACGGAGAGAACTCCGGGCCTGCGGCTCCCCGGCCCCCGCGGCTCCCCAGGGGAGCGAGCGTCGTCGCGCGCAGGCCCGGCCACCCCTCGGCCCGGCCCTTGAAAACTGAGAAGACTGGTCAGACCAGAAGACTTTTCGACTCCCCGCGCCCCGCGGGGGGTCGAGCGAGACTACGAGCCCCTGTGCGGTCTCACGTCCGCACGACGGCACCGTGGGAGCCGGACCGCCCGAACGGCGGCCGGCTGGTGAACGCGGTGGAGCGTCGTGCCCGGACGCGGAGCCCGGGGGCCTGACGGGAGACACACCCGCATGCTCGAAAACACCGAACCGCAGCCCGCTGCGGCCGACAACAACGACAACAGCGCCGCCGACGGCTCCGCCGCGGCCCCGCTGCGCCGCCGTCGCCGGGCGGTCTCCCGCCCGGCCGGCTCCCCGCAGGGCGCCGCGAGCGAGGGCGCCGAGACCGTGGTCGCGGGCACCGCCGCGGCCGCCGAGACGGCCGCTCCGGCGGCCGAGCCCGCGGCGGAGGAGGCGGCGCCGGAGAAGCCGGTCCGCGCCCGGCGCGCCCGCAAGCGCGTCGAGGCCCCGGCCGGGGCGCCCGAGGCGGTCGAGGCCGCCGTCGAGGAGCCCGTGGCAGTCAAGGCGGTGGCGGAGCCCGAGCCGGTCGCCGAGGAGAAGCCCGTTCGCGCCCGGCGCGCCCGCAAGCGCGTCGAGGCCCCGGCCGGGGCGCCCGAGGCGGTCGAGGCCGCCGTCGAGGAGCCCGCGGCCGTCGAGGCGGTGGCGGAGCCCGAGCCGGTCGCCGAGGAGAAGCCCGTCCGGGCCCGGCGCACCCGCAAGCGGGCGTCCGCGCCGGTGCAGTCGCCCGCGGCCGCCGAGGAGCCGGAGGCCGTCACCGAGCCCGGGGCCGCCGCCGAGGAGGAGGCCGCGGAGGAGCCCGTGGCCGTCGAGGCCGTCGCGGAGCCCGAGCCGGTCGTCGAGGCCGAGCCGCCGCGCGCCCGTCGGCGGGCCGTCCGCCCGTCCACCGCGATCTTCCAGGCGCCGGTGTTCCAGGAGCCCGCGCCCTACACCGCGCCCGCGCCCGCCGCCAAGGCCCCCGCCGCCAAGGCTCCCGCCGTCAAGGCCGCCGAGCCGGTGGCCGCCGAGGCCGAGACCGAGCCGGTCTCCGGTGACGACGAGTTCGAGTACAGCGGCGTCGGCCGCCGCCGCCGGGTCCGCACCGCGGTGCGCGTCCAGCAGCCGGCCAGGTCCGCCAAGGCCGCCAAGCCCGTCCAGCAGCAGCCCGTCAAGGCCGCCGCCCCGGCCGCGCCGGCCGCGCCGGTCGAGGCCCCCGCCGAGGTCGAGGCGCCCGCCGCGGGCCCCGAGCAGGACGCCGAGTGGGAGGACGACCGTCCGTCCCGCCGCCGCCGTCGCGGTGGCCGTCGCCGCCGCCGCGGTGACGCCGAGGACGCGCCCGAGGCGGTCGAGGCGGAGCACGACGAGACCGAGGCCGAGGACGCCGCCCAGGAGGGCGCCGAGGAGCAGGACGAGGCCGAGGACGAGCACGAGGACGACCTGGCCGCGGGCCTGTCCTCCTCGCGCCGCCGTCGCCGTCGCCGCCGCCGCAGCGGCGAGGGCGGCGCCGAGCAGGCCGAGACCACCGAGGACGGCGTGCGCACCGTGGTGAAGGTGCGCGAGCCGCGCCGCCGCTCCGCCGAGCCCGCGTTCGACCCGGACGAGGTGCAGTCGATCAAGGGCTCCACCCGCCTGGAGGCCAAGAAGCAGCGCCGCCGCGAGGGCCGCGAGCTGGGCCGCCGCCGCGTCCCGATCATCACCGAGGCCGAGTTCCTGGCCCGCCGCGAGTCGGTCGAGCGGGTCATGGTGGTCCGCCAGAACGGCGCCCGCACCCAGATCGGCGTGCTGGAGGACGGCGTGCTGGTCGAGCACTACGTCAACAAGGAGCAGGCCACCTCATACGTCGGCAACGTGTACCTGGGCAAGGTGCAGAACGTGCTGCCGTCGATGGAGGCCGCGTTCGTCGACATCGGCAAGGGCCGCAACGCCGTGCTGTACGCGGGCGAGGTCAACTTCGGCGCGCTGGGCGGCCACGGCGGCCCGCGCCGGATCGAGTCGGTGCTGAAGTCCGGCCAGTCCGTGCTGGTGCAGGTCTCCAAGGACCCGATCGGCCACAAGGGCGCCCGGCTGACCAGCCAGATCTCGCTGCCCGGCCGCTACCTGGTGTACGTGCCCGAGGGCTCGATGACCGGCATCTCCCGCAAGCTGCCGGAGAACGAGCGGGCCCGCCTCAAGCAGATCCTCAAGAAGATCGTCCCGGACGACGCGGGCGTGATCGTCCGCACCGCCGCCGAGGGCGCCTCGGAGGAGGAGCTCACCCGCGACGTCCAGCGCCTCCAGCAGCAGTGGGAGGAGATCCAGAAGAAGGCCGCCACCGGCAACGCCCCGGCGCTGCTGTACGGCGAGCCCGACATGACCGTCCGGGTGGTCCGCGACATCTTCAACGAGGACTTCACCAAGGTCATCGTCAGCGGCGCCGAGGCGTGGAACACCATCCACGACTACGTCTCCAACGTCGCCCCCGACCTCACCGAGCGCCTGCAGAAGTGGACCTCGGACGTCGACGTGTTCGCCACCTACCGGATCGACGAGCAGCTGATGAAGGCGCTGGACCGCAAGGTCTGGCTGCCCTCCGGCGGCTCGCTGGTGATCGACCGGACCGAGGCGATGGTCGTCATCGACGTCAACACCGGCAAGTTCGTCGGCCAGGGCGGCAACCTGGAAGAGACCGTCACCCGCAACAACATCGAGGCGGCCGAGGAGATCGTCCGCCAGCTGCGGCTGCGCGACCTCGGCGGCATCATCGTGATCGACTTCATCGACATGGTGCTGGAGTCCAACCGCGACCTGGTGCTGCGCCGCCTGCTGGAATGCCTGGGCCGCGACCGCACCAAGCACCAGGTGGCCGAGGTCACCTCGCTCGGCCTGGTCCAGATGACCCGCAAGCGGGTCGGCCAGGGCCTGCTGGAGTCCTTCTCCGAGCCCTGCGTGCACTGCAACGGCCGCGGCGTGATCGTCCACATGGACCAGCCGGGCCACGGCCACGGCAACGGTTCGCACGCCGCGCCCGCGGCCGGTGCGGGCGAGGGCGGCGGCAAGCGCCGCCGCCGGGGTCGCGGCGGGGCCGGGAACGCCGAGGCGGACGCGGTCGAGGGCACCACCGAGGCGATCGGTTCGGTGGAGCCCGAGGAGGTCGAGGAGGCCGTCGAGGCGGCCGAGGTCGCGCTCGACGTCGTCGAGGAGCTGGAGCCGGTCGAGGCCTTCGCCGACGCCGAGGTCGTCGAGACCGCTGCGGCGGCCGAGCCGGTGGCGGAGGAGAAGCCGAGCCTGGTGGAGATCCCGGCGGCCGCCCCCGCGGCCGGTGGACGCCCCCGGCGCCGCGCCGTGCGCCGGGCCACCGCCCCGGCCGGGACGTCCGGCGAGGCCGAGATCGTGGTCCTGCAGGCCCGTGCCGAGGCCGCGATGGAGGCCGCGCTGAGCGCCGCCGCCGAGAAGTCGGCCGCGGAGGCGGCGGAGGCCTCCGAGGTCGCCCGGGCCGCGGCCGAGGTGACGGCCGAGGCCGTCGCCTCGGTGGAGCCCGAGGCGGAGGTCGTCGTCGAGGTCGAGACCGAGCAGCCCGCCGAGGCCCCGGCCGCGGAGGCCGCGGTCGACGAGGAGGCCGCGCCGAAGAAGCGCGCCGCCCGCAAGACCGCGACCAAGACCGCCGCCAAGAAGACCACGGCGGCCAAGAAGACCGCGGCGAAGAAGACCACCACCGCCGCGGCCGCCAAGAAGACCACCGCCCGCAAGACCGCCACCAAGCGGACCGGCGCGGCGGCCAAGAAGGCCGCGGCCGCCGAGGGTGACGGCGGCGCCGCGGAGTGAGCCCGCGACGGGGGCCGGGAGCACCGCTTCGGCGGCGCTCCCGGCCCCCGCGCACGTCCCGGTTTGTCTTCGGATGGACGGGTCCGTATTCTTGACCATCGGCGTGTTGACGCCGCGCTCCAGAGCACCTCACCTCCCGGGTGGACGCCGCTTCCGGCGTCCGACGGGGGAGGCCGCTTGTGTCCACACCCAGGTGGCTGGCATCCGGAGTTCCGACCGAGTTAGGAAAGTAGGTACCGCATGTACGCGATCGTTCGCGCCGGCGGCCGCCAGCACAAGGTCGCCGTGGGCGACGTGCTGGAGATCGACCGTATCGACGCCAAGCCGGGTGACTCGGTCGAGCTCTCGACCATCCTCGTCGTCGACGGTGACTCCGTCACCTCCGACCCGTGGGTGCTCGGTGGCGTGAAGGCCCACGCCGAGGTCGTCGACCAGACCAAGGGCGACAAGATCGTCATCCTGCGCTACAAGAACAAGACCGGCTACCGCCGTCGTCAGGGTCACCGCCAGAAGCACACCGCGGTGCGCATCACCAGCATCGACTCGGTCAGCAAGTAACCACTTCCCGCGGTCTTCCTAGAAAGGGGATAGCCAGATGGCACACAAGAAGGGTGCGAGTTCCACTCGCAACGGTCGTGACTCGAACGCTCAGCGCCTCGGCGTGAAGCGCTTCGGCGGCCAGGTCGTCTCCGCCGGCGAGATCATCGTCCGCCAGCGCGGCACCCACTTCCACCCGGGCGCCAACGTCGGCCGTGGTGGCGACGACACCCTGTTCGCGCTGACCGCCGGTGCCGTGGAGTTCGGCAACCGTCGCGGCCGCAAGGTCGTCAACATCGTGGCCGTCGAGGCCTGAGTCCGTACAGACTCGCTGTGAAGGGTGGGCCGGGATGATCCGGGCCCACCCTTCCGCTTTACCGCAGGACAACCTCATTTCTTCGCACGGGAGGCACCCCTCATGACCACCTTCGTGGACCGCGTCGAACTGCACGTCGCCGCGGGTAACGGAGGCCATGGCTGCGCCTCCGTGCACCGGGAGAAGTTCAAGCCGCTGGGCGGCCCCGACGGGGGCAACGGCGGCGAGGGCGGCTCGGTGATCCTGGTCGTCGACTCGCAGGTCACCACGCTGCTCGAGTACCACCACTCGCCCAAGCGCAAGGCCGCCAACGGCAAGCCCGGCGCGGGCGGCCACCGCACCGGCGCGGACGGCGCGGACATCGTGCTGCCGGTGCCGGACGGCACCGTCGTCCTGGACCGCAAGGGCAACGTGCTGGCCGACCTGGTCGGCCACGGCACCAGCTTCGTCGCCGCCCAGGGCGGTCGCGGCGGCCTGGGCAACGCGGCGCTGGCCTCGGCCCGCCGCAAGGCGCCCGGCTTCGCGCTGCTGGGCGAGCCCGGCGAGGCCCGCGACATCGTGATGGAGCTGAAGTCCGTCGCCGACGTCGCGCTGGTCGGCTACCCGAGCGCGGGCAAGTCCTCGCTGATCTCGGTGCTCTCCGCCGCGAAGCCGAAGATCGCCGACTACCCGTTCACCACCCTCGTCCCCAACCTCGGTGTGGTGACCGCCGGTTCGACCGTCTACACGATCGCCGACGTGCCCGGCCTGATCCCCGGCGCCAGCCAGGGCAGGGGTCTCGGCCTGGAGTTCCTGCGGCACGTCGAGCGCTGCGAGGTGCTGGTGCACGTGCTGGACTGCGCCACCCTGGAGCCGGGCCGCGACCCGCTCACCGACCTGGAGACCATCGAGGACGAACTCGCCCAGTACGGCGGCCTGGAGGACCGGCCGCGCCTGGTCGCGCTCAACAAGATCGACGTCCCGGACGGCCAGGACATCGCCGACCTGACCCGCGCCTCGCTGGAGGAGCGCGGCTACCGGGTCTTCGAGGTCTCCGCGCTCGCCCACAAGGGCCTGCGCGAACTCTCCTTCGCGCTGGCCGAGATCGTCTCCGCCGCGCGCGCCGCCAAGCCCGTCGAGGAGAGCACCCGCATCGTCATCCGGCCCACCGCCGTGGACGACGCCGGCTTCACCATCGAGGAGGAGGACGGCGCCTACCGGATCCGCGGCGGCAAGCCCGAGCGCTGGGTCCGCCAGACCGACTTCGCCAACGACGAGGCCGTCGGCTACCTCGCCGACCGGCTCGCCCGGCTCGGCGTCGAGCAGGAGCTCTGGAAGATCGGCGCCAAGGAGGGCGACACCGTCATCATCGGCTCCGACGAGGACGCCGTGGTGTTCGACTGGGAGCCCACCATGGCCGCCGGCGCGGAGATGCTCGGCCGCCGCGGCGAGGACCACCGGATGGAGACCCAGCGCCCCGCCGTCGAGCGCCGCCGCGAGCGCCAGCGCGGTCGCGACGCCGCGGAGCAGGAGTACCTGGACTTCGAGGCGCTCTCCTCCGGCCGCGAGCAGCTCGACCAGTAGGCGCGGACCCCGGCCCCGCGTGGGCGTGTCCGGGTGCGGCAGGGGCGTGGACTTCACCGTCCGCCCCCCTGTTCGCGCTCTCCGGGCCGGTCCCCGGACGGGCGACGTCTCACGCCTCGTCGCGATTTCGTGACCCGCAACCGCGCTCGCTAGATTGCGGGCGTACACAGGCTGCGTCGGAAGGTCGGGCTGATGGTGGACCAGTTGCTCCGCGAGGAGGTCGTCTCGGCGCGGCGGATCGTGGTGAAGGTCGGCTCGTCCTCGCTGACCACCGCGGCCGGCGGCCTGGACGCGGACCGGGTGGACGCGCTGGTGGACGCGCTGGCCAAGCTGCGGACCCGCAAGGACGCGCCGGAGGTCGTGCTGGTCTCCTCCGGCGCCATCGCGGCCGGCCTGGCCCCGCTCGGACTGGCCGAGCGCCCCAAGGACCTGGCCCGGCAGCAGGCCGCGGCCAGCGTCGGCCAGGGCCTGCTGGTGGCCCGGTACACCGCCTCGTTCGCGCGCTACGGGGTGCGGGTCGGCCAGGTGCTGCTGACCGCCGAGGACGCCAGCCGCCGGGCGCACTACCGCAACGCGTACCGGACGCTCGACCAGCTGCTGACCATGGGCGCGATGCCGATCGTCAACGAGAACGACACCGTCGCCACCGCCGAGATCAGGTTCGGCGACAACGACCGGCTGGCCGCGCTGGTGGCGCACCTGGTGCGGGCCGACCTGCTGGTGCTGCTCTCCGACGTGGACGGCCTGTACGACGGCGACCCGGCCAAGCCCGGCAGCAGCCGGATCGCGGTGGTGCACGGCCCCGAGGACCTGGCGGGCGTGGAGATCGGCAGCGCGGGCAGGGCGGGCGTCGGCACCGGCGGCATGGTCACCAAGGTCGAGGCGGCCCGGATCGCCACCGGCGCGGGCATCCCGGTGGTGCTGACCGCCGCCAGCCAGGCCGCCGACGCCCTGGCCGGCCGTCCCACCGGCACGCTGTTCCTGCGCACCGGCAGCCGCTCCGCCGACCGGCTGCTCTGGCTGGAGCACGCCTCCTCGCCGCGCGGCGCGCTGACCCTGGACGACGGGGCGGTGGCGGCCGTCGTGCACGGCGGCAAGTCGCTGCTGCCCGCCGGGGTGACCCGGGTCGAAGGGGAGTTCGCCGCGGGCGATCCGGTCGACCTTCTTGGCGAAAACGGTCACATCGTCGCCCGCGGACTGGTCAACTTTGATGCGAGGGAGTTGCCCCGTCTGCTCGGCCGGTCCACCCGAGAACTGGCCCAGGAGCTCGGCGCCGCGTACGAACGCGAGGTCGTCCACCGCGACGACCTGGTCGTGCTGCGCGGCTGAGCGCGGGCGGCGGGGCCGGTACGGGGGGTGGGAGCAGCGGACCGGGGGGTCCGCGCGACACGCTGAACAGGAGGCCGCCGGTGGTTCGCAGGCGGGAGGAAGCGCTGCCGGAGCAGAGGTCCGAGCGGCGGCTCACCAGCATCGAGGGCGGCCGGGGCGTCGAGCAGCGGGCTCCGCTGGAGGCCGACCGGGACGCCGCACCGGACGCCGGGCGGCAGGCCGGGCCGGAGACCCGGGGGCCCGTGCGGGAGCAGGCCCGGATGTGGCACGTGGTGCTGAGCGTGGCCGGGGCGGCGACACCGCTGCCCGAGCTGCGGACGGCACTGGAGAAACTGGCGCACGACCACTCGTTCTTCCTGACCGCCCGCTACGCCGCCGACCATGCCGAGGTCCGCTACTGGGAGGAGGCGCGGGACCTGCACGACGCGGCGGCGATCGCGCTGCGGCTGTGGGGCGAGCACAAGGCCAGCGCCAAGCTCCCGGCCTGGGAGATCGTCGGCCTGGAGGTGGTGGACCGCCCGACGTACCACAAGCGGGTCGCGGAGGGCTTCGGGGACCCGCCGCCGCAGCTCGGCGGGGTGCACCCGTACTGAGCGCGCCGCCGGTTCGGCGGGTGCCGCGGCGGGTGGGTCCGCGGGGGCGTCCGGGAGGACGTCTCAGCGGGCGAAATGCGCGGCGGGGCGGGGGCGTCGGCTCGCTAGGCTTGGTCGCATGAGCGATCTCACCGCCACCGCCGACAGCCCCGTCCTCGCCGCCGCGCGCCGTGCCCGGGAGGCGGCCGCCGCCCTGGCGCCAGTGCCGCGCTCGGTGAAGGACGCCGCGCTGCTGGCGATCGCGGACGCGCTGGTCGAACGCTCCGCCGAGATCACCGCCGCCAACGCGCAGGACGTGGAGCGGGCCCGGGCGGCCGGTACCGCCGAGTCGGTGATCGACCGGCTGACGCTCACCGCGGAGCGGATCGCCGCGATCGCCTCCGACGTCCGCAGCGTGGTCGGCCTGCCCGACCCGGTGGGCGAGGTGGTCCGCGGCTACACCCTGCCCAACGGCCTCGACGTGCGCCAGGTGCGCGTCCCGCTGGGCGTGGTCGGCATCATCTACGAGGCCCGGCCGAACGTCACGGTGGACGCCGCGGCGCTCTGCCTGAAGTCCGGCAACGCGGTGCTGCTGCGCGGCTCGGGCTCCGCGTACCGCTCCAACACCGCGCTGGTGGAGGTGCTGCGCGCGGCGGTGGCCGGTGCGGGCCTGCCCGCCGACGTGATCCAGCTGGTGCCGGGCGAGAGCCGGGAGTCGGTGCAGGAGCTGATGCGCGCCCGCGGCCTGGTCGACGTGCTGATCCCGCGCGGCGGCGCCTCGCTGATCCGCACCGTGGTCGAGGGTTCGACCGTCCCGGTGATCGAGACCGGCACCGGCAACTGCCACGTGTACGTGGACGCGCAGGCCGACCTGGCGATGGCCGTCGGCGTGCTGCTGAACTCCAAGGCCCAGCGGGTCAGCGTCTGCAACTCCGCCGAGACGCTGCTGGTCCACCAGGACGTCGCGGACGCCTTCCTGCCGCTCGCGCTGGCCGCGCTGGCCGAGGCCGGGGTCACCGTGCACGGCGACGACGCGGTGCTCAAGGCCGCCGAGGGCACCGGGGTGACGGCCGTCCCGGCGACCGAGGAGGACTGGGAGACCGAGTACCTCTCGCTGGACCTGGCGGCCGCCGTGGTGCCCTCGCTGGAGGCCGCGGTCGAGCACATCCGCCGGTACTCCTCGGGCCACACCGAGGCGATCGTCACCGGCTCGCAGCCCGCCGCCCGCCGCTTCACCCAGCTCGTCGACTCCACCACGGTGGCCGTCAACGCCTCCACCCGGTTCACCGACGGCGGCGAGTTCGGCTTCGGCGCGGAGATCGGCATCTCCACCCAGAAGCTGCACGCCCGCGGCCCGATGGGGCTGCCGGAGCTGACCAGCACCAAGTACATCGTCACCGGCGACGGTCACGTCCGCGGCGAGGCCCGGCAGACCGTCGGCGGCTGACCGCGGAGCCGGAGGAGCGCGGTCCGGGAGCGCGCGGCCGAATGCCGTAGTCCGCCCGGACCCTATCGGCGATACCCACAGACAAACGCCCCGGCCGGTAATACATTGAATCCGTGGCTGAGGATGTGGGGGGCTCGCCGTACTCCGACGGCGCCGACCACGGTGGTGCGGACGACGAGTTCGCCACCGTGGTCTTCGACGAGAGCTTCGTCCGCTCCGCCGCCGTGCACGAGCCGAGCGCCCTGGAGCGGCAACTCGCCGCCGCCGAGGCCCGGCTGGAGCCGGAACAGGCGGGAGCGGCCCGGAGCTACGAGTTCACCGAGTCCGCGGAGTTCACGGAACTCACCGCCGGGGGCGAGGCGCTGCCGCTGGAACTGCGCCCGCTGCCCGGAGGGCTGGACGAGGACCGCTTCTACCCCGATCCGTGGTCGGGCTGCGACCGGCAGGAACGGCGCACCCGCCGCTCCCGGGTCCGGGCCTTCGACCCGCTGCGCGGCGGCACGGTCGCCCAGCAGCGCTGGCACCGGCCGGTGGCCTGGGTGCTGGCGCTGGTGATGGGCGTCGGCCTGGTCGCGCTGTCGGTCGCCGCGGTCTACCGGGGCGTCGGCGGGGCCGCGCAGGAGACGCCGACCCGGCCGAGCAGCGGCAGCAGCAGCCAGAGCGGCGGCGGGCCGAGCCGCGGGAGCGGGGGGACCGGCGGAGGCGGCGGAAGCGGCGAGAGCCCGGCCGCGGCGCCCGGGCAGCCGTCCGCGGTGGCCGCCGTGCCCGTCGGCTGACGGCGCGCGCCCACCCCCGCCCACCCCTCCGGGCGCCCGTCACGCGCCGTGGCGCGCTCGTTACCCGCGCGCCCTCGTCGTGAACGGCCCGCGAGTCTACCCTGGTGTCATGGGTGACCCGCGCGAGCCTCCTGGGGGCACGCCCGAGGGTGGTTCCAACGATGACGAGTTCCGGTCCGTCGTCTTCGACGAATCGTTCGTCCGCGCTGCCCGGATCCAGGAGCTGTCCGCGCAGGAGCGGCTGTCCGGGGCCCTCGGACGGGCCACCCGGCCGCGCGGCTGGGGCTGGCTGGCGATGCCCCGGCAGGCCCTCGCCCTGCTGCTGGTGGTCGCGCTGGCGTTCGCCGCCGCCGTCTACTTCGGGATCAGCTCCCCGCGCGGCCGGGTCGCGCCGCCCAGCGGCACCCAACTGACCGTCAGCCTCACCCCGCTCGCCCCCGCCGGAGCGGTCACCGCGGTCGCCGACCACGCGAACCCGTTCGCCGGGCTGCCCGCCGGGTACGCCGACGGCCCGGCCGGGCTCGGGCTGCCGACCGCCACCGCCACCGCCCACTTCACCGGCTCCCAGGTGCAGCGGGCCCTGGACTCCGTCCAGCACTACCTGGTGGCCTCCGAGCTGACCCCCGCGACCCTGACCGCCAACGAGACCGAGCAGGTCCGCGCCCTGGTCACGGCCGGGGAACTGGCCCAGTACGACGAGAGCACCAACTCGCCCCGCGACGACCAGCACCACGCCGCCACCGGCTGGATGGTGCGCTTCGACCCCGGGCAGATCGCCCTCGCCAGCGACACCGTCAAGGCCACCGGCACCGTCCGCATCGGCGAGCGGGGCGGCGACACCCTGGAGGTCACCACCGACCACACCCTGGTGTACGCGCTGCGCCCGGCCGGCACCACCAGCGACCCCTCGGTCACCCTGTACGCGGTGCGCCGGGCGGTGCGCATCGACATCGACCGCACCGACCTCGACACCGGCCGACTGCGGGTGGTCGACGCCGCGGTGCAGGCCGGGCCCAGCTCCTGCGCGGCCGGGCAGAGCGCCTACCTGCAGCCGCTGCTGGCCACCGCGGCGGGCGTCCGCCCGAGCAGCCCGCCCGCCGTGGACCCGGCCGACCACGCGCGGCCGGCCTGGCAGTCCTGCGGGGTGCTCGGGCCGCTCACCGGCTGAACCGGGGAGCGGGCCGCGGCGGGTCGGGGCGGGCTGCGGTGGGTCGGGCGGGGCCCGTTCCGGTCAGGCCTGGGAGTCGCTGTCCTTGCCGCCGCCGCTCTCGCCGCCGTTGCCGCGGCCCGCGCCGGTGAAGGTGTCGCGGAGCTTGCCGCCGACCGTGCCGACGCCGTTGCCCAGGTCGCGCAGCAGGCCCATCAGCGGGTCCTTGCTCTCCTTCATCGACTGCGAGTACGACTCGGCGGCGGCCTTCCACTGCGCGCCGACCGAGGCGTCCGGGTCGTCGCCGCGGCGCGGGTACGCCCCGGCCATGATCGAGCGGTACTCCTCGCTCTCCGCCCACTTCTTCAGCTTGGCCACCCGCACCACCGCGAACGGGTGCGACTGCGGCAGCACCTGGAGCAGCTTCAGCACGCTGTCGCGCAGGTCGCCCGCCTTGTCGTACTCGGCGGCCTGGTCCAGGAACGCGTCCACGTTCATCTCGGCCATGTGCGCGCCGCCGGCCAGCTTCATCAGCGACCGCATCGACGCCTGCAGGTCCTGCCCCGCCAGCAGACCGGCCCGGTCGCTGGACAGCTCCGCCTTGCGGAACCACTCCTTGAGCGCGGTGATCAGCGCCATGATCGCCAGGTTGCCCAGCGGTATCCAGGCGACCCGGGTCGCCAGGTTGGTGAGGATCAGCAGCATGGTCTGGTAGACCGCGTGCCCCGACATCGCGTGACCGACCTCGTGGCCGATCACCGCGCGCAGCTCCTCCTCGTCCATCAGCTCGACCAGGCCGGTGGTGACCACGATCACCGGGGTGTCCATGCCGATGCAGTACGCGTTGACCTTCGGGTCCTGGGAGACGTACAGGTCCGGGACCTTGTCCAGGTCCAGGACGTACGCGGCGTCCCGCACCATGTCGTACAGCTCCGGGAACTGACGCTCCGAGGTCTTGACCGCGGTGGCCAGGAACATCAGGCGCACGCTGCGCTCCGACACCAGCCCGGCCAGCTTCTTCAGGACGTCGTCGAAGCCGCTGAGCTTGCGCATCGCCACCAGGCCGGAGCGGTCCGCCGGGTGCTCCCAGGCCCGGGTGGAGATCTCCGGGAAGCGCTGGCGGCGGCGGCTCGGCGCAGAACCCTTGGTCATGTCGGTCATTGAGTACCTCTCCTGGATCGACGCCGGCACCGGCCCCCTGGCCGGCCCCCGCTGCTTTCCACTTCAACGTCGGTGTGTCCGTACTCGTCCCCGCGGTCACGCTACGCCGTCCGTGCCGCCGCGGGGGAGACCCGGGCGGCCTCGCGGACGCTCGGCCGAGGACCCGTCGCCGGCTCGTCGACGGCTCGCGGTCGGGTTGCCGTCGGGTCGCGGTCGGGTTGCCGTCGGCTCGTTTCCGGTGCGCCGACACCCGGGGCGCCGGGCCGGGTCGGCCGTAAGCGGGACTACCCTGGCTCTGCCGTACCGAACAAGGAGCCCGTGATGTCCACTGCCGCCCTGGTCCAGCTCGCCGGACCGATCTCCACCGAGAACGGCCCCGGTCTGTTCCTGCGGTTCATCCTGATCGCCTCCTTCGTCGGAGTCGGCCTGATGGTGTGGGCGCTGGCCCGGGCCAGCCGCGACGGCGCCAAGCGCGACGCGGCGCGCGAAGCCGCCGCCCGTGAGGCGGAGCGGGCCGGGACGGCCGGGCGCACCGCCGACGACCTGGGCTGACCCGGGGACGGGGCCGACCCGGACCGGGTCGGACACCGGCCGGGCGTCGGTCGGACACCGGCCGGGCGTCGGTCGGACACCGGCCTGGCGCGGGTCCGGTCCGCGTCGACGGCTCATGGGTGGTCAGACGCGGTGGGCCGCCGCGCGGTTGCGTGTCAGGCCCCCGTACGATGAGCGCGCGGGCCGTACGGTCCGTGACCGCCTGGTCCTCACACCGAGCCGAGAAGGTCCCGCCGATCATGAGCTCTGCTGCCCTGCCCGCCATCGTCCGCCTCGCCGAGGAGGGCGGTAACCACGACAGCCTCAACCCCCTGCTGACGGGCGGCTCGGCGCTGTTCATCCTGCTGCTCCTGCTGTTCATCACCACCCGCTTCAACCGCGACCGCTGAGCCGCGGCCGACCGGCCGCCCCGACCCGGTAGCCGACCCGTC
This sequence comes from Kitasatospora sp. NPDC001540, assembly GCF_042894345.1. Classification (NCBI taxonomy): domain Bacteria; kingdom Bacillati; phylum Actinomycetota; class Actinomycetes; order Kitasatosporales; family Streptomycetaceae; genus Kitasatospora; species Kitasatospora sp. NPDC001540. The sequence goes on from NZ_JBIAVO010000046.1 coordinate 35,245, forward strand.
GCGCTGCCGCCCCCTCCGCCGTGCGTCCGTGCATTCGCCGCTGTGCGTCCGCGGGCGTGCGTCCGTGGCCCGGGGCGGCGGGGCGCGGCGCGGCCGGAGAACGGCCGGGGAGCGCCGACGAGCCGAACCCGGGACACTCGGGTCGCGTAAGGTGTGGCGCCATGAGAGAGCAGGTCGAGACCTCCGGGACGAACGTGGCGCCGGGCACCTCCGCGCCGGGCAGCCCGGCGCCGGACGCCACCCCGACACCGGACGGCGGTCGGCGCAGGCGACGGCTGGGCGTGATGGGCGGCACCTTCGACCCCATCCACCACGGGCACCTGGTCGCCGCGAGCGAGGTGGCGAGCGCCTTCCAACTGGACGAGGTGGTCTTCGTCCCCACCGGGCAGCCCTGGCAGAAGACCGACCGGCAGGTCTCGCCGGCCGAGGACCGCTACCTGATGACGGTGATCGCCACCGCCGAGAACCCGCAGTTCTCGGTCAGCCGGATCGACATCGACCGCGACGGTCCCACCTACACCGTCGACACCCTGCGCGAGCTCCGCAGCCTCCACCCCGACGCCGAACTCTTCTTCATCACCGGCGCCGACGCCCTCGCCCAGATCATTTCTTGGCGCTCCTCCGAGGAACTCTTCGACCTCGCGCACTTCATCGGCTGCACCCGGCCGGGCCATACTCTCTCCGACACCGGCCTGCCGGTCGGCGGCGTCTCGCTGGTCGAGGTGCCCGCACTCGCCATCTCCTCCACCGACTGCCGGATGCGCGTCGCCAAGGGCGAACCCATCTGGTACCTGGTGCCGGACGGCGTGGTCCGATACATCCACAAGCGGGCGCTGTACGCGTCGGCCCGGCCTTGATGCCCCCGGGAGGGACGACGTGACCGGAACGTCCGACGACCAGAACTGGTTCGGCCAGCAGCCCCCGCCCCAGTCCCGGCGGCCCCAGCAGCCCCCGCAGCAGCCCGGCTACTACGAGCAGCAGCAGGGGTACGCGCAGCAGCAGGGACAGGGACAGCAGCAGGGGTACGAGGGCTACGACAACTACGGGCAGGCGCAGCAGGGTTACGGCCAGCAGCACCCGTACGGGCAGGGCGGTCAGTATGACCAGTACGGCTCCCCGTACCAGCAGCAGCCCGGGGCGTACCCGCAGGACCCCTACGGCGGCGGGCAGCAGGCTGCGGAGCCCGGGTACCCGGCGCAGGGTTACGAGCAGGGCGGGTACCGGCAGGGCGGGTACGAGCAGCCCGGGTACGAGCAGGGCGGGTACGAGCAGGGCGGGTACGAGCCGCAGGGTTTCGAACAGCGCGGCTACGACGGGCAGTTCGGCGGTCAGGCGGGCGGGGAGGCGTACGGGCAGCAGCCCTACGACCCCTACTACTACGGGCAGCAGCAACCCGCGCCGGGGCTGCACCCGCAGGGGGTGGCACCGGCGCCGGTGACGGCTCCGGGGCAGGTGCCCGGGCAGGTTCCGCCGCGGGCGGCGGGGCGTTCGGTGCCTCCGGTGAGCCCGGTGGCCGCGCCTGCGGCCGCGGCGGGTGCTGCGGTGGTGCCGCCGCGGGCACGTCCGGGGACGGGCGCGGGCGCGGGTGCGGGGACCGCGTCGGTGGGGGAGGGGGCGGAGGAGCCGTCCGAGCAGGTCGGCGGGCGGGCGGCGGCCGCGTCGGCCCGGGCCAAGGCCAAGGGCGGCGACTCGTACACCACGGGTGAGTTCAGCTTCGTCGACGAGCAGACGGAGGAGTCCAAGGACGCGATCGACTGGCTGAAGTTCGCCGAGTCGCGCAGCGAGGTGAGGGCCGAGCGTCGACGGCGGCTGCGCAACCGGCTGGTCTCGCTGCTGGTGGCGGTGGTGGTGCTGGCGGCCGGCGGGACGGGCTACCTGTGGTGGACCGGGAAGCTCGGCGGCGGTGACGACGCGTCCGCGGCGGCCGGCGGCCGGTACGTCAACGTGGTCCACCTGCGCGACCCGCAGGGCAAGGTGACCACCGCCCTGCTGGTCGACGACGAGGGCGGGAAGAAGGCGACCGTGCTGCTGCTGCCGGACAACCTGCAGCTTCCCAGCAACGGGGCCTCCTCCACCACCACGGTCGGCAAGTCCCTGGACGACATCGGCGCCTCCGCCACCCGCGACGGCCTGTCCGCGGTGCTCGGCGCCAAGGTGGCCGGCACCTGGCGGCTGGACACCCCGTACCTGCTGCTGCTGGTCTCCCAGCTCGGCGGCATCAAGGTGGACACCAACGCCGAGGTGCGCGAGGACAACAAGGCGGACGGCAAGGTGCTCGCCGCGGCGGGCAAGGGCGTCCTGCTGAACGGGCACGCCGCCGTCGCCTACGCGACCCTGCAGGCGCCCGGGGAGGACCGGGACGCCCAGCTCGCCCGCTTCGGGCAGGTGATGGCCGCGGTGATCAACACCATGCCGACCACCATGGCCGACGCCACCGACGACGTGCACCGGATGAACTCGGTCGCCGACCCCTCGCTCCCGGAGAGCGCGCTGGCCGGCGTCCTGGTCAACCTGGCCAAGCAGGCGAAGGCGGGGCACCTGTCCACCGCCAAGCTCACCGCCAAGCCCGACGGCACGCTGGACGACGCCACGGCGGGCACGCAGGTGAAGGAGATCCTCGGCGGCACCATCGGCAGCGCCAAGGGCACCGGCGGCTCCACCCGCGTCGCCATGGTCAACGCCTCCGGCAACGAGGACTCGGGGACGGGTGCGCTGGCCGCGGTCATCAACGCGGGCATGGACGTGCTGCCCTCCAGCGCGAAGGCGCCCGTGCAGGCGACCTCCGAGATCCGCTACACCGACGACGCCATGCGGCCCGCGGCCCTCACCCTGGCCACCAGCATGAACCTGCCGGACTCGGTGGTGAAGAAGGCCACCGGGACGCAGAACGCGGACCTGGTCCTGGTGATCGGTAAGGACTACCAGCCGCCGGCGCAGAAGACGCCCTGAGGACCGGGTAGGACGCCGCGAAGGCGCGGTCGGAGCCCCCGGACGGAAAACGCTCGGGGGCTCCGTCGCGTTCGTGAGATCCTGGGGGAGTATCCCCACAGCCGATCCGGAAGAGCATCGTGACCGTCACCGACCGAAGCCAGGAACTGATCACCGTCGCCGCGCAGGCGGCGGCCGACAAGCTGGCGCACGACATCATCGCCTTCGACGTCAGCGAGGTGCTGTCGATCACCGACGCCTTCCTGATCGCCTCCGCCGCCAACGACCGCCAGGTGCGGGCGATCGCGGAGGAGATCGAGGAGCAGCTGCGCGAGAAGCTCGACATCAAGCCGGTGCGCCGGGAGGGCGAGCGCGAGGGCCGCTGGATCCTGCTCGACTACCTGGACATCGTGGTGCACGTCCAGCACTCCGAGGAGCGCTCCTTCTACTCGCTCGACCGGCTGTGGAAGGACTGCCCCGAGCTGCCGATCCCGGAGGACGCTCTGGCGACCCGCAACCGGCCGGAGAACGCCGTCACCGACGCCGCCGGCAACGCCGTCTCCGGGGGCGACCTCTGAGCCGCTCGGAGGCCTGGCCGCGCATCGTCCTCTGGCGGCACGGCCAGACCTCCTGGAACCTCGAATCGCGGTTCCAGGGCACCACGGACATCGAGCTCACCGACCAGGGCGTCTTCCAGGCCCAGCGGGCGGCCCGACTGCTCGCCGGCCTCCGGCCCGACCTGCTGATCTCCTCCGACCTGCAGCGGGCCCGGCGCACCGCCGCCGAGCTCGCCGCGCTCACCGGCCTCGAGGTGCACCACCACGAGGGCCTGCGGGAGACCTACGCGGGGGAGTGGCAGGGGCTCACCAACGCCGAGATCCGGGCCCGGTACCCGGAGCAGTACGAGGCGTGGGCGAACGGCGAGCAGGTGCGGCGCGGCGGTGGCGAGCTGGCCACCGAGGTGGCCGACCGGGCCGTTCCGGTGGTGCTGGACGCGGTGGACAAGCTGCCGGAGGGCGGCACCCTGGTGGTGGTCAGCCACGGCGGCACCATCCGCACCATGATCGGCCGGATGCTGGGCCTGGAGCCGCAGCTGTGGGAGCGCTTCGGCGGCCTCTCCAACTGCTGCTGGTCGGTGCTCGGCCAGGATTCGCGCGGCTGGCGGCTGCTGGAGCACAACGCGGGCACGCTGCCGCAGCCGGTCATCGGCGACGAGACCTGAGGCGGGGCCCGACGGCCCGGCCACCCGGATTTCACAGTTCCGGCTCTGACCAGCTAGAGTCTTCCTCGTTCGCAGCGAGGAACGCAGACGGGAAACCGGGGGCGGGAGTCGCGGAACTGCGGGGCTATAGCTCAGTTGGTAGAGCGATTGCATGGCATGCAATAGGTCAGGAGTTCGATTCTCCTTAGCTCCACTCCGCACCGGTGGTCCGTGAGTGGTCGTCAGTGTCGCGGGGCTATAGCTCAGTTGGTAGAGCGATTGCATGGCATGCAATAGGTCAGGAGTTCGATTCTCCTTAGCTCCACAGCAGTTCCGCGAGGCCGCTGCCCGAAGAGGGTGGCGGCCTTCGGTGTTTCCGGGGAGGGCCCTGCGGAGGAGGGTGTCGTGGGGGAGGATGCCGCGGGCGGGCCCGGGAGAACGGATTAGGGGCGAGGGCGCCGACCGTGTACAGTTGGCGATGTCGCCGAGGGAAACCGCAGGTGACAGCAGTAAGAGCATGGGGCTATAGCTCAGTTGGTAGAGCGATTGCATGGCATGCAATAGGTCAGGAGTTCGATTCTCCTTAGCTCCACAGCAGTCCGGAGGCCGTCCCGCGAGGGGCGGCCTCCGGTCGTTCACCGGACTTCCCTGCCGAGCAGGGGGCGGGGCCGCTACCGTCGTGCCATGGCCGACCTGGTGCGGAAGCGGAACGACGAGCTCGCCCGGATACTCCACCAGCTCGGCTGGAACCCGGAGCGGCTGGCCCGCGAGGTGAACGCGGTGCTCCCGAGCAGCATGGCGATCAGTTCCACCGCGCCGTACAAGTGGCGCGACCGGGGCATGGTGCCGCGCTCGCCGCACGACCAGACCGTCTGCGAGGTGCTGGGCCGCAGCGTCGGCATCGCCGTCACCTACGAGCAGCTCTGGGGGCAGATGGGCTCCCGCCGGGGCGCGAAGATGCTCTCGCCCCGGTTGCTGACCGACCCGTGGACCGCGGACACCGCACAGACCGCGCTCCGCGAGGCGGGCACCGACGGAGCCCCGGTGCGACTGACCGACCTGTTCCGCGGCGACGAGCTGGAGCAGGCGGCCCGGCACTGGGCCTCCCCGCCCCCGCCGGTCACCGGCGGGGAGGGGGCGCTGCGGATCGCCCCCGAGCAGCTGGCCGACCTGCGGCTGTCCCACGACTCCAAGCAGCGGCTGGAACGCACCTACGGCGGTGGCCTGATCCTCGACCTGGCCAAGGCCGAACTCGCCATGGTGGGAAAGCTGTTGGAACTCGGCAGCTACGACGAACCGCTCGGCCGCGAGCTGTACGGGGCGGCCAGCCGACTGGCCCGGCTGGTCGGCTGGGCCAACTACGACATGGGCAACGACGCCGCCGCGCAGCGGGCCTTCGTCGCCGCGCTGCGGGCCGCGCACGTCTCGGGCGACCCGCGGCTCGGCGTCGGCGTGGTGGGCTGCCTCGCCGTCCAGGCGACGTACAACTCCGGCGGGCGGGGGCTCGATCCGGTGGCGATGCTCTCCACCGCGCTGCGCGCCGCGGACGCCGTGCTGACGCCGCGCGAGCGGGCCCTGCAGTTGGGGCGGATCGCCAGGGCGCACGGCCGCAAGGGGGAGCAGATCAGCGCGGAGGCCGTCGCCGAGCGGGCGTTCCGGGTGCTGGAGGGAGTGGAGGGGCACGGGCAGGAGCGGGCCGACCTGGAGGGCATGGTCGGCGAGGGGTTCCTGTTGCTCGGCGAGCACGAGCGGGCGCGCAGCCTGCTGCTGTCCTCGATCGACTCGCTCTCGGTGGAACGGGCCCGGGCCAAGGCGCTGTTGATGGTGCGCCTCGCCGATTCCTACCGCCGCACCGGCGAGCGGGCCGAGGCCGAGCGGACCGCGGACCGGGCGCGGCAGCTCGCGGCGGGCATGCAGTCGGCCCGGGTGGCACGGGCCCTGCGGGACTTCGACACCGCGATGCGCGCGGAGGCGTAGCGGTGGGCGGAGGCGTAGCGGCGCGCGGAGGTGCGGTGGCAGGCCGGGCGGGGGGTTGACGTGCTGAGGGGAAAGGGGGTTGAGGGGGTGCGGTACCCTGAGCCCATGCGAACCGTGCGCCTGCTTCTTAGGCGGCCGCGCTGACCAGGACCGGCTCGAGGGCCGGAGTCGGCGTGGCGTCCCCTCCTGCGGAGGGGTTTTCTGCTTTCTACGGCCTGTTCGCTGACTGATGACGATGGAGCTTGAAGGACCATGAGCGAGACGACCCCAGCTTCCGGCGCGGCCGAAGCCGCCACCGAGCCTTTCCGCTACGGCGCCGCGCTGGCTGCCGAGATCGAGTCCCGCTGGCAGGACCTGTGGGAGAAGGAGGGGACGTTCAACGCCCCCAACCCGACCGGCCCGCTGGCCGACGGGACGTCCGTCGCCGCGAAGCCGCACAGCTTCATCATGGACATGTTCCCGTACCCGTCGGGCGCGGGCCTGCACGTGGGCCACCCGCTGGGCTACATCGCCACCGACGTGTACGCCCGCTACCAGCGGATGACCGGCCACAACGTGCTGCACACCCTGGGCTACGACGCCTTCGGCCTGCCCGCCGAGCAGTACGCCGTCCAGCACGGCGTCCACCCGCGGGTGTCCACCGAGGACAACATCGCCAACATGCGCCAGCAGTTGCGCCGGCTGGGCCTGGGCCACGACTCGCGCCGCTCGATCTCCACGATCGACCCCGACTACTACCGCTGGACGCAGTGGATCTTCCTGCAGATCTTCAACTCCTGGTACGACGAGGACGCGGCCAAGGCCCGTCCGATCGCCGAGCTGGTCGCCCAGTTCGAGTCCGGTGAGCGCGAGGCGCCGGGCGGTCGCGCCTGGGCCGAGCTGTCCGGCGTCGAGCGCGACGAGGTGCTGGGCGAGTACCGGCTGGCGTACTCCAAGGAGGTGCCGGTCAACTGGTGCCCCGGCCTGGGCACCGTGCTGGCCAACGAGGAGGTCACCGCGGACGGCCGCTCCGAGCGCGGCAACTTCCCGGTGTTCAAGTCCAACCTGCGCCAGTGGATGATGCGGATCACCGCCTACGCGGACCGCCTGATCGGCGACCTGGACCTGCTGGACTGGCCCGAGGCGATCAAGCTGCAGCAGCGCAACTGGATCGGCCGCTCCGAGGGCGCCCGGGTCGACTTCGCCGTCGGCGGCGACACCGTCACCGTCTTCACCACCCGCCCCGACACCCTGTTCGGCGCCACCTACATGGTGCTGGCGCCCGAGCACGCCCTGGTCGACGCCGTCGTCCCGGCCGAGTGGCCGGCCGGCACCCGTGACGAGTGGACCGGCGGCGCCGCCGACCCGGCCACCGCCGTCGCCGAGTACCGGGCGGCGGCCGCCGCCAAGTCCGACGTCGAGCGCCAGGCCGACGCCAAGGTCAAGACCGGCGTGTTCACCGGTGCCTACGCGACCAACCCGGTCAGCGGCGAGCAGATCCCGGTGTTCATCGCCGACTACGTGCTGATGGGCTACGGCACCGGCGCGATCATGGCCGTCCCGGCGCACGACAGCCGCGACTTCGCCTTCGCGCGGGCGTTCAACCTGCCGATGCGCTGCGTCGTCCGGCCCACCGACGGCCGCGGCGAGGACCCGGACACCTGGGACGACGCCTTCGACGCCTACGACTCGGTGCTGGTCAACTCCGAGCGCGACGGCATCTCGCTGGACGGCCTGTCCGTGGTCGACGCCAAGGCCAGGATCACCGCCTGGCTGGCCGAGCAGGGCATCGGCGAGGGGACCGTCAACTACCGCCTGCGCGACTGGCTGTTCAGCCGCCAGCGGTACTGGGGCGAGCCCTTCCCGATCGTCTACGACGAGACCGGCGCGATGCACGCGCTGCCCGAGTCGATGCTGCCGGTAGAGGTGCCGGAGGTGGACGACTACTCGCCGCACACCTACGACCCCGACGACGCCGCGTCCTCCCCGAAGACCCCGCTGTCCCGCAACGAGGACTGGGTCAACGTCGAGCTGGACCTGGGCGACGGCGTCAGGACCTACCGCCGCGAGACCAACACCATGCCCAACTGGGCGGGTTCGTGCTGGTACGAGCTGCGCTACATCGACCCGGTCAACTCCACCTCGGTCGTCGACCCCGCCAACGAGGCCTACTGGATGGGCCCGACCGCGGAGAAGCCGGCCGGCGGTGTCGACCTGTACGTCGGCGGCGCCGAGCACGCCGTGCTGCACCTGCTGTACGCCCGCTTCTGGCACAAGGTGCTGCACGACCTGGGCCACGTCTCCTCGGTCGAGCCGTTCCACAAGCTGTTCAACCAGGGCATGATCACCGCGGACGTCTACCGGGACACCCGCGGCTTCCCGGTGCCCGCGGCCGAGGTCGTGGACCCGGAGGGCAACGGCCAGTACTTCTGGCAGGGCGAGCCGGTCCGCCGCGAGGCGGGCAAGATGGGCAAGTCGCTGAAGAACGCGGTCGCCCCCGACGAGATCGCCGACGAGTACGGCGCGGACACGCTGCGCCTGTACGAGATGGCGATGGGCCCGCTGGACGTCTCCCGGCCCTGGGACACCCGGGCCGTGGTCGGCTCGTACCGCTTCCTGCAGCGGCTGTGGCGCAACATCGTCTCGGAGGTCACCGGCGAGCTGGTGGTCACCGACGAGGAGCCGGACGAGGCGACGCTGCGCGCGCTGCACAAGGCGATCGACGGCATCCGCGGCGACATGGCGGGCATGCGGTTCAACACCGCCGTGGCCAAGGCCATCGAGCTGAACAACTTCCTGGTGAAGCGCGGCTCCACGCCGCGGTCGGTGGCCGAGCAGGTCGTCCTGCTGATCGCCCCGCTGGCGCCGCACATCGCCGAGGAGCTGTGGCGCCGCCTGGGCCACGAGCAGTCGCTGGCCTTCGCGGACTACCCGGTGGCCGACCCGGCGTACGTGGTCGACGAGACCGTGACCTGCGTCGTGCAGGTCAAGGGGAAGGTGAAGGCCCGCCTGGAGGTCGCGCCGTCCATCTCGGACGCCGACCTGGAGGCGCTGGCCCTGGCCGACCCGACCGTGGTCGCGGCCATCGGCGGCGCCCAGGTGCGCAAGGTCATCGCGCGCGCGCCGAAGCTGGTCAACATCGTCACCGGCTGACGGGACCCGGGCCGACGCGCCGTCGGCCAGCCGGGGCCGGTCGTTCCCGTCGAGGGGCGGCCGGCCCTTCGACGTGTGCGGATGCGGTCGGGCCGACCGCCGGAGGAGTGCGAACAAGGTGGCTCCGTTCTTCGGGGAAATGCGCCCGGGTATCAGGGAGATCGCTTGGGGACATCCCTGAGCTGTCCCTGATCTCGGGCGGGAGGGGCGCCCACGGCCTGCTGTCGACCGCCGCTCCGGGCTACGGTGGAGGTCCGGCGGACAAGCGGACCGCAACGGGCGGTTCAAGGTCGGTCACGGGCGGAAGGTGGGCTCCCGATGGAAGCGCTCGGTGTGGTGGTGGCGCTGGTCGCGCTGTTCGGGGTCGCGCTGCTGGTGATGGCTGTGGTCGGAACGGTGAAGGCGGCGAAGGCGATGGCGGCCAAGGTCGACCGGCACAGCGCCAACGCCCAGCGGGCGATGGAGAACGCCGCCCTGAAGGCGAAGAGCATCACCAGGCCGGGAGAGCAGGGCCGGATCGCCGCGCTCCGGCTGTCCCTGCGCACCGCACTGGACTCCACCCGCCAGGTCCTGCAGTCCGGCCTGCCGCAGGACGGCCAGCTCGGGGACGCCCTCCAGTTGCTCACCCGCCTCGACTCGCACGCCGCGGAACTCGATGCCGAACTCCGCATGCTGGAACGCGAGCCGATCAGCGGCCGGGTCGCCGCCAAGCTCCCTGAGCTGCGCGAGCGCGCCGAGCGGATCACCCACTCCGCGGACTCCCTGCGATGGGCCGCCCAGGACCGGATGCGCCGTTTCGCCGACGACGAGCTCGCCCGGCTCGGCAAGGAGTGCCAGGACGAAGCCGGAGCGCTGCGCCACTGGACCCCGGCCGAGCCCGCCGCCGAGGGCACGGCCGGGGCTGCGGACTTCCTGAAGGGCCCCCAGGGAGCGGCCGCCGCTGCCGCCGAGGAGCCCGTGGACCGGAGGAAGGGGCTCGGTGCCGGCCGCCCGACCAGCGCCGAGGAACTGCTCGGGCTGGCCGCCGAGCCGCTCTCCCGCCTCGCCGACCGCCTCCGCAAGCCGAACCCGGCGGGACCCAACCGCCCCTGACCCCGCGTCACGAGGTGGTCGCCGTCCGTGTTCGGAGAAGTTACCCGGCGCATTCGGGGGCAAACCATCGAACTGCGGGCGCTGTCCTCCCGGCCCGGCGGCGGGTAACCTCCGGCTCATGCCCGGCCACCTCGCACTTGTCACGGATTCCACCGCGTACCTGCCCCAGGAGGCGGTGGACCGGCACCGCATCCGCGTGGTACCGCTCAGCGTCGCGGTCGGTGACGGGGTCTTCGCGGAAGGCGTCGAGATCTCCCCGAAGGACGTCGCCGAGGCCCTGCGTTCCAAGCAGCGGGTGACCACTTCCCGCCCCAGCCCCGAGACCTTCGCCGCCGCCTACCGGGCCGCCGCCGAGGCCGGTGCGCGGGGCATCGTCTCGATCCACCTGTCGGCCGAGCTCTCCGGCACGGTGGAGGCCGCCCAGTTGGCGGCCTCCACCGTGCCGATCCCGGTCCGGGTGGTCGACAGCCGGCTCGTCGGCATGGCCCTGGGCAGCTGCGTCCTGGCCGCCGCCGAATCGGCCGAGGCCCTGGACGCGGCCCGGGTCGGTTCGGGGGGCTCGGACGCCGGGAGCGCTGCGGCGGGCGGCGGCGGAACGGGCGCCGGGGCCACCGGGGCGGACCTCGACCTGGTGGTCGCCGCCGCCGAGAGCCGGGCCGCCGGCACCGCGGGCTTCTTCTACGTCGACACCCTGGAGCACCTTCGGCGGGGCGGACGGATCGGAACCGCCCAGGCACTGGTCGGCTCCGCGCTGGCGGTGAAACCGCTGCTGCACCTGGCCGGTGGCCGGATCGAGCCGCTGGAGAAGGTCCGCACGGCCTCCCGGGCGATCGCCAGGCTGGAGGAGATCGCCGTCGAGCGCGCCGGGCAGCAGCCGGTCGACATCACCGTCCACCACCTCGCCGCCGAGCAGCGGGCCGAACCGCTGGCGGAGCGGCTGCGGGACCGGGTCCCCGGCCTGCAGGGGCTCTACGTCAGCGAGGTCGGAGCTGTCATCGGTGCGCACGTCGGCCCCGGCCTGCTGGCCGTAGTGGTGTCTCCGATCATCGCATCGTCGCACTGACACGGGCTGGAATCACCCGTTCGAGCGACAGGAGTTATCCACAACCCCGAGTTGTCCACAGGGGCGGACGAATTCTCCGACGGCCCGTCGGGGCCGTTCTACTGTCCTCGCCATGAGGACCATCACCACACCCCAGACCCGCCGACGCCAGACCACCGAGACCGCCCGGGCCCGCCTCGACCGGCTCTTCCCGACCGACCCGCCCACCGCCCCCGACGACCACCTCGAACCTCACCCCGGAAGCGCCGCAGAACCGGCCCCGCGACTGGGCCACGGCGCGGAGAACGCCGGGGCGGCGGCGCCGGAGGACGACCCGGGCGGGCCGCCGGAGGCCGGACGCGGCGTCGCCGGGCCCGCTGAACCGGCCGAGTCGGAGTCGGTGGCTGCGCCCGCGCGGGCCGCCCCCGACCCCGGCGCCGCGGTCGCCCGCACAACCCCCTCCGGCCACGGCGGCACCGACTCGCCACCGGAACGGGACCCTCCCGCCGAGGAGCCCGCCCCGGACGGGGCTGCCGCACAGAAGCCCTTCACACCCTTCGACCCCCCGGACGACCACTGGGCCGACAGCCTGTCGGACCCGGATCCGCCGCCCGTGCCCCGACCGGTTCCGAACCCTGTCGCCGTGCCTTCCACCGCCCCGCCGAAACTCCCGCTGCGGTTCCGCCTCCCCGCCGCGTACGCCCTCGACCGCCGGGCCGTGCTCGGCCTGACCGTCCTGCTCGTCCTCGCCACCGGCTACGCCGTCCAGCACTTCTGGCTGGCCCGGCCGCACCCCGTCGCCGTCCCGACCATCGCCACGGCGGAAGCCGTTTCCGACCGGGCCGAGGAAGGAGCGCCCGTACCCCCGTCGACCAGTCCACCCCTCGTCATCGACATCGCCGGGAAAGTCCAGAGCCCCGGCCTGCGAACCCTCCCCGCGGGTTCACGGGTCGCCGACGCGCTGACCGCCGCAGGCGGACCGCTGCCCGGCGCCGACACCGGCCTCCTCAACCTCGCCCGTCCACTCACCGATGGAGAACAGATCCTCGTGGGCACCGACCCCCTGCCTGGTGGTGCGGTCCCGGCCGCCCCCACGGGCCCCGTGAGCCTCAACCACGCCGGGGCGGAGCAACTCGACTCGCTCCCCGGTGTGGGACCCGCCCTGGCCCAGCGCATCCTGCAGTACCGCCTCACCCACGGCCCCTTCCAGTCGCTCGACCAACTCCGCCACGTCCCGGGCATCGGACCGCGGAAGTACGAAGACCTCAAGCCACTCCTGACCCTCTGACCTCCTGACCCCGCCGGCTTCCGGACCGACCGCCAGGTCGACCCCGGTCCGCTCTCCGCGACCCCTCATGAGGAGGTGCCACCCGCCCGACAAGCCGCTGCGCCATGTTGTTCCCGGTCGGCAGGGCCGCCGCCTGCCGACGGGGCGCACCGAGCCACCGTCCCGACCCGCCGCGGCCCCACTTCCCGTCGTGCCCGCCTGCAGCGGAGAAGGGCGCCCCACCGCCCGATCCCGCGCTCTGTCCGGGCCTCAGCTCCCGCGCCGAGGCCGCCACGAGAACACCCGTCCTGCCGATCGGAGGCCGTGCCCCTGCCGCCAGCCCCTGCCGCTCCGTGCGCGGCGATCAACCGCTCTGCTGGGCACGTCCGTTGAAACCCGCCCGCTGCCTCCACCGCCACCCGCACGATGCCGACCGCCGCCACCCGCACGATGCCGACCGCCGCCCATGCCGAGAGGAGGTACCCGATGGCGGCCACACCTCCCCGCACCCACCACCGGACCGACTACCGGCTGATCCTCCCGGCCTGCACCGCATGGGCGGTCGCCGCCGCGGTCCTCGGCCTGGGTCCCGACCGACATCCGACACTGCTCGTGGCCGCACTGGTGGCCGCGGCGGTCTCCCCCGCCCTGCTCCGCACGAAAGGACCGCGCCGTTCGCTCCACCGCCTGACCGCCGCCGTCCTGCTGACCGCTGCCGCGGCGGCCACCACCACCGTCCTGCACACCGCCGACCTGCACCGGGGCCCGCTGCCCGCGCTGGCCCGCCCACCCCTTCCGCCGACCGCGCCACCGTCCACCCGGGCCGGGCAGCAGGCCGACGGCGACGAGCGAGGTGCGACGGAACCGGCCGAGGAGAAACCCGCCAACCCCGAGGTCACCGTCGAGTTGACCGTCACGGGCGATCCGAAGCAGCACGACCCGCACACCCGGGGCAGCTCGCTGTCCCGCCCCACCCTCACCGTCGCCGCCCTCGTCACCCGAATCCGCACCCACCCCGCCTCCGGGGGTGACCCCGCGTCGCCGCCGACAGCCACCCGCACCCCCGTCACCCTGCTGATCCGCTCCCAGGAGGACTACCCGTGGCAGCAGTTGACCCCTTCCACCGCACTGGAGTTACGAGCAGAAGTACTGCCGGAACAACCGCAGGCCGCGGGCGGGTCGCGAGGGGGACGCCGTACCGACAGCGCGGCGCTGCTCGTCCCGCAGGGGCCGCCGCGTCTCATCGCGCCGCCGAACCTCCCGCAGCGTCTCGCGGCCCACCTCCGCAAAGGGCTCCGCGACGCCTGCGACCACCTGCCGCCGGACACCCGGGGGCTGCTTCCCGGGCTGGTGGTGGGCGACGTGTCCGGACTGCCCGACGACCTGTCGGACGCCTTCCGGGCCACCGACCTCGGTCACCTGGTCGCGGTGAGCGGCGCCAACCTGGCGATCGTCCTGGCCGTCCTGGTCGGTGGCGCACCGAGCGAACCCGACACCCCCGCCCGCGGCGGCCTGGCCGGGCTGCTTGGCCTCTCGTTCCGGACCACGGCCCTGCTCGGAACCGCCCTGACGCTGGCCTTCGTCACCGTCTGCCGACCCGACCCGAGCGTGCTCAGAGCCGCTGCCACCGGGTTGATCGGACTCCTGGCCCTGGCCACCGGCCGGCCGAGGAGAGGCGTCCCGGCACTGGCCGGTGCGGTCCTGCTCCTGGTCCTGACCGACCCGTACCTGGCCCGTTCGTACGGGTTCCTGCTCTCGGCGCTGGCCACTGCCGGGCTGCTGGTGCTCGGCCCGCGGTGGACGGCGGCGCTCCGGGCCCGACGCTGGCCGCACCACCTGGCGTCGGCGGTCGGTGCCACCGCGGCGGCGCAGGCGTTCTGCTCGCCGGTCACCGTGCTGCTCGCGCCCCGGATCAGCCTGGTCGGGGTGCCGTGCAACCTGCTGGCCGAGATCGCGGTCGCCCCCGCCACCCTGCTCGGGTTCGGTGCGCTCGCGATCGCACCCCTCTCGAAGGGCGCGGCGGAGTTCCTGACGGACCTCGCGGCGCTGCCGGTCGGCTGGCTGGTCACCGTCGCCCGGCGCGGGGCGGAACTGCCGGGGGCCGAACTTGCCTGGCCCGCCGGGCCGTTCGGTGCGGTCCTGCTGGTGGTGGTGATCGTGTCGCTGGTCTGGGCGCTACCGCCGCTACTGGCCGACCGACGGCTGCGGCACCGTCGGAGCAGGGCGCTGGTCGCCCTCGTGGCCGCCCTGCTGCTGCCGCTGGTGCTGTTGCGTCCGCCGGCCGTCGTCCGGCTGGCGACCGGCTGGCCCGCACCGGGTTGGCGGCTGGCGGTGTGCGACATCGGACAGGGCGACATGACGGTGCTGCCCGTCGGGCCGGAGAGTGCCGTGGTGGTGGACGCCGGGCCGGATCCCAAGGCGGCCGACACCTGCCTGCGGAGCCTCGGCGTGGTCCGAGTCCCGCTGTTGATCCTGACCCACTTCCACGCCGACCACGTGGAAGGCGTCCCAGGAGTGCTGCGCGGTCGGTCGATCGGTGCGATCGAGGTGACGAACACGGAAGAGTCGGACGGCGAACGGTCCCGGGTGCTCCGCTGGGCGGCGGCCGACGGCATCCCGGTGGAGCACGCGCAGCGCGGTGAACGGCGCACCGCCGGTGCGGAACTGGCCTGGGAGGTCCTGTGGCCGACCTCGCCCCCGGCAGCCGACGCCGAGGGGCCGAACAACTCCAGCATCGCGATCCTCGCCGTGCTCGGCCCGTCCGCAGCCCCGCTGCGAGTCGCCCTGCTCGGAGACCTGGAACCCCCGGCCCAGGCTGCGGTGCTGGCCCTCGGCGAACCGCCCCGGCCCTTCTCCCGGGCGCCGGAGGAAGGAACGAACGGTGGCGGTGGTGTGCCAACTCCCCCGGCAGGCAAGGAGGAAGAGCCCGCAGCCCGGACAGGGCGGACGGTGGATGCCGACCGGAGTGCGGCCCGGAGCGGTCCGGGGCCGCCGGGGGTGGGGAGGGTGGACGTCCTCAAGGTGGCGCACCACGGGTCGGCGAACCAGGACTGGTCGCTGATGGCCGCGCTCCGTCCGCGGCTGGCCCTGATCTCCTGCGGGGCGGGCAACCCGTACGGGCATCCGGCACCTCGGACCCTCGCCGGGCTGAGGGCGCTCGGTGCGACGGTGGTCCGGACCGACCGCTCCGGGGACATCGCGGTCCTGGGCGACGCGCGGACCCTGGCCGTGGCGGCGCACCCGCACCCGGGTCACGGCTGACCGCCGGGACCGGGGGCGGGCACCGGAGCGGTGGGCGGTGGGGGGAACGCCCGCCCGAACGGGTGGGGCACCTCGTTCGGGCGGACCGGTGAGCGTCGTGGGTGGTCGGTCGGGTGGTGGGAGGAGCGAGCGTCAGCCCTGTTCCCGCCAGCCGTCCTGTTCGGCGACGAGCTGGTCGAGCTCGGTCAGCAACCGGGTGGTCCAGCCCTCGTCCTCAGGGGCCTCGACCACCACCAGCCACTGGGCGTCCTCGGCGTCGTCCTCCCCGGCGAGGGACTCCCGGACCACTTCGACGTCGCCCAGCTCGGGCCAACGCACGCTCAACTCCTCAGCAACCTCTTCCGCCGCATCGCGGTCGGGGAGGACGAGCAACTGACGGTCATTGTTCTCGATCACGTCATCATTTTCCTCAGCCCCGGGGCAGGCACGGCATCGGCCCCGGCTCCCGGCCGGGGTGCGGACACGCGTGCGGGAAAGGAGCGGGAGGATGATGGGGGAAGGGCCGTGGCGCGGTGGGCTGTCGTCGCGGCGTGCGATCCTGGTATGCGATGGCCAGGAAGAGTGCACCCGACGACCTGCTCGCCCCGCTGACCGTTGCGGTCGGCCAGGAGGAGCTGCTGCTCGACCGCGCGGTCGCCGAGGTGGTGGCCGCGGCGCGGGCGGCGGACCCGGAGACGGACGTCCGGGACCTCGCGCCGGGAGCCCTGCAACCGGGCCAGTTGGCGGAGCTCACCACGCCCTCGCTCTTCGCCGAGCGGAAGGTCATCGTGGTCAGGGCCGCGCAGGACCTCTCGGCCGACTCGGTCAAGGAGGTCAAGGCGTACCTGGAGTCGCCCGTCGAAGAAGTGATCATGGTACTGGTGCACGCGGGCGGCGCCAAGGGCAAGGGGCTGCTGGACGCGGCGAAGAAGGCGGGCGCCCGGGAGGTCGCCTGCGCGAAGCTCACCAAGGCGAACGAGAAGCTGGCCTTCATCCGCAACGAGTTCCGCACCCTGGGGCGGGCCGTCACCCCCGAGGCCTGCCAGGCGCTGCTGGACGCGCTGGGCAGCGACCTGCGGGAACTGTCCGCCGCGTGCAGCCAGTTGACGGCTGACGTGGAAGGTCCGATCGACGAGACGGCGGTCGCCAAGTACTACAGCGGTCGCGCCGAGGCGACGGGCTTCGAGGTGGCGGACCTCGCGGTGACCGGCCGGGCCGCCGAGGCCCTGGAGCGGCTGCGCTGGGCCCTGGCCGTCGGCCAGCCGCCGACCGGCATCACCTACGCACTCGCCTCCGGCGTCCGCAGCATCGGCCGACTCGCCTCCGCGGGCCGCAACCTGCGGCCCGGCGACCTGGCGCGCGAACTCGGCATGCCGCCCTGGAAGATCGACCGGGTGCGCCAGCAGATGCGCGGCTGGACCGGCGACGGAGTGGCCGCCGCGCTGACCGCCGTCGCCGAGGCCGACGCCGCCGTGAAGGGCGGCTCCGACGACCCCGCGTACGCGCTCGAGCGGGCCGTCGTCGCCGTCGCCCGCGCCTCCAGGGCCGGGTCCCGCTCCTACTAGCAGTTGGCACGGGGCCGGGGGAGGGCCTCCGGGGCGCTCCGCGCCGGGCCGACGGGAAACAGGGGAACCGGACGGGCGCGGGGTCGGCCGACGTGGCAGGTCGCGCCGACCCGTGGGACGGGCAGGCGCCGGCTGAGGTCGTTGACGGCCCGGGACGCCGGGCGCCGAGGCACTGGGGCGTCGGGGCACTGGGGTGGGCCCGGGCGTCGGTCCGGCCGGTGGAGCCGGAACGCCGACTGCCCGCCCGGGAGGCCCGGGCGGGCAGTGGGGTGAGGGCCCGCGCGGGGCGCTCTCACCGTGGAGCTGTGAAGCTGGTGTACCGCACCCGCGTGGCGAACGCAGGCCGCGTGCGGTACGGGTCGTGCTGCTCGTCGGAGCTCCGGGTAGAGGGCCGGGGCTCCGGGAGCGGGTGGTCGGCGGTGGCGGGTAGAGGGCCGCGGGGTCACGCCGACCGGGTGGTGCCGAGGGGCACCGGGCGCACGGCGGGGCCGTGCGGGAAGGGCCTGGGTCAGGCGGCGGCGTTGACGCGCTTGGTGATCGCCGACTTCTTGTTGGCGGCCTGGTTCTTGTGGATGACGCCCTTGCTCACGGCCTTGTCGAGGGCCTTGGAGGCGGCGCGGGCGAGCTCGGTGGCCTTCTCGGTCTCACCGGCGGCGGCGGCCTCGCGGGCCTTGCGCAGGGCGGTCTTCAGCGAGGACTTGACGGCCTTGTTGCGCAGGCGCGCCTTCTCGTTGGTCTTGTTGCGCTTGATCTGGGACTTGATGTTCGCCACGAAAGAGCCTCAGTCTGTGTGAATCGTTGCTACGACGGGTCGCACTCCGGTTGCCGTCCGGACTGCTGAGAGGGCATGCCGGTGGCGGAGTGCAGCCGCCCACGCTACCAGGGCCGTCCCGGTCGGCCCAAACCGGACCGCGGGGCCCCGCGGCCGACGGCCCGTCAGGCGGTGAGCAGCGGTTCGCCGTAGTGCTCGACGGTCGGGAACGGGTCGTAGAAGTGGTGCAGCAGTTCGCGCCAGCGCCCGTACTCGGGAGAGCGGCGGAAGCCCTCGGTGTGGTCCTCCAGGGTGTCCCAGCCGACCTGCAGCAGGAAGCGGGAGGTGCTGCCCGCGTCCAGGCAGCGGCGCAGTTCGAGGGAGCGGAAGCCGCGCTGGGCGGCGATCAGCGGGCGGGCCTCGGCGAAGGCGGCGAGGAAGGCTCCTTCCTGGCCGGGGCGGACGTCGAGCAGGGCGCTTTCCAAGATCATGGGGCGATCGTCCCGCACGTCCGCTCGGGCGGGAAGGGACCGCGGGCCGTTCGGCATGGGAGGATGGACGGAACCATATTGATCGGATCAGAAATCGGACCAAGGTGCCCGCGACCCCCAGCAACGTGCCAGAGCCCAGCCGTACTGACCCGGCGGTGATCCGCAACTTCTGCATCATCGCCCACATCGACCACGGCAAGTCGACGCTCGCCGACCGGATGCTGCAGATCACCGGCGTGGTGGACCCCCGGCAGATGCGCGCCCAGTACCTCGACCGGATGGACATCGAGCGCGAGCGCGGCATCACCATCAAGTCCCAGGCCGTCCGCCTCCCGTGGGCGCCGCGGTCCGGTGAGCGCGCGGGCACGACGCACATCCTCAACATGATCGACACCCCGGGCCACGTGGACTTCACGTACGAGGTGTCCCGCTCCCTCGCGGCCTGCGAGGGGACCATCCTGGTGGTCGACGCCGCCCAGGGCATCGAGGCGCAGACCCTCGCCAACCTGTACCTGGCGCTGGAGAACGACCTCACGATCATCCCGGTGCTCAACAAGATCGACCTCCCGGCCGCCCAGCCGGAGAAGTACGCCGCCGAGATCGCGCACATCATCGGCTGCGACCCGGACGACGTGCTGAAGGTCTCCGCGAAGACCGGCCTCGGCGTCGAGGACCTGCTCGACCACGTGGTCGAGAAGATCCCGGCCCCGGTCGGCGTCAAGGAGGCCCCGGCCCGCGCGATGATCTTCGACTCGGTGTACGACGCCTACCGCGGCGTGGTCACCTACGTCCGCGTGGTCGACGGCCAGCTCACCAAGCGCGAGCGGATCGCCATGATGTCCACCGGCGCGACCCACGAGCTGCTGGAGATCGGCGTCATCTCGCCCGAGCCCAAGGTCGCCGACGGCCTCGGCGTCGGCGAGGTCGGCTACATCATCACCGGTGTGAAGGACGTCCGGCAGTCCAAGGTCGGCGACACCATCACCTCGCAGAACAAGGGCGCCACCGAGGCCCTCGGCGGCTACAAGGACCCGCGCCCGATGGTGTTCTCCGGCCTCTACCCGCTGGACGGCTCGGACTACCCGCTGCTGCGCGACGCCCTGGACAAGCTGCGGCTGAACGACGCCGCGCTGGTCTACGAGCCGGAGACCTCGGTGGCGCTCGGCTTCGGCTACCGCTGCGGCTTCCTCGGCCTGCTGCACCTGGAGATCATCCGGGAGCGCCTGGAGCGCGAGTTCAACCTCGACCTGATCTCCACCGCCCCGAACGTGGTCTACCGGGTGATCATGGAGGACGGCACCGAGCACACCGTCACCAACCCGAGCGAGTTCCCCACCGGCAAGATCGCCGAGGTGTACGAGCCGGTGGTGCGCGGCACCATCCTCGCCCCGAACGAATTCGTCGGCGCGATCATGGAGCTCTGCCAGTCCCGCCGCGGCACCCTGCAGGGCATGGACTACCTCTCCGAGGACCGGGTCGAGCTGCGCTACACCCTGCCGCTGGCCGAGATCGTCTTCGACTTCTTCGACCAGCTGAAGTCCAAGACCCGCGGCTACGCCTCGCTCGACTACGAGCCCATCGGCGAGCAGTCCGCCAACCTGGTCAAGGTCGACATCCTGCTGCACGGCGACGCGGTGGACGCGTTCTCCGCGATCGTGCACAAGGACAAGGCCTACAACTACGGCGTGATGATGGCCGGCAAGCTGCAGAAGCTGATCCCGCGCCAGCAGTTCGAGGTGCCGATCCAGGCCGCGATCGGCTCCCGGGTGATCGCCCGCGAGACGGTCCGGGCGATCCGCAAGGACGTCCTCGCCAAGTGCTACGGCGGTGACATCTCGCGCAAGCGCAAGCTGCTGGAGAAGCAGAAGGAGGGCAAGAAGCGGATGAAGATGGTCGGCCGGGTGGAGGTCCCGCAGGAGGCCTTCATCGCCGCGCTGTCGACGGACGCGGAGGCCCCGAAGGAGAAGAAGTAGTCTCCGGGGCGCCATGACGCCGCCGGGGGGGGGGGGCCCCCCCGGGGGGGGGGCCCGCCCCGCGGGGGGTTTAGGGCGGCGTTTAACGGCGGGCGTTTGCCGGGCCCGGTTTAAACCCCCGCAACCGGGCCGGCCCGGATGTTGCCCGCCTTGACCAGCCGCCCGGTCGCGCCGGTCAGCACGCGGGGCCGCACCGAGTCGTCGCCGTGGATCAGCTGCACCAGCGCCTCGCCGCGCCCCAGGCTCAGGCACTGGGTGGCGTACCGGTACGAGAAGGGCTTGTCGGTGCGGCCGGTGAGCAGCTTGGCCAGGTAGTGGCCCTGCGGCATCGCGGTGGCGCAGGCCATCCGCAGTTCGCCGATGCCGGGCACCTCGACGGCGGCGGCGTCCCCGATCACGTACACCTCTGGGTGCGAGACCGAGCGCAGGTGGTCGTCGACCAGGGCGCGGCCCTGCGCGTTGACGGCCAGGCCGGATTCGGCGGCCAGCGGCTGCGGCTCCATCGAGGCGGCCCACACCACCACCTCGGCGGGGATCTCCCCGTCCTCGCAGGTCAGGCCGTGCGCGGTGACGGCGGTGACCCGCCGGTGCTCGTCGACCTTCGCCCCGAGGCGGTCGAGCACCGCCAGGACGTGCGCCCGGCCGCGCTCCGACAGCCAGCCGCCGACCTGCCCGGCCGCGACCAGCCGGACCTGCCAGGCCGGGTACGCCTCGGCGAGCTCGGTGGCCAGTTCGATGCCGGTCGCCCCGCCGCCGACCACGGCGAGCGTCCCGGGCGCGCCCCCGGCGAGCCGCCGGCGCAGTTCCTCGGCGCGCTCCGTCGGGTACGCGTGCTCGGCGGCGCCCGGCACCCCGCCCCAGCTGGTGCGGCTGCCGAGCGCGTACACCAGGGTGTCGTACGCCACCCGGTCGCCGTCGGCGGTGACCACCTCGCGGGCGGCCAGGTCGAGTGCGACGGCCCGGGTGGCCCGGTGGGTGACCTTGCGGCCGCGCAGCACCCGGGCGATCTCGGGGCGGGTGACCTGGCGTCCGGCGGCCAGCTCGTGCAGCCGGACCCGGTGGGTGAAACGCTGCTCGGGGGCGATCAGGGTGACCCGGTCCGGGCCGCGACCGATCCTGGCGGCGGCGGACAGCCCCGCGTAGCCCGCGCCGATCACCACGATGTGCTTGCCGGTCATCTCGTCCTCCTCCGTGACCCCGCCGGTTGCGGTTCTGGAAGGGGGACTGGACAGCCCGCCGGAACGTGACCGTGATCCGGGTCACACTTCCTGGAGGTGCCCGAGCTTCTCCGGGTTCACCATCACGTACACGGCGGTGACCAGGCCGTTCTCGACGGTGAACGCCAGGACGCCGCCGACCGTGCCGGGCGCCGCGTACCAGACCGCGCCCGCCTCGCCGTTGACCAGGGCGGGCACCAGCGGGCGGTCGGGGGCGATCGCGCGGGTGGTGAACTTGCGCAGCAGCCGGGTGACGTACGGCGCGCCGTGCACCGGGCGGCGCACCGCGTTGACGATGCCGCCGCCGTCGGCGTGCCAGACCACCTCGGGGTCGAGCATCGACACCAGCGTGGCCAGGTCGCCGCCGGCCGCCGCGGCGGTGAACGCCGACACCACCCGGTGGTGCTCGACCGGGTCGACCGCCGCGCGCCGACCGCCGCCGCGGACCCGGCGGCGGGCCCGGGACGCGAGCTGGCGAGCGGCCTCGGGGGAGCGGTCCAGCACCGGGGCGATCTCGTCGAAGCCGACCGCGAACACGTCGTGCAGCACGAACGCCGCCCGCTCGGCCGGGGTCAGCTGCTCCATCACCGCCAGCATCGCCACCGACACCTGCTCGCCCAGTTCGGCCACCTCGGCGGGGGAGTCCGCGGCGTCCGCCAGCACCGGCTCCGGCAGCCACTCGCCGACGTACGCCTCCCGGCGGGCCCGGGCCGAGCCCAGCTGGTCGTAGCAGAGCCGGGTGACCACCGTGGTCAGGTACGCGCGCGGGTCGGCGACGTCCGTCCGGTCGGCGGACTGCCAGCGCAGCCAGGCGTCCTGGAGCGCGTCCTCGGCGTCGGCGACCGAGCCCAGCAGGCGGTAGGCCACCGCGCCCAGGTAGCGGCGCTCGGCCTGGAAGGCGGCAGCGGCGGCGAGGGCGTCGTCGGTGACGGTGTCGGCGGCAGCGGTGTTCGGATCGGGCACCCGGCCACCGTAGCGCGGCGAACGGCGGTTGCGGCAGGCGGCACTGACCCGGCGTCAGCACCGCGAACGCGGACGCGACGCAAACGCGCCGGGGGGGGGGCCCCCCCCCCCCGCGGGCGGCCCCCCCCCGCCCCCCGGCGGGGCTCGGGCTTATGCGCGTCCACCCCAGCGCTGGACTCCACCGGTGCCGACCGGGCGGTGGGTCT